>JACCWL010000084.1 GCA_013697645.1 Tatlockia sp. | reverse complement strand
AAATCTATTTCTTTATTATTCATGCTACAGCTCTCCTATTTGTAAAAATTATAACAATTCTTAAAGAGCTGACACACTTATTTGAACACTACCGGCTAATATCAAGTTTTGTTTTATTCCACAGCTTTTCCTTTTCTTATTCTCATTGCTGCGCGGTAAGCTAATTGAGAGTCTGCAGCTACACAATTTTTTTACAGGTCATTATTTTTGAAATTGACTAAATGTATAATTGTCTTCTTGTTTTTCATCATGAATATCCAGGATAATTAAGGAATTTTTTTCCTTTTCCTTTTCATAATTATTTAATTTTGCTTCGTAAATATAACCTTTATATGTTGTTTCATCATAGTTTTTATCTATAATTTTATAAATATGCTCCATTTTTTTAACAATGTTCACTTTACCTGCTTTAACAGCTGCTGTTAGAGGAGTTAACCCATCTTTATTCATTATAGTAAAATCAAAAATGTCGCCTATCTTGTAAGAGCTTAGTGTGGTTTGATATGCGCAATTTTGAACAACCTCCCATAACGCTGGATTCTCAGCGGTCGCCATCAAGTGCAGTGGCGTATTACCTTGGTCATCCAATACCTTGCTTGTAAACACATACCATTTGGTAGTTATGCCAATAAGTTGTTTAGCTGCTTCGAGGTATGCCTTCATATCAACAACATTCGACTCTTGAACCGCTGTTAGAAAGGATTTAACAATCTCGGATTCCCAAATATTCGATTTTGAAAAAAAGTAGTATGATGTTGGCTGGTTTATTAAATTATTATAAAAATAATCCTTTCTCTCGGGATTTATAATGCTATTAGCATTAGGTGGCCTACTTACGATAGACTCTTTAACTAAAGTTAATTTCATTTTTTCTATATATAAAGCTTTAAAATGGTCGTGCAATTTAAGTTTTAAGTCACGTTTTATACGCAAAAATGGGTCCTTACGCTCTTCATTTTCTAACTGCTCAATTTTTTCTAAAATCAATTGATTCATGCTACTTTCAATGTCTTTTAACGATTTTATTCCTAATCCGGACCCAGACAACTGAGTACATTGATCACGTAATTTTTCTAAACCTTTAAATCCTTCAATTAATTTCGGAATTTCCGCGATCATATATAAAAGGTGTTCTGTAGGAGTATTGGGCGCCACTCCTTTGCTAAGGGTCTTGTTATACCTAATTTCTTGATTTAGCTCTTCTGTCAAATCATTTTTAAAATTTATCAAAACGTGATGCCAAGACCATAATTCCTTGATTAGGTGAGCTTTTACAATGTCTGTGCCTGGTGATTTAAGAAAAGTTTTTAAAATTTCACACAATGAGCGATATGAATCAATATGTTCACTTCTTTCTAATTTTAAAATAAGGTTATATATTTCAAAATATAATTGTGGATTTTTATTGTGCTGTTTGCTTTCTAATAACTTAAAAGCCGATTTTAAATGATATTCAATTTTAGCCTCTGACAATTTAAGATAGTGAGGGTTATTTTTTTGATCAACATAAATTTGATATTGATATATCTCCTTCATCATTAAAACTGAGCTGATTTTAATTTTTAGTGTTTCAGACAGTTCCAGTTTAATATCATACAAATGTTCATAAAAAATTTCTCTTGCCTCTCTATAAGCTTCTTCAACTGCCGTATTTTTTTTGTTAGACATAAATAGAATACCTTTTTCATGCAAGGCAGCAAAATTATAACTTACTAATTTTAAGGCTTTTATTTCCTCAGGTTTGAATACTTCAAGCTCAGAGGATTGAAATGTATCAAAGAGATTAAAATAAAAAGTATCTTCAAAATAATTTTCGGCCTTCTGACTTATTTCAGCCGACTTGGGGTACCAAATTGTCGAAGTAGGATTGTAAGATAAATGAGAGTAATGTCTATTCAGCATGGTTTTTTCGAATTTTAAGGTTTCCTTATGCCTCATGTTAAGATATCTACTTTCGCGCATATCTTGGTTTACCATATTTTTTGAAAGTAATAACTGCATTTTATCAAGTCGCATTTCTTTGCGTAATAGGTTTAATTTTTTGGCGTTTAATTCATCTTTTGGATGCATAAAAATAGTATTAATATCTTTCTCTAGCTCAAAATAAAGTTGGCTTGAGAACTTAGGATCCTTAAGCATTATCCATTTGCATAAATTAATTAATTGTTTATGTATTAATTTATCATTTAAATTTTCTGGTCTAATCTTTAAATCACTTTGCAGAAAATCAATAAAATCCTTGTCCCGCTCTTCACACAATTGGTTAATTTTTTCAAAAAAATGCGTTTTAGTCGATATATAGCCTTCACCCTTATTAGAATAGAGTAAATTATAAAACGTGATTAGATCAAAGGGTGGAAGTATGTCGAAAAGAAACCTGGTGCTTTTAACTTTTACTAAATCTACCGATGCTCTTAATGCTTCTTTTAAAAAAGTATCTTTTGCTGTGAAATAACTGTATTGGCCAATATCATTAAAAACACTAAGATAGCCTTTTAAGGTTCCATGAACCCCCATAACTGGTATTAGCATTAAGGAAGTTGATTTTTCATCTTCAACTTCTGCTAGGGTAGGCTGAAAATCATTCCTTCTCTCATCTACGGCTAAAAATATTTGCGCCTCTTTTACACTGGGAGGAATTCCCGCATAATCACAAGTATAATCAGTACCAAAGATAGGGAAGGTAAATTTGGTTTTATAGTAATCACCAAATGCAAATTTCCCTTCTACGGGATCATAGATCATTAACTTGGTTTTATATTTAATTTTGCCACTCTTTAAAGCATCAAGAGCCTTTTTAATGTCATCAAAAGACAGCTCATTCTGGATATCAGTGTGAATAGATCCATCAGGCTTTCTGCTTTCAATAGCTAATTTATAATCTTTTGCAATAATCTTCGCGTGGTTATAATTTCTAAAAGAATAGTAGGTAGTATTATTCGCGGAATCTTCCATCCATTTTTCAATTAAATCGCACATAGCATAAGAACAAATTGCTCCCCTGCTATGACCAACAATATTGAATGTAAATTCTGCTGATGATTTGTTATTTTTTAAAACTTTAGTGATCATTTGCAGTAAGGTAGGTATAAAAAATTGCTCCATTGCAATACTAAGCCTAGTATTGGTTTTCGAACCCAATAGCGCCTCGTTAATTGCTCCTCCAGTGGATGTATGAGGATTTTTATCAAACACCTCATTGAAGTAATGGGTAGTACTTACAAAATTAGCAGTACCAACTCCTCTTAGTAAAAGAGTAGGTTGCTTTTGCTCAATCCCTTTATGCAAGCCAAGGTGACAAAGCACATCGCCACCTTCATATACATCTTTATGCTTACCACCAAAATGAAGTGCACCACCAGTGCCCATAAAAAAAATGTTTAATTCATTGGTAGGAAAATCGATGTTAGATAAATTCTGCTCCCCTGCGAGTAGTTTTATGCCATAGTTTCCGCTTTTAATATCCCTGAAGTTCCTAATGATCATTTCTTGATTATTTAAATCATAATTTGTATTAAGATTTTCAATAATTAGCTCTTTTATTTCTTGCTCATTTTGAGGGCCTTCAGAGAAAAAATTGTATTTTTCAAATTTATTTCCAGAAAACATTTTAGACACCTTGATTAATATTTGCATAGTATAAATAAAATTATTTTTATTATCAATAGTTATTCATGGTGTTTATGTTTTAATTAATTAGATCAATAACTTAAATGAACCAACTGTGATCAAGGTATTTCGTGAGTAGCGTGACCGCAGCCTCCCGGGTTGTCTGCGCCATTTCAGCTGGCGGGATATTTTCACCATGAATAGAGGTCATGGCTGCAAACATCAGCAGATAATTCTGGTTGCTGAGCATCCCGTTTAAGTGACCTTCAAAGCCCAGCCAGCGTGTGAGAAAATTGCGGTTCACAGAAACATCCTTCTGCTCTTGCAAAAACTCCGTTAAAAATTCTTTGTGCCAGGTGCTGATATCTTTTGTTGCTGCCCCGTCATTCAAATAGGCAAGGTAATCAGGGTTTGCATTCTGGTATTTGTTTTTAGCCAGTCCTGCAAATACCGCTCTTAAACGGATTTTCCCTTCTGCTTCGTTAATGTTTTCTGCCGTTTTTTCTGCCTTGTTCACAAAGTGATATGCAATTACCCTGCTGGTGTGCATTCAGACAGGCTCACCGGTTTTTCATGCGCTTCCGGTGCTTGTTGAAAAGGATAGGCACTGTCTAGGTGTTGGAGAATCTCGTCACTTGTAATTTGGTATTCCAATAACTGGTTAAATTGAAAGACAACCTCTTCAACAAATACATCCCTCTTGTAGGAGCGGTCCATTTTCTGCTGGTGATAGCGAGATTCAATCGTCTCACTAAATAAAAAATGCCTACTTCGGCGGAAGCCGCGGTAAGTAGGCATTTAAATATCTTGGAAATCCACAGGGATTGTTGCGTTAAATTGTAGATAGCTTAAGAAGGTCGCGGTGTTGATTCCTCATCCGTTTCAAAAGGAGGAGGGGGAGCAGCTCCTTGAGCTTGGGATAAAGCTTCCTCTCCATAAACGAGCGTAGAGTCGATTTGGCCAATACTTAATGCTCGCGCAATCGCATGAACTAGCTCAGCTCTGACTAAATCATCATGGCTTGCTTTGGGAAAAGAGATGGGCTTATCACCTTTACGGGCAGCTGCAATTTCTTCAAAAAAGACTTGATTACCGTGTTCAATGCCCACGTATTTTATTCGTCCTTGCAAATAATCGCTCTTTTGCATGCCCTTTATATAGATATCAAGCAACTTCTCTTTAGAGAATTCCTCAACATTCGTTGTCAAACGTATTACCGTACTTTCAAACTCTTCGAGCAATAGTTGATCGTTCGCAGCAATTTCCGCGCGAACCACTTCTAAGTCAGGGTCTTCTGGAACCGGGGCGCTAGCTTTGGGCTTTACAGCTTCAATTTTTAGTCTGCTTATTGATTCAAAATATTCAGAATTGGTGCTCAGCTCGGGAATATAATGATAGCCTTGCAATTGCATTGTTATAGGGCTTGCGGGCTCTGCTATTCCCTCAAAATAGGAATACGGTGTGCGCGAATGCCCCTCTTTATTCGGCTCAACTTCACGAATCATTATTGGGACCTGGACAACCTTCGACAGGGCATCGATTGCAGATTCATCAATCCAGGTGGATTGCAAACGCATTTGTTGAGGTGAGGTTCCCTCATTATTTTTCACATAACATCCGCGATACCGTACACGGTTTTGAGGACTAGTTATAAAATTAACTGTTTCCTGGCGCAAGGCATAGGCTAATTCGGCAAGAAACTTAGCACGCTCAGGCAGTGTTAATCCCTTTAATAACTCTTTTAAGCGTTCATCCGGTTCCATTAAGCGTTTTGAAATTTCTTTCTGATCAAAATAGGTCTCATGAAATGTCAGTAATTTTTTAGCCAAATTTTTATTTGCCCGTGAAGGAATCAACACAATATTATTAATCATTGCCCCAGCCGCAGATAAAAAACCACAATCCCCATCGCCACCTAGGTCGACTAATTTTGGTTTAATATCTATCGCATGTAGTTTTGGGTGATTAGTTTTTTGTTGTGAACCAAAAATTCCTAAACTAACCTGAGTGCTGGTTTTATGCACCATGACAATCTCCTGGGCAACTTAATCTATTTAAATCTATATAAGGTTATTGTATGCAATTTAAATTAAGGAAATATTAACTAAAATTACATTATACTGCATAAATTCATTTTGGTTCGATAAATTTAAGAACACCCTGATTGAATAAAGGATCTAACCTCATCGATGAAATCGCTCACTTCAAAAATATGCCCTCTATTTTCTATAGAAATCATTTTTTTGGGCTCATTTGCCTGGTTATAGAGCTCTAAACCCTGCGAATAAGGCACTATCTGATCGTCTTTCCCATGAAAAATTAGTAGGGGCATTTTAAGGGATGGTATGAGTACTAGTGAATTATATTTGTCTTGGGGTGTAATAAAAATCCAAGGGTAATGGTAGCGTGCGACAGCAGGGAGCGAGGTAAATGGCGATTGAAGTATTAAGGCGCAAACCGGAAATTCAGAAGCCATTTTAGTGGCCACCGCAGTCCCTAGAGATTCGCCATAAAGCACAATCTTCTTTGATGCCAGGCCCTGTTGGGCTAAAAACAACATAGCAGCTCGTGCATCCATGTAAAAACCTGCTTCCGTTGGCTTGCCTTCATTGCCGCCATAACCCCGATATTCCAATAGCAGCACCCCAAATCCAGCGGATAAAAATTCGCGAATCAGAGGCATTCGATGACCAATATGTCCGGCATTACCATGTAGAAACAATAAGGTAGGCTGATTTGCAAACGCTGGTTTATACCAGGCAATTAACCTTAAACCGTCTGCCGTTTTTAACTCTATTTCATGCATATCTTTAGCTTGAAACAGCTGGGGGCTTGGTATTTCTTTGGAGGGAAAATAAATTAATTGCCTTTGAAACAAATACATGAATAAAGTAAGAAGAAAAAAAATAGCAAAACTGACTGTGAAAATAGCTCTAATCATTGTTAATATTCGAAAATCTAGGACTGGCAAAGGTATTTTACCTAGGATTATAGAATTTTACACTTTAAAAGAAGAAAATTAACTATGTGGATCTCTTTGTTTCTTTTAATTTTTATTACATTTATTCTTTTTCAAAAAAAATTAAGACAAAAAATCGCCCTAAAACGCTGGAGACTGGCCTTAGAACTGGATAAGCATGCTCCTGTCTTTCAAAAACTTTATGCTGACATTGACGGCTTTGCCTTGTCACGCCAAGCAAGAAAAGAACAAGATGCTATAGAATATCTCTATGGTGAAATAATTTTTGAACCTTTTATTGCTTTGTTATCCTTATGCAATCCAAACTCCTCCACAGTATTTTATGATTTAGGGTCAGGCACAGGAAAAGCGGTTCTTGCCTGTGCTATGGTTTTTGATATCAATAAGAGTTATGGGATTGAACTCTTTCCTTCGTTAAATAAAACCGCCTTATCCCAGCAACAGCGCCTTAGCAAAATAGCAGGATATCAGTCAAAAGCAGACTCTATTCGCTTTATAAACAATGATTTCCTCAAGATTGATTTAGTTGAAGCATCCTTAATTTTCATTAACTCGACCGCTTTTTTTGGTGAAAGCTGGGATGCGGTATCCAGACATCTTGAACAAATAAAATCCGGAGCACTAGTAATTAGCACCTCCAAGTCGCTACATTCGAGGTGTTTTATCACTGTACGTAAAACAGAGGTCGCAATGAGTTGGGGTTATGTGACGGCCATTATTCAACGTCGCATCGATTAATATAAAGGCAATAAACACAAAAATGCCCAAATCCCCAGCAGGAGCATGGTTTATTCCTATTCTGGACCCGCCAGGCATTGCATTAGAGTATATTATATTGCTACAGTTAATTGATAAGATTGAATAATTTCTTTCGCTGTCTATACTGAAATAGAGAGATAAAGAAGTCAGCGACTGATATGGTTGATGCTGACCCCCTAACAACGCGGCTACAGAGGTGGGTATGATTAAATCGGAACTCATTGCAAGGCTTGCTGCAAAAATGACGCATCTTCCTGAAAAGCAAGTGGCGGACTGCATTAATCGCATGCTTGAATTAATGGGTGAGGCGCTAGTTAATAACAAGCGAATTGAAATTCGTGGTTTTGGAAGTTTTTCTCTGCACTATAGGCCCCCACGAAATGCTCATAATCCCAAAACAGGCGAAAAAGTGGTTACTGCAGCTAAATACAGCCCTCACTTTAAACCAGGAAAAGAATTAAGGGAAAGGGTTAATGCATCACGCGCTAAGATTCCATTAAAAAAAGATGACTGAGGTGTAAGGTTCTGCATGAACAAATCCTTGCCTAGATGTCGCGACTTGTTCGAGGCATCCTTTCTTCACTAAGCATAGAATGAGTTCCCGCCTAAGCGCGGAACGTAGGCTGTGGATTTCGTGTGAGCATTATTTATTACGTTTTCTCTCAAAATGGGCAAATCTAGCCAATCTTCTAGAGCTCAGCGCTTAGGTACGAGGCAAGGTCACTCCCGTTTGACCTTGGTATTTGCCGCCCCGGTCCCGGTAAGAAGTAGTGCATACTTCGTCTGATTCTAAAAATAACATTTGCGCTACCCCTTCGTAGGCATAGATTTTAGCAGGAAGTGGTGTAGTGTTGGAAAATTCTAAAGTAACATGCCCCTCCCATTCAGGCTCCAGAGGCGTTACATTTACAATAATGCCGCAGCGAGCATAAGTCGATTTACCGAGACAAATCGTTAACACGGTTCGTGGAATGCGAAAATACTCAATCGTTCGCGCTAGAGCAAAGGAATTAGGTGGAATAATGCAAACATTAGATTGTACATCCACAAAAGAGTTCTCATCGAAAGCTTTAGGATCCACTATTACGGAATTGATATTAGTAAAAACCTTAAATTCATCGGCACAGCGCACATCATAACCGTAGCTGGAAACGCCGTAAGAAATAATTCGTCCCCCATTCTCTTCACGTACTTGCTGGCGTTCGAAAGGGGAGATCATGCCATGTTCCAACGCCATTCTTTCGATCCATTTATCCGATTTAATTGCCATTGCCTCACCTGATTAACTTAACAAAAAACAAAGTTCTACCATAAAGGCCTTAGGAGTGGAAGATATTAGCCTATTATTCTGCTAATTTTCTCAGCAACTCACAAAACTCCACTGGCATTAGGACACGAGGGTTGTGGGACTTCCTGACACAACTGCCTTGAGAATAAAATCAACTAGAAATATACCCCGATTTGCCCGATAACAGCATCTCCTGCGCGGCCTGTACCAAAAGTAAGATCATTAACAAGGTCTGGAGCGGAGATACCATTGGCGAACTGATTAGTTCTATAGTCAACCGAATGACGGTACTCTATACTTTCAACGGTATCTTTCCAAATTGAAATATTGAAAACCGCGCTAAATTGGTGTTTTGGCAGATTCAAAGCCAAACTATCTTTAGTCCATTGATAACTAACCCCAATTGACGATGGCTTTCTAAATGCCATAAAGGTAATGCCCGCTTCGAGCTGAGCTGCTTGTGGTCTTGCCCCTTGTCCATTGAAGCTCAAATCATAGGCTCTAAAAGCGCCTGAAGAACCGACCCATTCAGCAGTTAAGCTGTAACGATCGAAGCTGATATTTCCATGAACATCTATTCCTCCCACTTTATGAATTAATTCATTGCCATTGGTAGGAGAGGAAAAACCGCCAAAAGTAGTAAATGGAGCAGAACCGGTGTCTTGCATACCGGTCGAATCGGTGATCGAGCTTATATATCCAGCACCAACATCACCCGAAAGCTTACCTTTTCTGATTGTATAACCTAAATTTACACCCCCGATACCTGAATGGCCCAGGTTTGAATCTGATTTGAAACCATAAACAGCAGCATAAGGACCAAAATCTCCCTGTGATTTGTAACCTAATATAAAGGGTCTGGATTTTGTCCTAGCCAGCCGCAGCGGCAGTGATGAGCTAATCATGGAGCTAGAGTAACGTCCAAAAGGCACGTACATCTGACCCGCGGTAAAGTAAAATGGGGTACGATCCAAATTGCCAATATTAACAAAACCCATATTTAAGCTAAAAGCAGAATTAGCAACGCGGGGACCCACGGGTGGAGGCGTGTCATCATATGAAATCGACATGAAACCCTCCACTTTATCGTTTAAAGCCGCTGCTACATCGAGCTCGCTAGAGCCTAAATTAAGATCAGATTTTGATCTGCCCACATAGGGGCGATTAATCATTGCAACGGGCTCTACCTTGCCACTGATGGCAATGATAGGCATATTAGGTTTGGGGTAACCTATGCTTTCATAAGCACGATATAGCCGACGACGTTGATCCATTAGACGAATATCACGGTTAATACTTGAAATATTAACGATATAGTCGGAGCCATCAAAGGCTGGGCGATCACCCAAATACGGTGAAGATACAATGGGTGTTCCTGCGATATAACTTATTACATGGCCATCAGCAATCAAAGCAGTAGGAAAAAAGCCAGTTTGAGACCCTTCGTCAACATGAACCCTTATCTTGCTAGAATGATAGGTTTTTCCTTCGTCTTTAAGTGGCATTGGAATCCATTTAGATTTAGGTTTAACTGGTTTGATTTCTGCTGCTTGGGTTTGTACTTTTTCAGATAAAATTGGCGACACCTTTACAGGTTTTTTCTTTAAAACCTTAGGGGGTTTTATGGTGCTTTGAGGTTTAGTAGGCTCAGGGGACTTTGATGTGTTTTCACTTCTTGTTTGACTAACTAATTGTTTTTGCAAACGTGCAAGTTGCATTTGCATTTGCTTGGCTTGTTGCTGTAAAAGTTTAATTTCCTGTTGTAACTGTCCGTTATCAGCCGCAAAAAGTGAACTAGAAATCGTAGAAATGACCAAGATTAGCGCCCTGTGTTTCACGCGAGAAACTCCTGAATATTTTTTGTACTTCCGGGTTAGATAGCAAAAGGAGTATATCTCGCATTAATCTTAGTGCCTAGTGTTTGGGCATAATTTTTATGGGGTATCTAATTCTATTTGATGAGGTTAAGGCTTAGTCAACTGTCAGATGATAGTGCCCCATAGAGAGCCTACATGCTTACAAAATAAAAAAAGCCCAAATGCGGGCTTTTGCACAATGGATTAAAAGGTAATTACACGTTTCCAACCCATTTTGCGCCAAAATAGGGGCCGTAAAGACCAAAATCAGTTGTATGAGAAGCGCTCCACAATGCTTGTCCGCTTGTTTCAAATACATTGAAGTAATTTAGAGCTTGGAAACCACCTTCTAATAGAAGAGCACCATGGGGACATTCGTGCACGTATTTAAGACCAAGTTTTGCTTCAAAACTGGGAACAACATTTTTATGAGAATGTTTATGATTAAATCTTACCAACCCTGTTGGTGCAAATACGTAACCACTACTTGAGCGGGTTGAACTTAAGAGAAGCGAGGAAGCTGTGTTCGCTGTTAGACTTAAACCCCTAACTAAATTATAAGAATAATCAATCCCAATAACTGGTCCACCACCAATTAAATCTGCATCTCGGTATTGATTAAATCCAGTAACATTTTGTAGAAGGAGAGCTTGAGGTACCACGCTGTAAACATTGGTCTCATCAACTCGAATTTTCGCATACTGCAAGCCACCATAAAAACGGGCTTTTTTCCGAACACTCATATCTACGTGTTGGCCAAAGACTAAATTAACCTGATCAAATTTGCTTTCGAGATGTAAATTGTATGGCAGAGAAGTGAGTGTAAAAGGTGTGCGGCCTATATAATCAGTACCACGCTCTGTATCAACATCATAATGGATTAAAGTCATTGTAATATCATTGCCTCTAAGGAAATGATAAGAACCTTCGATCCGATAACCCCAACCTCATTCAGGATCGGTGCTTTTATAATCATAGTTTGAACGGCGCTCATAACCTTTGTAAGCAGTATAAGTTGGCTGGAAATAAAGTGCCTGCACGCCAAGATCCCATTTTCTTTCTTCACAAGGAACGGTAACATTTTCAGGTGTACATAAAGGACCCATCGTTCCTGCAGCTGTAAATCCACTTACTGCCAGACCAAAAATCGCTAAGGTTGTATTTTTTAGCATGATCACTCCGTTTTATCTAAAAAAAAGCCCATCACAAGTGATGGGCTTTACTAAAACATTAGAACTTAGCAGATTATACGTTACCAACCCACTTCAAACCTACGTAAGGACCATGTAGAGCGAAGTCAGATTCACGAGATTCAAAAGTACCGTCAACGTGACCTACTAGGAGGTGATTAGCATTCCAGTATTGAACCACCATGTAACCAGCATCTAGTGATAAATCACCTGAGGCCATAGCGTAAGTATATTTAGCACCTAACTTAGCTTCCATTTCAGGAACTATAGTTGTTTTAGATCCTGATCCTGGTATGCCGACAACAGGAGATAATAATGTTGGGAAGGCTCCGTTTGAGCTGTTAAATCTACCTTCACCAACTAACAGTGCAGTTGCGCCGTTAGCATATACTGCGAAACCATTGCCAAGTCTGAAAGACATATCAGCACCGACACGAGGTCCGGCACCGTTGAACCTAGTTTCAAAAGAAGCAAGCGGTAGGGTAGAGTGATTATTTACAGCACCGAAACCATTTGCACCAAAGAATTGTGGAGCAAACACATCTGAATTGAATTGATGTTCGATTCGAGCATATTGAACACCACCATGGAAGCGGATTACTTTCCACTCGCTGAAATCAACGTGTTGACCTAACTCTACGTTAACAGCATCCCATTCTGATTCAAAACGAGTGTGGATTGAACTGCCAGCACCGAAATTGAAGTTTGAGGCCGTATTGAAGTCAGTGAAGCTACGGAAGTTATTATTGTTATTATCATTATGATCATTGTCATCATGCATATGATACCAGTTAACGTTCAGATCGTTACCGGTAAGGAAATGGTAAGAAGCTTCAAGCTTAAAGCCCCAATTCCAATCAGAATCAAAGTCATGATAATGTCTTGAGTTGAAACCACCGTTATTTGCACCGAAGGTGGTACCGAAGTTATTATTATAGGAATTATATCCATTTCCCGCACCATGAGTAGGCTGAAGGTACAGAGCGTATCCTCCAAAATCCCACGCTGTTCTTTCGCAAGGAACAGTGACATTACCAGGGGTGCAAATTGGTCCCATGGTACCCGCAAATACTGCAGTGCTACTTAAAGTACTTAAAGCAAGAACAGCTAACGCTGCTTTCTTCAAATTTAACATGCTTCATCTCCACTTTTTTATTATTAATTTCCCGTTTAGCCGTCAAACCACATCATGGGATTGACCACAGTACGCAATCATCGCTCTATCCGAGAACGTACATAAGGCAGATT
>JACCWL010000201.1 GCA_013697645.1 Tatlockia sp. | reverse complement strand
CTTTTTCTAATTTCACTCCGGTCTCCCTCTTTTTATTGAGGGACTTAGTTTAATTGGCTTTTATTTTAGTGATAGGTGTAGTTCCCCGAACTGATACCATTTAGAATGTAGTTTTTGTTCTTCTTTGAATATTTTAAAGTCATCTTTCCTTAACTCTTTCATGAAGATTTCCTTGTTATTTATGGACACGCATTAAGTATATGCAATTTTTTGCTATTTGATAGAGAGTGAGAGTAGATCTAGGCAACTTCTGGGTTAAGGTCAAAACCTGTCAAGATCCCAGGACTGAAAGGGTTAATCGGATTTTGTGTTTTTAGTACGTACCGACCAGAATTGCCATTGATTTCAAATAAAATTTGCAGGCTTGAACTGTCATTGCTATCGACCAGAACATTCACTTTTTGCAACATTTTAAAGAAAGCCCAAGTTCCTGTTTCTTCAATCTCAAAGCGGTTGCCTTCAATAGAGTACAAGGTAAGTTTGGCGTTATTTTCCGGCCAGCTAAATTGTGTAAAAGAATCAGTACCTTGATTATCTCTGAGTATAGTATGGCCAATACTTAATTCGAGGTTAGCGATGATAGGGTCTAAGTTAATTTTTTGTAAGCTAAATTCAATTTTTGATGTCCCAGTATTGTCCGGGAAAAACATATTGCTAATTACATTAGCGCGAATAAGTTCGTTGAGTATTTTAGGGGAGATCGGTAATACATAGCCATTTAATTCCTTAGGCTGCCACTGGGGTACAGAGGTATCTAAAAACGGTTTGATGTAGTGGCGAACAAAGGAGTTTAGCGTGCCATGCGGCGCAAAGAAATGATCAAAGTCTGCGATGCTAACTTCCTTGCTTTGCTGTGGATCCAGCGGGTAATGAGCGGCTATGGTATGTTGATAATCTCTGTACACCAATTGCTGCCATTGGCTATTGAGATAACCTTTCGATTCATGAATAAAAATAAACCAACAGTCATCCGCTAATTGTTTAGTCCAACTGGCAACAGGTTCAGGCAATTGTTTTGCCCGATTATATAAATTACTTAGGGGATCTGAGGCTGTTCCACCCTGGAATCGTGTTTTAGTCAGTTCAAAAACAGTTCGCCCTTGGTCATTAATCATGGATAGAGTAGTTAAGAATTTGTCGAGTTCATTGATGTTTAGACTAAGTTCTTTTGTCGTCGACGCACTCATTAAATTCAAGTAAGTGAAGTGATTCGCAATTTTCTCATTAAACAGACTTGAACGATCGTTTATTTCAGGAGCGGTTTGCTGTTGAATGAGTTCAATAAGTTTGTTGACTGAATTGGTTTGATGCAAGATTTGAGTAAGCTGTCGAGCTTGCTGATAATCCTGGTAATGCATGGGCTTGCTGTGACGGATAAAGTTTTGCCACCAGGTTAGGTATTCAAAGCAGTAAGCCTCTTCGAGAGCTGCTTGTAAGTTATTCAGATCCTGCCTTGCTAATACCCAGTTTTCCTGTTGTAACTGTGCTGCAATTTTGGGAAGTAAGGCGATTTCTTCTTTAAAACCAGCTTTTGTAAAATATATCGGCAATTCCCTGCTAAGAAGATTGAAGCCTTCAACGGCAATTTTATGTTTTTCCTGGGGAAAATGGTTTTTAGCCAAGGAGTAATAAAGATACGTAGCAGGCAAGGCATTCAGATAGTTGCGTACATCGCTCACTATTTGCCTATTAATGTTTAAAGGCTGCATCGGTTGTTTTAGCGTATTTTTGAGCAACAAGAGCTGTTTATCAAGATTTCTTTGTTGATTAGTGGCAGTCCAATAATTTGAAAACCAGTTAATGATTTCTTTTTCTGAGTAATGATCTGGTTCAGCAAGCATCAAATAAACCTTTAAAGCCTCATAACGAACAATTTGGGACTGGGAGGGATCGCTTGCAATTTGCTCAAGATCTGCAATTAATTCTGGAATAAAATTATCGTTTAAGTGATATTTATTCGAGTTGCTCACTTCAGTTTTTAACTGTTCAATGGTGGGCAAAGAGAATAAGTTGCTTGGAATTTGATCAAGTTTGTTAGTAGCTAAGGATAAATGATAGAGAGCTGGGCTTTTATCATTTGATTGGCTATTTAAGGTTTCAAAAGCTAGTAATTCTTTGCTTGCCTCATCTAACAATCTTGAGGTCTTAAAGTGCTGATGTACAAGCAAAAAAAGCGAGAAAGCCACAGTTCCTGCAGCTAAACCTGCTAACCATTTTTGAGTAGAACTAATCCTGGTTATATGACGCTTGGTTTGCTCTAAGAAGGTTTTAAGAGCGCCCTCAATGAAATAGGCACGATAATTATTGGATTGCGGGAATTTATCCTGAATGGTCAGTGCATATTCATGTTCGATTTTTTTATTTAAACGATCGACACTCAAACCGCCTTGTTCAGCACTCGTAAAATAAATAGCTTTAATATGGAAACGATTTAAGGATAAATTTTGAATCAAAGACTGTACTGGTACGCGCAGACTAGCAAGCTGAAGAGGAAATTCCCTAATCAAAGTACGTTTAACCGTGGAACGAGCTGGATGCAATTTAGAGATAATTTGCTGTCCTAAAACTTCAATCATCTGATCAAAACGATGTCTATAAATTTCAAGTAATCGTTTTCGTTGTTTAACATTGCCAATGGAAAATCCTAGCGGTTTTGCTAACTCAGTGGGGTGATCATTTTGAAAAAAATCACAAAAGCCAGCTAAGGCATCGAGTTTAGTAAAGAGCAGGGCTGTATCAACTGCATAGCCCAAACCTTCGCCAAAGCGTTCGATTAAGAGTGCATGTGACTTGCAAAGCTCAGGCAGATGTATAGGCTCTACTAAGAGTAATTCGCTTGAATCCACGCAGAGAATAAGGCCTGAAACTCTAACATTTTTATGGCAACGGTTTAATTGTTTTAACGTATAAGCTATAAGGTTTTCAGTCTGGTTAAGCCAGCCTTCGCCAAGTTCTAAAATGACGCCCTGTTGATTGTAATAAAACTGAGCATTGTTATCACCATCTAAGGGATAATGGGTCAAGTTAGACTGACGTAGTAAAGTGGTTTTACCTTGTTTTACTTTTCCAGTCATTAACAGAAAGGAGACAGGATTCGACTGCGGCTTTAGATGCCCAAGGATCTTTTTTAAGGCGTCACAAAGCGCGCTCAGAGATTTATCCATTAATAATCCAATCTTGAGGTTATAGTCTGCCCAAATTGGACTGTTTTTGCTTGTTTATCCAAGAGGATATGACTGGCAAAATAACTTGCAGTTAATACACTCAAAGCAATCAAGGCCACGGCGATTAAGGGTCTGCGGTCTTTGGGGAAATTTTCAACAGTTTTGGGTTCATGGAATAAGCGATAAGTTTTATTCACCCGATGCTGATGAATCAATTGGTATAATTCTTCAATTAAATTATCCAAGACTTGCCTGCCATCGGCCCGTCCATGTTGTTCGCCTTCAAACCCGGTTATCAAACAATAATAAGCAAGTTCAAGCAAATCGAGATATTGATTGGGGTTTTGTTTTATATAACTTATTATTTCAAAAAAACGCCGTTGCGGGCCCTTTTCATCAAAAGATGAAGGCGTAAAGGCTTGAAATTCCGCAGGTTGACCATGGAGCCTTAGGTAGTTTTTTCCTATTATTTCATCAATAGTCGCACAGAGTAAATAATGGGCGATGGCATCAAGCTCTTCGGTATGGTTTTTGCCCTTCAAACGACTGTGAAAAGCCCGCAATTCATGTTCAATATTGTCACGAATGGAGTTAATGGGCGGCAAAGAAGGGGCTATGCATAGTCTTTCAAGTAAAGACAAGAGTGGGCCTGCCGCAGCAACTAAGGGATTGGTTGTAAAAGGAGCAATAAATAGTTTAGAGCGATAATACGCTTGTGGCATTTTGTGGGTGCCAGGTAATGACAGTCGGCTGACGAAGGAGACCGAAAGTTGTTCGGCTGCCATAGCTTCACTCCAAATGATTGATCTATAACTCTTTTAGCTGATTGAAACTCAGAACATCTTGAATTACATCGAGAAATCCATCAAACAATAGCTCTGAAATTAAGAGTCAAATGATAATACGTCATCTATAGTTCCTTGTCGATAACCTCAGGTCATTAACGCCACTTGCCAACCGTCATCCTGAGCATGGCGAAGGATCTTACGAAGGCAGGCAGGGAGCTCCGAAAGTTGTTAGACATTTAGTCAAATAGCGGTTTAGTGTTAAAATAAATTTTTATAATATTCCGGTAAGACTAAGATGTTTAGCAAATTAATTCTCGCGTTGACTCCCATGGTGCTTGCTTTGCCTCTGGCGATGGATATTTATGTGCCTGCTATACCTCATTTAACACAAGAGTTTAATGCCACTGACAGTCAAATGCTGATGACTTTAAATTTATTTATGTTCAGTGCGGGATTCATGCAATTGGTTATCGGTCCAGTTTCTGACCATTTTGGCCGCAGGAAAATTGCAGTATTGATGGCACTTTGTTTTGCCTTAGGCTCAATTTTTTGCGGGCTGGCTACTAACGTTAATGAGTTAATTGCATTTAGAATAATTCAAGCCTTGGGTTCATGCGGCATGATGGTTTTAGGTTTTGCTATTGTGCGAGATATTTATGATGGTGATAAATCGGCAAAAGCCTATAGCTTTTTAAATGGCATGATTTCCTTTTCTCCGATTTTTGCTACTTTTATTGGTTCTTATCTCGATATCTACCTGGGTTGGTCATCAACATTCTGGGCGCTTTTATTAGTCGCATTACCGGCGATATTTACCCTAGGCTTTTGGCTGGATGAAAGTTTGCCAGTATCTAAACGAACACCCTTAAGTACTAAGGTATTTGGTCAATATCTCCAAGTAATCCGCAATCAGGATTTTGCAGTTTATACCTTGGCTTCTTCATTCGGTCATTGCTATTTTTATCTCTTTTGTGCTTTATCTCCTTATTTAATTATCCGAACTTTAGAAATTCCAGAGACCAGTTACGGTTTTTATTTCTGTTTTATGGGAATTTCGATACTCATAGGTAGCTTTATCGGTGGTTCAATTGTTGAACGTTTAGGCATTTATAAAACCTGCATCCTTGGGTATTGTCTGAGCTTTGGGGGAGGTTTGTGGATGTTAGTCTGGTATCTTGCTCAAGGATTAAGTGTTAAGAATTTTATCTACCCCATGCTATTGATTGGGATTGGCGGTAGTTTTTGTATGGGAGCGGGTTCTGGCGGTGCTATGGCTCCCTTTGATGAAGCAAAGGGAGCGGCAGCTGCAGCAGTTGGCGCATTGCGTTTTCTCTTTGCGGGTGTAGTGGGTTATTTTCTGATTAATAACACCGTCAATTCAACCTTACCTCTGGCCATTCCTGCTGTTGTTTTTAGTCTAATAGGTATGTCTATTCTTCTTTTAATGAATAGAGAATCGAAGCTGAGTAACACGATAGTTAATGTTGATTGATTCAATAAAAATAATCGATTTTACTTATTTAGCAATCCTTTCTAAAGTTTAGGTAAGCAGAACGCTGCTTTGAAAACCTTAATTAGGAGAAAAGAATGATTCGAGTAGGCAATAAATTCCCCGAGTTTCAACTAAAAGCAACAATTAGCAATGACATAAAAGATTCATTTCATCTGATTTCTAATCAAACTTATCCTGGAAAATGGCTTGTTGTATTTTTCTGGCCAAAAGATTTTACCTTTGTTTGTCCCACCGAAATTGCAGCCTTTGGCAAATTGAATCCTGAATTCAGCGATCGTGATGCGCAAATTTTAGGTGCAAGTATCGATAGTGAGTTCGTTCATTTAGCTTGGCGTAACCACCATCCTGATTTACATGAGCTCCCTTTTCCAATGCTTGCAGATATCAAACGCGAACTCTGTCAAGCCCTGGGTATTCTTGATGAAGAAGAAGGTGTGGCTCAACGGGCAACTTTCATCATTGATCCCGAAGGCATTACTCGCTTTGTGATGGTGACTGACCTAAATGTAGGCCGCAATCCACAAGAAGTACTACGAGTTCTTGATGCGTTACAGACTGACGA
>JACCWL010000035.1 GCA_013697645.1 Tatlockia sp. | reverse complement strand
GGGATCCATCCATAAAGGTTGCAAATTGTGCTAATTTTTTGGATGGATCCCCGCCTACGCAGGGACGACATTTACAATACAAATAGACACACCTGGCTTAATAGATCCATATTATAAAGGTGACGATACCTCAGGGCCCGACCTACGTATTTTAGATGAAATTTTATGTCCTTATTTTTGGGGGGTAACCCCGAGGTCACTGCCATTACATTATGTAAAACCTACTTTCCGCGGCTTCTCCGCGGAATCCAGTACTAGCTTAGAGATTCCTGGATTCCGCGGACAAGCCGCGGAGAGTAAGCGTGACAAGCCGCGGAGAGTAAGCGTGGCAAGCCGCGGAGTGTGGGCATGACTTTTTTCTTAACTTAATGGCGGTGAACCCTAAGCTGGAGATGACACCTTAATTTCTTAGGTTGAAACTGACTTTTTGCATTTATGTTGTTTCCAATCGCGATCTTTTGCGAAAATAAAACAAGCAGCTTCTTCAATGAAAAAACCGACATCATCAATTTTAGCCCAAGCACAGTACTGGGCTATTTTCTCAAAGGTTATACTTGATATTTCAGCTTTAATCTTCTCTTTTTTTTCTACACGATTTCCATTAATTATTGGCATTTAATATCTCAATTGTAGTTATAAACAGGATAAATATTAGCAAATTAAATTGGGGTTGCAAAGTCAGAAATCAAACCCTTTTTCCTTTATTATCAACTTGCAGAAGGTTTGCTAATTCCGGATAAAAATTAACCAACATCCTATCGCAATAATTAAGTATATTTATAGATTTACTTAAGTGTGCTTTTAAGGCGTCATCATAAGGGATCTTAAGGATATTTATCAAAAAAGCAAAGGCTGTTGCATCAATGGTGCTTGGTTCTTCGCCCAAAAAATATTTTTTTTCGCCGAGAATATCGACCATCGCATCAAGCGTTTTAAAACCCATCTCAAGAATTTCATCATAATTATGCCGACCCATGCCCTGAATATACAAGGCTTTAATCATTTTTTTACGAATAAGGTTCGGTACAAAAAGTTTCGGAATAGCAGGTAATTTTGCAAAAAAAGTCTTTTTTATAGGCAGCCAATTCGGCTCATATTGCCATCGTGTATATAATATAATCCAGTAAAGACGCTCAGAAAAACTAATGTCAATTAGATGTGCTAATATTTGTTGTTCTTTTGATAGATTTCTATCAAGTTTATCACCAAATTTCCCTTTTAAAAAATCGATAATTATTTCACTATCAGCAATTTTTTTATTATCTATTTTGATAACAGGAAGTTTTCCTTTTGGGGCTTTGCGTGGATCCATAACCGCTTTAATTTCATAAGGTAGTTCGGTCATTCGCAAATATGTTTCGACTTTTAAACAAAAAGGACTGGTATTGGGTAATCCCCAAACGCTAGGAAATTGGTACAATATAATCATGTTGCTTCCATTAAAATTAATTTTAGCAATTATACGCAAGATTTGAATTAGAACCATTGATAATATTAGGAATATCAAATGAGCCAATGCCCTTGTGGTTCCCCAAATGACTATTTGGATTGTTGTGGTTTATTAATAGATAAGCAGACGGAGGCTAGAAGCCCTGAAGCCTTAATGCGTTCACGCTATACGGCTTACACTCAAGCTAAGATTGATTACATAAAAAATACCATGCGTGGTAAACCGCTCGATGATTTTAATGAGATTGATGCGACCAAATGGGCACAACAAGTCTATTGGAAATGCCTTGAGGTCATAACTAGCTCTATGGATGATAAAGACGAAAACATTGGTTATGTTGAGTTTATCGCAAGATTTCAAGAGCAAGGAAAAACACAAGTTATTCATGAACTCAGCAAATTTCAGCGCATTGAGGGTAAATGGTTTTATACCGAAGGGATTCAACCTAAAGCCAAAACTCTAGCTAAAAAGCTAAACACTTCTCGTAACGCCCCTTGTCCTTGCGGCAGCCAAAAGAAATATAAAAATTGTCATGGCCAAAACGTCAAGTGAGTTCTCGTTAATTGCGAAAGATATTATGAACCCTCGACTTCTTCCTTAAGCATGCCAATTTAATAAAACCTTAAGCATTTCTGTGTAATCTTAATTCCATTTGAATTTGTTTAACACACGAGGCAGAATATGTACGAGAAAAAAATTAACCAAGAATCGGTTATTTCACCTACCAATTCGAAAATATTGGCCGTTATTACAGATTATATAATCACAGATCTTACGTAAATGAAAAGCTATTAGATGAATCCAAAATATCCCTATTAAATTGGGCTGAAGAACAAGAAATTATTATTCAAGGTGCTTCGCCAATTATAAAAGAACAATTACAGAAGGAACTTTTAAATGAAATGAAGACTATTCTAAAGATAGTCTTTTATTTTGACAGAAATTTTCCCTATCTTGATAATGAAGAAGTGATCCGGCCAATTTGCGAGCTCGGATTTGCGATTATTGTCGAGTTATCGGATGACCACTTTTTAGAGAACTATATTCTAGAAACCGAAAATAAAATACACGATACCTTTGATTTTCCTATTTTCGAGATTGAGGATGATCTTGATTTAAAAACTCGGGTTTTTATCTCTCATGCTATCAACATGACAAAAAAATATAATTCGCCATTTAACGGGATTAAAGAGCTTGGCTGGTCAATGGATTATCCTAAAACTGATTTAGATTTAGGTTTTCTTAATAATACCTTTAATTGGACTATAAACCCCTTCTACGTTTCAGAAGTATTAACTGCAGTGAGCGTCAGAGACAGCAAAATAGATCGTTACTGTTTTAGTTTTGAAGAGTTTGATGATTACTTAGTGCCGAAAAAAATCGGTGTTATGGTTAGAACTGGCCAAATTTGTAAGCTTGTTGAACAGTCATTAGCAAAAAATAATATAGAATTTACCTACTATCACGACTGGATTCAAATCAAAGATATAAAAACAAAAGAAGAACTATGTTTAATCACGCAAACTTTATTACAATTTGCTCCTATTACTAAACAACTTTGTGAACAATTGGATTCGCAAATTGGTTGTTTTGATCCCTGTGAAGAACTGAAAGACTTTTTAAAACACGAAGAATATGACCTTGCAATAGAGAGAGCTACTAAGGCAGTAAAGCTAGGTTTTAAAGATTGCCTGTGGAATTTAGCAAAAGAATTGAAGAAAAAATCGATTTTCGACAAAGCACTAGTAGCCTATGACTCCATTGAGAAAAACAGTCCTTGGTATAACGAAGCAAAGCTTCAATGTTTTCATATTATCAATGAAATGTTGTTTTTTGCTTCATTCTCAGAACAAGAAATAATTGAGTATAAAGAGCACCAATTTAGATTATTAACCGCACTGTGCAAATCGGATAAAACAGATACTCAGCTTAGAGATTTAAAAAGTTCACTCTATTTTGATTTATGCGGAAAAACCACCATGTACTCAGAGATTGGTGGAATTGAAAATAGTACAGATACACTTATTAATTTAGCCCGTTTAATGCGCAATATGCAACAACAACAAAAAACACTCATAGCAGAAAATGAGTATCTAAAAGTAGAAAATAAGCATCTAAAAGAGCAAATTGAATTGCCTCATCAAACAAAAGACAACTCTATAGTTGTGGCTAAGGGATTTTTTGCGAACCTTAGCACTACAACAAATACAACAAATACAACAAATACAACAAGTACGACGAGCACAACGAGCACAACCAGTACCAATACGACCCTATAACTGAGAATAGATTTATTTAAGTCACAGACTGCGGTTCATAGGCAATATTGTTTATGAATCGCCACTAGCCCACATACAGAATCTGTATTTTTTCACCCATTAAAATACTGTTTTTCATCCTGATTGCTGGATGGTATTTAGTGGTACAATCCTGGTAAATAGTTTAACTTGAATTTAATTTTACCTCGATTACCCTCTGCTGAGTGATTTACATGACTTTTACAAACGATAATAAAGATAAGCTAACAAACTTCCTCCACTACCTTGAACAAGATCCTAACAATTTTAATCTATTAATTTCTGTAAGCGAAGGCTACCGGCAATTAGGCGATTTTGAAGCGGCGCAAATCTATCTTGATCGAGCGAAGGTTATCGATAATGAAGCTTGTATTGCCCAGCAAGGTTTCATTGATATCCATTTAGGGAAGTTTGACGAGGCAAAAGAGGCACTCTCTCTGGCGCTTAGCAAAGAGGATTTATCGGTAGTACGTTATGCGCTTGCGGTTTGCCTTTTTTCTCTCGATGAGGTACCCGAAGCGATTGAAATCCTAAGTCCCTTATTAGTCAATGGCAGTTCAAACTATGAGGTTGAAATTCTCATGGCAAAATTGATGCGTGAGCAATATAGGCTTGATGAAGCAATCAAATTGTTAGAATCAACACTCGAACATCACGGACCTACTGAGGATTGCTATGCGATGCTTGCTGAGATCTATTTTGACGGTGAGGAAATAGAATTGGCAGAAAATGCAGCAAAACAAACCCTTACTATCGCACCTGACAATTATGAAGCACAGCTTATCCTTCTTTTATTGCGCCTGAATGAAGGGGAAACGACGACAAAGGAAATTAATATTTTATTGACTAGAAAACCCGAAGATCCCCGATTATGGTTTGCCTTAGGCACCACTCTCTTACGTTCTATGATCTTGCATGAGGCTGAAGAAGCCTTTCTAAAGGCTGCGGTTTTAGAACCGATTTTTTGTGATAACTGGATTAGTCTTGGCTGGTGTCAGCTCTTTCTCAATAAACTTAGTGAAGCAAAAACCAGCTATGAAAAAGCGATTGATATTTATGAAGGAAGTCCAGAAGGTTGGGGAGGTTTAGCACTTGTTGCGGCTTTACATACTGAATTTACCAACGCAGAAGAATTGATAGCAAAAACCAGAGAACTTGATTCTCAATCTTTTTTAGCTAATATCGCGCAAATAATTTATACCCAACAGTGCGATGCCGGGGGATCTACTAAGAAATTTAAGCAAACTTTTCCAACAATGGCTGAGCAAATCAATGCAGCAATGGCCATTGTTATAGCAGAGATGGATGAGGAATATACAACGGTTCACTAGCATCTTTTGTCTTTCTCTCGGAATAACAAAACTTAAGGATTATTTTGCGCAATAAACTATTTATACTTTTGACCCTTGGATTTATATCTTTTTCTTTTAAAATAAATTCCCTACCCGTCAACCATTTAGCGAGCAAACCCATGCCAACTGAATTTTCTCAATTAGCCACTCAATATGAAAATAGCCTATTTAATTATTATCCTGAATTAGGTGTATTTTGGGGAAAATCTGATGTGGCGCATGATAGGTTTGTGGATTATTCGCAAGAGGGCATTAAAAATTGGCAGAAGCAAGAAGATCAATTTTTACTAGCCTTAAAAAACATCGACGAGAAGGATCTTATTGGCAAACCGGACTATTATACCTATCTACTTTTCAAAGAAACGTTGGAAAACAAAAGAGACAGTCGAATTTGTAGAGAGGAACTTTGGGATGTTAATCCCGCCTTTGGTTGGCACAATAAAATGGGCATTGTTGCAGAAAAACAACCCGTAGGAACTAATGAATATAGACAACTTGCGCTAAAGCGGTGGCGTTCCTTTAAAACGGTCGTTGATAACCAAATTTCCAATCTAAAATTAGGTTTAAAACTTGGGTTTACTGCCCCTAAACCTGCGGTCAAAGGGGTATTAACTCAGATTAAAATTATTCTCGCTGCGAACATTGAAGAATCCCCTTTTTTTGATTTTGCAAAACGGGATGGCGATGAAGCATTTAAAATCGAAGTGGCCAGTCTAATCGATACTATAATAAACCCTTCATTAAGAGACTATGTGGAATATCTTGAAAATGATTACCTTCCCCACACAAGAAATGAAATAGGCGTATCAGCATTGCCCTCTGGTGAGCAATGTTATCTAGCTAAAATTAAAGAAGAAACGACCTTGTTGAAAACCCCAAAAGAAATTCATGAATCTGGACTTCATTATATTCAGAAATTTTCCGATGAGATTGCTGAAATTGGTGAAAAAAGATACGGTACTAAAGATATAAAAGTTATTTTTACCAAGGCAAAAAATGAGTCTCTTAACTATTTTTCTAGTGAAAAAGACATTTTAAATTATAATTTATCGGCTCTAGAAAGAGTAAAAACTATCGTTTCTAATTGGTTTGAATCCATGCCTAAAACGGAAGGTATTGTCAAACCTTATCCAGCCCATCGAGCCAAAACTGGAGCCTCAGGGGAATACCACCCGCCTAATCAAGACGGAAGCCAACCGGGCATTTTTTATATCAATACCTTTGAACCCACAAAACGAAACAGAATAGACATGGAAGCAACCTTGTTTCATGAATTAATTCCAGGCCATCATTTTCAAGTAGCCTTAACTTATGAAAATAATTCGCTCCTCCCTTTGAATAAATATTTATGGAATGCGGGTTATGGTGAAGGCTGGGCTCTTTATGTTGAACGTTTAGCCGATGAAATGGGTTTGTATAAAGATGATATTTCTCGTTTAGGGATGCTCTCTAATGAAAGCCTAAGAGCCGCACGATTAGTAGTAGACACTGGGATTCATGCCATGCATTGGAGTAGAGAACAAGCTGTTGATTACTTAAGGGAACATACCGCTCTTGATGGAGATATTATCCAAGGAGAAGTTGATCGTTATATCATGCTACCAGGACAGGCCACATCTTATATGCTGGGCAAAAATGAAATCGAAGAATTGCGTCAGTTGGCCAAGCAAGAATTAGGTGACTTATTTAATATTCGCCAATTCCATAACCACGTTTTAAATCATGGTTCTGTATCCTTGCCGATTTTAAGAACAATTATAGAAAATTGGATAACCATGACGAGGGTTAAAGCTGCTATCTGAAACTCTACCAACAAAAACAGCCATTTTGATTCTTAGTGTTTAAAAGATCGTCTAACAGGATGTCAGTTTCACTGAACCATCCAGCTCGAAGGTCTTTGTACCTAGCATCAACTACCTCAATTGCGTAAGAAATCGTCATGCCTTTTTGATAAGAAAGAATTATTAATTCATCTAAGCCTTCTTTTTTATTTCTCTTTATAGCCCTGCTAGTTTCACTAGAGAAGAAATAAGACCAGCAACCTTTATCCTTTAGGGCGGCCTCTAATTGAGTAATTCGTTTTTCTATATCTTTAAGTTGGTTGGGCGTAAAACATGATTTTTTAGAATCTTGAGATTCTTTTTTAGCAAATGATCGATAACGAGAATAGTCATTAGCGTATGAATAAGTAGTTTTTGCTGTAGGGAAATGACTGGCTCTAGATTTTAATTTGTCATTGGTTTCGATTTCTTGTGAGTTAGTTCTATTAACTCCCTGCCAAGCTATGTAAAGTGATTCTTTACTAGGTTTATTTTGACTGTTAAAGGCGCTAATGAATTCAATAAGCTCTATTTTTTTGATCGAATCGACTCTATTCAAATTACAAAAAATGATTAAAGCCGCACTAACAGCGCAACGGCTACAAGTGGTAGAACCGCTTAAATATTTAACTACCTCAAGTCTCCCAAACTTTGCAGCCACTCTCAAAGCTTCATCGATATCGTCCTGTCTTGGTCCCTCATTGTCCTTCATAGAGCAAAAAGCTCGGACCTTTTCTAGATCATCAGATTCAACAGCTGCAATAAGTTCAAGCTTTGAGAAGGCCATTGATGGTTTCCAAAATGATAAAGAAAAATGAAATTTTAAACGGAAAAAATTAAGGAAATATTAACTGATTTTTAAGATAAACAATATGTTGTTGGGCCAGGTTGTCTCGCCTGCTACATATCTCGATTGTAGCCAGGTTAGCGCTATAGCGATAACCTAGCTCCGTACATCAAACCATCCCGGTTATCGCTATAGCGCTAACCAGGCTACAGGTTACCCAGTGATAGCACAGGGAGATAAAATCTAATGGCCTTAAAAAAAGCCTATGTAATAAACCTGCTCTCAATTTTTCTAGGTCATTTCAATTCAAAGCTTTGATCGTTATCTTCCATTACATCATCAGAGATACAGCAGGACCTATAGATGAAATAAGCAGCAAGAACTGCCCATCCAGCAACCGGTAGAAAACCCCAAAGTATCATCTCTGTGCAAGACATTTCCCAATCGTCATTTTTTGATTTGGGTTTATAAGTAGAGTCAAACATCCGATGTCTTGAGGGCATTCTCGGCGCAGTTTTCGTTGGATTTTCTTCTTTGTTTGCTGTTTCCAAGAGCGGATTTAAGTAATTAGCAATCGCTGCAAAACCTTCGTCCGATGATGATTTTTTCACCGCGTTCTGATGAGCAACAGATAAATAGACCAGGCTAGGCTTCATTCCTAATTTAGTGGGACTTTGAACTATTTCTAAGGAGCCGGTATCACAGGCGGCGGCAAATGATTCATCAAAAATCGGTTGGCTAGGTTTATTCGTCTCCAATTCACATAGAAAGTTAACTAAGATTGTATTTTTCGATCGGATTGCTAGGCCTAATTCTTTATCAAGATCCTCTTGCTTAGGCGAATTCTTAGCGATTAATTGGCATAGGTGTTCGATAATTTCACTAACTGTTTTTTTATCTTTTTCAAGACTGCTTTCAAGTTCTTTAGTGGCAAGCAGAATTAATGCAGCTATACCTTTATTATCAGGGGCATTTGCTGTATTGATAGCGGCTATTTTTTTTACCATATCAATTCGTTTAGTTAAGACCGCTTCTTCCAAAGCCATCAATATCACTGTTTTACTGGGCTGAACCTCTCCTGATAGGGTACATAAATAATAAATATAGTTAGAGGTTTCAGACTTTTCTGCCCAAGAGTCTTTCGATTTAATGAGTACTTCTAAAACGGCATTGACCTTACCTTCACTAGGTTTAGTAGTGCCCTTTTCAAACATATGTTGCATTAGATCTAAAGGCAATTTACCTTTTTTAACTGTACTTAATAATTTATCTACAGCCGTACAGCTAGGCCTGTTAGGGGTTTTTAATTCCAATAAGGATTTAACTAGATCCCATTTTCCAGCCTTGGCTGCTACTAATAAAACCCTATTTAAAGCGTCATGATTAGTAGTATCTTTATCTACAATTAAAGTAGTAAGGTATTCAATCTTACTCCAGTCAATTGGGGATTCATCACTCAAAGCAGCAATTATGGCATCAGAAATATCATCTTGTGAGGGTTTCTTCAAAGAGGTTTCACACAACAATTTAATCAAGTCCAGAGGAATATCTGGGTTTTGCATAAAGTCATTTAATAAATCAATTAGAACATCCTGAGTAGGAGCGTTCTTATACTGCATGGTGATTAATTTAGTTAGGATATCTACCTTTTCTTTGCCTTCTAATAGGCTATTTGCGGCAGTTACCACCTTGTTAATTACATCTGGTTTATTCTCCCCACTCAAGAGAGATAAGTGTTCAATAATCTTCCATTTGTTTACTCTTATTGTGCTCGCTTTAAGAAGAGTTGTTAGTAAAGACTCAACCGCCTTTTTGCTAGGCTTTGTTGTGCTGTTTTCAAACAAATCCTTGAGCACCTCGATAGGAAGACTGGGTTTTTTTAAGAGGCTATTTATCGCATCTTGGCTTGGGCTGTCTTTATCTAGCTTTAGCCTGTAGATAGTTTGTACCAAGGGCCATTCCTTAGCATCGGCAGCTAAGTCCAAGGTCTTATTTATAGCCTCTGGATTGAGCTGATTAACCGCATCTGAAGTACATAGCTCAAGAGCCCTCTGCCAATCTTTCCATTTACAAAAAACGATTAAGGCATTAGATACAGCTTCTTTGCTAGCGAGCGTAAGGAGATAATTAATAACTTCTAGACTTTTAGTTTTTAGAGCTACTTTCAAGGCTTCATCGATATCTACTTGGATAGGTGCTTCTTCTACAGGTAGGGTACAAAATTCTACTACCTTGTCTTTATTATTAGATTCCGCTGCTGCATTTAATTCTTTTTGCTGAGAGAAGGACATTAAGAGAACTCCAAAATAAAAGGGTGAATACTAAGGGGAAAAAGCTTAGCAAAATATTAGCGTCTACCAGACTGGGCAAATATTATAACCACTGGATTAATTGATTACAACATATCAAGAAACCACTACAATTACATTTATTTTCAATATATCAGACTATAATTTAAGCTAAATGAGAACTGCCTAACGCTTTGATTTTGTACAAGGAAAGACAAATTGAGCACCAAAGAAGAGCTTATTGGACATTATCAAGCAATTCGCCAGCAAACGGAAACCTTGTGTCAACCGCTTGCAATAGAAGACTATGTGATCCAAAGCATTGAAGATGTGAGCCCGCCCAAGTGGCATTTGGCACACAGCAGCTGGTTTTTTGAAACCTTTATTCTCGATAAATGGATTGCAGATTATAAGAGCTTTGATCCCTCCTTCCGTTATGTATTTAATTCTTATTATCAAGGAGTTGGCAACCCTTATCCCCGCGCGAAACGAGGTTTACTCTCACGTCCTGGCGTGGAAAAAGTTTACTCTTACCGACATTATGTTGATGAGCAGATTTTGGCTCTACTGAAAAAAGCGAACACTTCACTCGTGGCTAATCTAGCTCCATTAATTGAGCTGGGACTGCATCACGAGCAACAACATCAAGAGCTGTTAGTAATGGATATCAAGCATAATTTTTCCATTGATCCTACCTTTCCTTGTTACCAAACTCCCCTTAAAACTCAAAGTCCGCAACAGTCGATCCCTCAAAAAGCTATTTATATTGAAATTGAAGGTGGGCTTGTTGATATTGGCCATCTGGGAGAAGGGTTTTGCTACGATATTGAGTTGCCGGTACATAAAAAATTTCTCAATCCTTATCGCCTTGCAAGTCAATTAGTGAGCAATGCTGACTATTTAGAGTTTATTGCATCAGGTGCTTATCAGGAGCCTCGATTCTGGCTTGCCGATGGTTGGATTTGTATCCAAAATAATAATTGGCAAGCACCGCTCTATTGGCATCAACTGGATAATAAATGGTTTGTTTTTGGCCTAAATGGCCTCCGATCCTTAGACCCTACAGAGCCTGTATCTCATCTTAGTTACTATGAGGCTGATGCCTACGCGAGATGGCGAGAGGCAAGATTACCTACCGAAGAAGAATGGGAACATTTTGTTCGCGCCCATAAAATTACTAAGCAAAACAACTTTATGGAAAAAGGCCTCTTTCGCCCCCAAGCAGCTCTAAGTGAAGACAGGTCAAAGCCAAACCAATTTTTTGGCGAACTTTGGCAATGGACTTCCAGCGCCTACTCAAGCTATCCCGGGTTTAAGCCGATAAGAGGAGAGTTGGGCGAATATAACGGCAAATTTATGAATAATCAAATGGTACTTCGCGGTGGCTCTTGCGTAACGCCCAGTTCACATATTCGCGCTTCTTACCGTAATTTTTATCAACCCGAAAAACGCTGGCAATTTAGCGGTATTCGCCTAGCTCAAAATGTTAAGGAGTGAATCGATGTCAGCTAAATTTAAGCTTCTAGCAGAGAACGACCCTATTAGACCCAATGAAAAGCAAGAATTTATTGATGATGTTCGTTTTGGCCTGTCAAAGGCAAATAAAACGATTAATTCTAAATATTTTTATGACGAAAAAGGCTCTGATTTATTTAATAAAATTACCCATAATCCTGATTATTATCTTACAGATTGTGAGTTGGAAATTTTAGATAGTTATAAAAAAGATCTCGCTTATTTTTTTAAAAATGAAGAGGTAAATCTTATCGAATTAGGGCCTGGTGAAGGCATTAAAACGCGCCTTTTGATAGATTATTTTATGAATAAAAATTTCTCATTTAGCTATTATTCCATAGATATTTCTAAAAAATACTTAAGCCAGATTGTTGATAAATTTAATAAGGAATTACCTACACTTGAAACCATAGCTCTTAATTCGGACTATATAAAAGGGGTAAAATGGTTAAGCGGTCATTCAAAAAAACGTAATTTTCTACTATTTCTAGGCTCGAGTATTGGCAATTTTACACTGGTTGATACTAAGAAATTTTTAAATATGCTGCATAGTTTCCTCCATCCTGGTGACTATCTTCTTATTGGTTTTGATCTGCTTAAAGATATTAATATTTTATTGCAAGCCTACAATGATCGGGACGGTCTTACCCGTGAATTCAACTTAAATATTTTAAAACGGATGAATAAAGAATTAGGAGCAAAGTTTACTCTTAATTCTTTTTATCATTATGGGACCTACAATATTTATTCAAAAGCAATGGAGTCTTATCTTGTTTCTAGCAAAGAACAAATTGTCTATATTGAGGCTTTAAAAAAATCGTATAACTTTAAAGAATTTGAAGCAATTCATGTCGAATCTTCGCAAAAATATTCCTTGTCAGATGTTAATCATTTAGCCTCTAGTTCTGGATTTAAAATTATTCATAATTTTGTTGATAAAAAAAATTATTTTCTTGATTCTCTTTGGCAGGTTTAAGGGCTCATAAAATTTCTGATATAATTATAGAATTTTTAAGTAAATGGCCCGTTTTCGAGAAAAAATATTAACCTGTTCAGTTGCATGAACAAATCGTAGGTCGGCGCCCCTGGGCCGACAACTCTTACAC
>JACCWL010000315.1 GCA_013697645.1 Tatlockia sp. | reverse complement strand
GAAAAATGGAATCAACCTATGCATAATTGGGCACTTATCGCTTCGCAACTCCAAATATTCTTTGATGGAAGATTGGATTTAGAGTTGAGGTAAATCAGCCGCTGACACAGTTAAATGAATACTCTCTTTAAATTTTAGGATTTCGTGAATTAGGACATTTTACGGTCACCTCAGCAGGGCCCATACGCTGACCTGTTTTAACTTTTGCTATCGCATCAACAAAATCCATAACTTCAACAACCTCGCCAAGAACACAGTAGTAGCATCTTTTGGATTTTCACCATGATTTAGGAAAGCCTTATCGACAACATTAATTAATAGAAATTGCGCGATCCCTAAGCTGAGTGTTCCCTTGTTCTCGCCATATCAATCGTGCCGCACTTTGTTAAGTTGGGCGTCTTTGGCTTCATTTTTTTACAGCTGACTCCCTAGTCTTTTGGGCCATTACGCGTTAATTGACTTTTTAAAGATGAGAAAACGCTAAGTTAGAGGTAATTAAAGCGCCCAATTTTTCAATAAAATATATAATTTGTCAATGATTTATGTTTGAGGAAGTCTATATAACTTAAAGGGTTCAATCCTTCTACTCATCTTGACGGCTATAATCTCCCTAGCTATTCTAACGGGCAATCACGGAGACTTGCAGTTATGCCAAAATTATTTATCAATTCCAAAAGCTACTTTTTTATTATTTTTGTTGCCTTATTGCTAGCGATTATCCTTAAAAGAATAACAATTGGCATTGATTTAGCAGATGAGTCCTATTATGCCAGCTTTCTAGATGATTGGTTAAAAGATGGACTTAAAAACTCTGCCAATCTTATGATTCACCAAACTGCCGAATTGTTATTATTCCCTTTTGCTTATACTTATCAATCTGTGGTTGGCAGTGAAACGGGATTGATCTTATTCTTAAGAGTAATCTATACCCTACTGTCTTTTGGGGCTATGCTGTCGCTTTATTTTTTTATTAAGCCTCAACAAGGCCAACTAATAGGCGCAATGGTTTTTGCCTTTGGTGTTTTATTTATTCCTTGGGGCTTGCCTGCGCCTTCTTATAATACTCTTGGCATGTATGGCATAGTTGCTGCGATATCATTATTTGCGATTGCAATGTTGCATGCCCAAGAAAAGAAAAAATTAGGTGCTATGCCCTCTTTTTTCTCTGCTTTTTTCTGGACTCTTTCTATTTTTGCTTACCCTAGCTTAGTTATCGCTTTTGGTGGATTTATTGCCATAGCTTATATTTTCTTGAAAGAACGTAGGGTACTCATTCCTTATCTCTTATTGTTCTCTTTTTTTTCCTTATGCTCATTAATTTTTCTGTCTTTGATCTTAGGAGGAGAGCATTTAATCGAAATTTTCAAATTCTCCAATGCCATGCTTCATTTGAGTAGCGTATCGACAAAATTTCATAATATTATGCAGGTTTTTCAAAACCCAATATTTACAATTTTATGTCTTATTTCTCTGATAATGGGAGGAATGGTTGCAGTTTATTCGTGCCTCATTTTCCTGGCAGAGTTGTTTATAGCGGGAGCTCTTATCTATTTAACTTTTTTTAGTCAGCCGACTTTATTTTTAGCTTCACATGATCTCATTTTCATTATTGCTTTGCTTGGCATCTTTATTCCAATAAACGCGCTTAAACCGATGGCGGATTCTTCTGACTGCCTTGTTGGGATTATGTACTGCTCTAGTTTTTTTGCAGGAATGGTTACAACAATTACGGCATCAAATGGATTATTTAATTTTCCAGTGGGTGGACTGTTAGCAGCATGCTTAACCTTAGCTTTTCTTCACCGTAACCTGGAAAAAAGAGCTTATGTTTTTGTATTAATTTTGTCTTCTATTTGTATGGGAGTGATTAGCTGTAATAATTTTTATGGTGAAATGTATGGTAATCCACTAGGCATGCCAAACCAAAAAATTAATAAAGGCATTTTTGCAGGTTTAATAACTTCTAAGCCACAAGCAAATTTTATTTACAAAATGATAGCCCTGCTTCCTCAGGAGAGAACAGGAAAAAAAGTTCTGGTGTTTGGGCGTTTATCCGCTTTGTATTTACTTACTTCCTTGTCCCCTGCTGCGCTTAGTACTTGGAATTATAGTGATGTTCAGGACAGTGCAGTCTCTAGGATGATTAGTAATTTTTATCAGAAAAAGAAAAATCAACCTTATTTGATCCTAGATTATCGGGATCCCTGGGGTCTGCCTTTAGCAAAAACAGAAAAAACACTTCTTAAAGAATATGAGATGAGAGGAAAATATAAGGCAGAAATTCAATCAGTGGCTATCTATCAAAAGGCAGGGCAATTCCTTGCATCCCCTTAAAGTGCTTTTTTTGATTAAAGTCCTATTACATTCACAACGGTTTAAGCAAACGAACTAACCTTAGCTGGCACGCCCGCAACAAAACTGTTTGCAGGAACATCTTTTGTAACCAAGAACCCCGCACCACTACTGAATTCCCACTCACCAGCCAGTATTGTGGCAGCGGTAGCAATCCAAACATTTTTTCAATTATGATTAGTTTTGCCTCAACATAAGCACGTCGATTTTGTCGGTTCTTGCAGATGATCTGCAGTGATAATGTTCACATTTGAGCGACAATAATAGAACATTAATTATTTCAACTAGTTCGCAATCAGGAATTTCACTTATTTTTCCCTTTTAATTTAATTAATAACCATTTTGCAATCAATTATTAATGAATAACGATAATTAATATTGATTTATTCTTTGTTTTGATTATAATCCACGCATCTTTTTTAATTTAAGGGGCGCTAATTAAATCATAATTAATATTAGTGTTTTATTAGGGGAAGTTTTTCTCCATATAGCCGAATTGTTTGTTCATTATTTTATTCTCTTAGGCTGTCAACCTCGGGATAATTTGGAGTTTATCGGAGAAGAAGAATGAGACAAAAAAAACAATTTTAAGGGTTCAAATAAATAAAGGCGTTACTACTATGAAAAAATGCTGCTTAGCTTTACAAAGTATCTTAGTTTTTATCTTTACAAGTCTTTCTTTTGCTTCAAATTTAAGCGAAGAATTGACAACTAAAATCGCTCAATTGTCTCATGAGAAATCTTTTGTGAGTTTTTCACTTAAGCTAACATCAATAGAAGAAGATCTATTGGCTCATCTTAAAACAAGCCGGGCAGATAATTACAATTATTATGGTGATTTTCCAGAAAATAAAGAGATTGAAACTTTTCTTCATTCATTGGGAAATAGCAAAGAAACCTCTTTTTCCGCAGCAAATATTATCAGCCAAAAAATACAAGATATTAAAGAAGCCTCTAATGCTGAGGCTGTTTGGGTGGCTATACGATCTTTTCATGATATTGATGTGTTTAGCACTCCTCGGTGGCATACGGACGGATATATGTATTCTCCTATGGCTGGATTGCAATACAAACAGCCTTTATATTAAAAGGTGCGGGTACCTTATTTTGTGATTTATCTAAGGAGGGTCGATTTAAATTTAATGCAATACAAGATGAATTAGCAGAAATCATGGAAAAATATCTAAATGAAGGTCGACCTAAAGACGAGATTTACGCTAAGTTAGCGGAATATCAATTTAAATCAGCGAAAGTCATCCAAGAGTACAAAGAAAAAAACCAGGCAACAGTAGAGGAAGGACAAGTCAATTATGGCAATATTTTTATTATAGGTGACAAGGATTCAGCTGCAATTCATTCAGAACCTCATATTGATTCTGATAGATTATTTATTTCTGTCGTTACTGGATCAAAGGAACAAATTCATGAACATTACGAAAATCAAAAAAAACATGATTCGAATCTAGGCAAATAAAAAAATAGTCCTTTCAGCACCGTTGACTCATAGCTCAAATTGTCTAGTCAACGATGCTTTTTTCTTGCAGAATGAAAACTATAATCTATTAGAGCACATCTTTATTTGTAGTGAAGCAGCCGTAAAGTTAGAAAATTATCTCTATCAAATTCATGAAAAATTGAAGATGAGCCCGAAATTATTAGAGATATTGAACTGGGTTTAATTGAACAATTAGATTTGATCTTAACAGAAAAAAAATAAAGCTGAGCACTAGGATCAAAAGTTAAATATGCCAGCTTAATCTAGCCCAGCAAGATAGTTATAAAGATTTAAATTTAGACTTTTAACCAGCCACGAAATCCCCTAGAGCTATAATAAGAAGGCGCACCGTTATGATAAACGAAGACATTGCCGTAGCGATAATCAGCAAAGAGAGCTCCTCCAAGTTTTCTAATATCTGACGGTGTTTTCACCCAGCTCGACGTCTTCGTATCAAAATTTCCAAGTTTCTGCAAGTCTCTATATTGTTCTTCTGATAAAAGTTCAATGCCTATAGCAGCTGCCATATCAATAGCATTATTTTCTGGTTTAAAGGCTTTCCTTGCTTCCAATCCTGCACGATCGTAGGAAGTACCTTTTTAAGTTGGAATCCGAGTAACCGTTAGTAGTTTCTAACTTTTCTAATATCCATGTCTATCAAACAGGAGAAAAAATTTGCCCAAGACCCTCTTAAAGAAGAAGCAAAGGCAACTACCCGTGCATCAGCGTATAACGCTTTGAATATTTATTCGTACTTCCACTATTAGCATTAATATCTAAAATCCTAGCTAAATATTTATCCTTTAACTATAATGCGTATAATCCACTCATTTTTAACGTAGGATGTACGCATGAGTACCAGAATAACCTTGGTGGTTTCCGATGAATTAAATCAAGCCCTTGATGAATTGGCCAAAGATACTGAAAGCTCAAAAAGTGATGTACTTCGCAGGTCTATTTCATTGATCAAAATGGCTGTTAATGAAAAAAAAGCAGGTAATCATTTGGGGGTTTTTGACAAAGAACAAAAGATTGTAAAAGAGATTGTGGGGTTTTAATTCAAGCACTCTAATAATGACAATTCATTTCCAAAAGCAGCTTTAGATGCTTTTGCCGAGACAAGGAACCTCCGGATCAAAATTGAAAGCGTTCATGATGAGCACCAAGAAGATGCGGTTTTGCGTCGCTTTAAGGACAAATGGTTATTTCTAGTTACGCTATTTCTTATTCTTAGTGCATTTATTGGGCTTCTTTTATTTATCGTTTTTCGACCTGGCTCACCTTATATTGGTATAGCAATGAGTAGTGGCATGGGTTTGGTAATGGCCTTAGCAGGTTATTACGTGCGGGGAAAAAATAGCTAACGAGCAAAGGCCCTGCTTTTGGATAGTATCTGAAAAGACTGAAATGTAGCCTAGTTAGCGCGCTAGCAATACCAGGTTATCTATTAACATTCCTTTATTTAATGGTCCCCAATCATATCGATTAGGAATTTGCCACCCCCAAGCTAAGTGTATATTTTTTTTCTAAGGGTGGTACAAAGAGAATGCCGCGTAATAAGCTTGTCAAAATAAGGAGCATCCAATTCTAGGTAGCAAGGTGTAGCAATATGAAATTTGCCTGGGTACTCCTCTACATCCCAATCTTCATGCTGTTCATTACATGACCTCCACCAATCAATGGTGCAGCAGCTCGTGGAAATTTGGGATATCTTCATTTCTTGCCCATTGGTGCAGTTTGCTGCATATTTATATTTTGTCTCCATCCGGCTAGTTTCCAAGGAATTTTTGCACTCAATATAAGGATAATTTGGGCTGACTGGTGCTGGTCGATCATCCGGGGTTCCATCGAGAATCAATGTATTTTGAAAGATATGACCCGTCCGAGCTTTCTCACAAGAGTAAAATTGTTTCATGTGAAGACTTGGGCTTTGTAATACGGAATCTAGGAAACTATATCTCTGTGCAAAGGTTCCTCCTACATAAAAAGCCACATTGCCATGAACCTGCTCTACACCATTTATTTTATCTTTGATGCTAAAGGGTGCTTTTTGTGCTTGATAAAGCCATCCTGATCTATCCCCATTTTCAAAATAAACGCGGATTTTCTCATTGGCCTGGATTTCACTGTGTATAGCATCTTGTCCAAAAGGAGGCTCTACAAGCAAGGTCATAGGAGTGTTAGTTCTATTCTCAATGGTGAGGTATGAGCCAATGACGTAGGAATATGAAGGAAGTGATATGAAAATAATTATAATTTTAAAAAGAAAATGAGATTTGTTTTTCATAATAGACCTTAGGTCCTTGTGTTTCAAATTCGAAAAGTATTGTAACAATAATATAAATAGGAATCAATATAGCACTATAAGACGTGGCCGAGAACCTCGTTTATCGGCTTTATCTATGTATGCGGTTAATTAACCGCACTCTTCTCAGGTATAATGAGGTTGGGTAGACTACGCATATCAGTTAGCAATGAAGGGTCGATATTATAAGGAAGCAGTAGCTCTAGTTGTTCGATGGTGTTGGCTTGGCGAATATGAGTAAGGACGTATTTAAACCAAGAAAAGGTCTCAATTTTATTCTGCTTACAGGTTTCGATAAGCGAAAAGAGGATGCTAGCGGCTTTAGCGCCGAGTTCATTG
>JACCWL010000310.1 GCA_013697645.1 Tatlockia sp. | reverse complement strand
ACATCAAGTTGTTTTTTGATTACAATAATTGGTTTTTATTTTTTTTATTTTTTTATTCTATTGGGTTACCTTTAATTTGAGTCAACGATTGGTACCTTCGGTTACCTTTTACTTTGAGTCAACGCGTCAAGAATAAGTTTCGCCGTTTTAAGATCATCTTTTAAAACAGAAATATGAAGTGATGTAAAATTATCTTTTGTTCCCATATTGGGATCTGAGCCATTTTCAAGTAAAAGACGGATCGTTGAGTAATCTCCTTGTGATGCAGCGAGCAAAAGAGGAGAAACATTATCATCTTGCCTGGTTTGATTAGGATCTTCCCCGTTTTCCAGTAATCTCTTTACCACGTTATAGTTTTTATTCTGTACTGCCATGCAAAGTGCCGGACACCTCACATGCCTTAATCGTTGTTCTTTGGGAATTTTTTTTTCTGCTTCGATCACTTGTTCAACAAGCGCTAAATCACCCTGTGCCGCAGCCAGAGATAGCAGAGCTTGATTTTTTGAGTCTGTGCGCTGAGTTTTTTCCGGAGTCACTGTTCTCATTTCGATCAATTTATCATCTTTTTCCCAAGTGGAAAGAGTTTCTTCCCATTCCTTTTCCACCTGTTTCTCTGTGAAAATTTCAGATGAAAAAATAGCTACATTATTATCGGAAAATGCTTTATGAACTTCGTTTGCCAACTCTTGTGGATCGCAAGTATATCCTGAAGGTAAAAAACTTGCGTTAGTAAATGACCACTCTCCTTTTTGAGGGTCATAGCCAATTGTGATAGCGTGGTCAATATTGTGGAGTATAAAAACAAGAGGGCTTAAAGCTTTGTTGGGTTTGGAGATTCTAGCAAATGAACTGAAATAGTTTGTCAATTCCTCTACCGTATAAATACCAGAAAACTGTCTAAGTTTGGAAATGCCTTCTTTATTTTCAAAATACTTGGAAGAAGCCAAAGGATAATTGCAAAGAATGCGATCAGTGGTGGGAGATTCACCATTTTCATAAAGATAAGGATATAAGCTATCTTGCTGATATATTTGCACACCATTAAGAAAAATAGGGATATCTAATTTAATTCTATCTTCTTCAGAAAGCTGGTCTATTTTTTGATTAATTTTATTTTGAATAAATGCATTAAAATAGCAAAGTTCTCTTCGTCTGCTTAACTCCTCATTTTTTTTCTCAAGTGGAATTTGATTTTCTTTTACTAATTTATCTACTGCTTCTTCCAATTTGAGAAGAGCTATATTGAGATATTCATCAGCAAGCAATTCTTTTTTTTCTGAGTCATTTAATTCTCTAAGGGGTTTTATCTCTTTTTTAACTGTTTTAATAATTTCTAAACGTATTTTGTTAATATCCTCTAATTCTTCCTTAAATTTTTTTGAAGGGATGTCATGCATTATCTTGGTACGTTTATCAAATAGATCAGAATCACCTGAAAAAATAGCCTGCATTTTCATAGCTGCAATACCAAAACAAACACCATCTTCACTTACATTAGCAAACAATTGGTTCATACGCTTGATAAACCATTTTTGATCTGTATAAGGACCTGAAATACGCTGCATGACTACTCCTTATTAGGTAGATTCCTAAAAAGAATGTTTTATTGAAAAGTATTATTTGATTATAGTCTACCGTATCATCCAATAACGCTAACCTGGAGGCGGCAATAAGTATCCTGTTGCCGACAGGCCAGAGAAAACCCGGCCTAAACGGTTACAACCTTACTTGTTTTTTATTAACGCCAAGGGTGAACAAAAATTTCATGGTGATAGCTATGAATTCTGGATCTATCGCCAGATGAAGAAACGACTCAAAGCAGGGGAACTTTATCTTGCAGACAGCGTTCACCCTCCTGGCGCAAATCGTTAATGTGCAAGCGGGGTTGCATTTCTAGGGCATCAAAATCAATCAATGACTGGTAATTACAATTGACATCTAGTGGCTAGTGTTAGCTTTTTCTGGGATAATGTTTTCACTTATCAAGTAGGGGCAAATTGTATGCGCAATATCTTCTCATTTTTTTTAATTGCATTACTAAGCTTTGGTTTAGTAGTGAATGAAGCTTCTGCAAAGCGCTTTGGCGGAGGTAGATCTTTTGGAATTCAACGGTCAAAAAGCAGTCTTTTTTCTTCACCAGCCGCAAATAGTTCTAAAGCTTGGACTCAACGCTCAGCTAAAACTAGGAATTGGGGCGGTATGTTAGGTGGTTTACTAGTTGGTGGTTTATTGGCGAGCCTGTTTATGGGACATGGTTTAGGTACTGGATTGTTAACCTGGTTAATTCTAGGTGCTGCAATTTTCTTCTTGGTTAATTTTTTCCGCAGAAGAATGCATCCAGGTTTAGCCTCAGCACAGCCCAATGTCTTTAGGCAAAATTCAGTAAATAACTCTTTTGATAACTTCAGCGGAACTGGAGGTGGTGCTGGTAATGACATGGCCTATCCTGCGAATTTTGTACCCGAAGCGTTTCTACGCGATGCAAAAGTAAAATACATCAGACTACAAACTGCCTATGATCAAAAAGATATCCGTGATTTGCAAGAATTTACAACGCCTGAGGTGTTCGCTGAAATCCAGATGCAATTAGATGAGCGCGGGGATGAACTCAATAAAACAGAAGTTTTAAGTTTGGACGCGCAATTGCTCGATGTTTCAAAGCAAGCTGATTCGATAGTGGCTAGTGTACGTTTTACTGGTTCTATTAAAGAAAATGATAATCCAATAGCACAATTAGATGAGATTTGGCATTTTCGTCAATTTTATAACAACGGCCCTTGGGTAGTTGGTGGCCTTCAACAAGAAGTTTATGAACCTAAGTAATGGTCCAACAGTATAAATAAAACGTAGGTCGGCGCCCCAGGCCCGACCTACGACGTAACCGTAATCCGCAGGACACTCACAATTCAAGATAGCGTAGCTCTTTCGACTTTCCTAAAGGGTAAATAAAAAGGTTCCCAGAATCTGTTTTGAATTAAGCTTTCCAAGTCAGCCTCATGATTTTGTTGAGCTAACCCTTCGTTGATAGCAGCTTGAGCTACTGCAACCGCAATACGTTTAGCTACGGCCTGTGCTTTGTCCAATGAAGGCAACAAAGACGAGCTAGATTCATTTCTACGCGGCGAATATTTAGATAAAGCTTCAGCTGCAGCCCAGATCATTCCCTTGGATAAACGACTTGCTTCCACTGCTAAAATACCCAAACCAATCCCGGGAAATACAAGGGCATTATTGCACTGGGCAATTTGAACTAATTTATTTTGATATTCTACCGCAGGAAAAGCAGTGCCCGTTGCAATTAAGGCTCTACCTTGACTCCAGGCTAAAAGATCTGCAGGTTGTGCTTCACATTGTTCATCAGGGTTGGAAAGAGGGAAAATAATAGGGCGCTCGCAGTGAGCAGACATATATTCAACTATATCTTGCGAAAAAGCACCTGGCTGAGCGGAGCAACCAATAAGAATTGTTGGTTTTATTTGATGAACAGTGTCTCTAAGACTCGATTTGTTGCTTCGCGGAGGCCAAGTGCTAATTTCACTGGCTTTGCGGGCATAGGGTTGTTGTGCCTCAGTTAATTCTGAATCGGAATCCACTAAAAGGCCTTGCCTATCAATAAGCCAAAAGCGTTTATAAGCCTCTTCTATACTTAATCCTCGTCTAACCATGGCATCAACAATTTGATCGCAAATGCCAGTTCCTGCAGAGCCTGCACCAAAAACAACAATGCGATGATCTTCGAGGTTGTGACCTGTGAGATCACAAGCTGCTAATAAAGCCGCTAAGGTTACGCAGCCTGTACCCTGAATGTCATCATTGAAGGTGCACAATTCATTTTGAAATTTATTTAATATCCGTCTGGCATTAGAGCGGCCAAAATCTTCGAAATGTAAAAATGCATTGGGAAAATGAATCTTTATTGCATTTACAAAAGCCTCAATAAACAAATCATATTGTTCAGTATTAATTCGTGGATGTTGGCAACCAAGATAGAGAGGATCATTTAGCAGCTCTTGATTATTAGTACCCACATCAAGAAAAATCGGTAAAGTTCTCGTTGGGTCAATGCCACCGCAAATGCTATAAACCATAAGCTTGGCTACAGGAATATCCATGCCACCAATCCCTTGATCACCGATACCAAGCACGCCCTCTCCATCAGTTACGACAATAAGATCAATTTCTGGATTTGTGCGATTAGAAAAAATTTCATCAATTTGATCTTTATCGTAATGAGTAATATATAAGCCGCGTGGTTGACGATACTCATGACTAAAACGTTTTACCGCAGTGCCAACTATGGGAGTATAGATAGTCGGTAACATTTCGCCCAAATAACAAGTTAACAATTTATAAAATAGTATTTGATTTTTATCGTGTAAGTTATTGAGATAGATGTTTTGTTGCAAGCGGTTGGTATAACTTGCATATTGTAAATAAGCCCGTTTCACTTGCTCTTCTAAAGTTTCAATACGATGCGGTAATTTTCCCAAGAGCCCAAATTCGCTGCGTTCTTCCTGAGTAAAAGCAGTACCTTTGTTCAATTGAGGGATAGTAAGAAGGGGTTTACCGCAAACTGAAGTTTGCACGAAAGTTTCCCCGATTTGCTCATCACGGACAATTTTAAAATCTAACATAATTTCTTCTTAATGATGTTCACGGCTAAAAAAGCAATCATAGCAATAGTAGAATAAAATATCTTGTTTTAATGCTTAAATTTGGATCAGAATTCAGTTGCAATCAACCCGCATTTTTAAGAACGGCATAGCGTAAGTTGACCACTAGTGCTAATATCGGCAATTTTGTAAGTCTATTTATATCATGAGGTTTGCGATGAAATATCTGTTCATGGCTTGTGCATTATTGTTAGTTGCCTGTTCGCCCCCGAATGAGGCTTATTACCAGAGAAATCCACAAGCGTTGCAAGAAGCAATTAAAAATTGTCCCGCTAAAAATCCCTCTAATTTAAGCTGCGAGCAATTAAAGGCTATTGCGCTAAAAATTAACGAGCTTGCCTACCAATTACAAGTTAATCCGCAAGCTTTTGGTAAAAAAATTCTAGCCCTACAAGAAACGATAGCTGTACAAAAAACTGAATTAGCAGGTAAGGCGAATCAGTCTGTGCTGAAAGAAACTTTAGAAAAAAATAAGCAATTACTCGATCAATGTATGGCAATTGTACAATGGCTCGAATCACCAGAGAGTTAGGAATGAGAATTTTAATAAGCAATGATGATGGGGTTGATTCACTTGGCATAGAAGCACTTGCCAATGAAATGATGACCCTTGGTGAGGTTGTAGTAGTTGCACCCGACAGGAATCGCAGTGGCTCAAGCAACTCTTTATCATTAACTGTTCCTTTGCGAGTTAGGCAAACTGAGAAGGGATATTTCAGCGTTGATGGCACGCCAACTGATTGTGTGCATTTAGCCTTGACAGGTTTCATGGAACAAGCAGCGGATATTGTTGTTTCGGGTTTTAACGATGGTGCAAATCTTGGCGATGATATTCTTTATTCCGGAACAGTAGCAGCGGCTATGGAGGGCAGGCATTTAGGATTGCCAGCAATTGCTTTTTCAATGGTAGGCGAAACGATTCGGCATTACGATACGGCAGCAATTATTGCTCGCCATCTCGTATTAAAAATGCAGTCTAATGTATTTCCTCCGCAGACAATACTTAATGTAAATATTCCTGATTTACCTATAGATAAAATTCAAGGAGTTGAAGTCACGCGTCTTGGTACACGCCATGGAGCGGAGCCGATTGTTAAGTCAAAAGACCCACGCGGCAGACCCATTTATTGGGTAGGCCTTCCTGGGATGCAGGCCGATGCAGGCCCTGGCACCGATTTTTATGCACTAAGTCAAAATTGTGTATCAGTGACTCCTTTGCAGGTTGATATGACTCATTACAAAGTATTTGATCAGTTATCGGATTGGGTTAAAGAAATTAATTGGGGTTTAACTAAATCATCAGTTGAGAGAGCGCTAGAAGCAAAGGGATCTTAATAATCCTAATCTTTTAACGGTCATCATTATAGCTACCCTTTATGAGGGTCTACATTCTGAGAGCTAAATATGTACAAAATGTGCGTATTAATAGTAATATTCTTGTTGGCCGGTTGTGAAACCAGAACCAGTTTGGCACCTGTTGTTGAACTACCATGGCAATCTCATAATTCCCGTCAAATAACGCATTTAGTACGCCGCGGCGAAACACTTTATGCCATTGCCTTCCGCTATGACCTTGATTACCGGCAACTTGCCGCTCTTAACCATTTACAAAGCCCTTTTTCTTTACATGTAGGACAGAAGTTAAGGGTAAAACCTGGAGCCAATGCAAACCATCCAAGGCGATTTGACTATAAAAGCAAAACAGTTCATAAATATACTCCACAAAGACCTAGACCTAAGACTTATTTAACGCAAAAAAATAGCCAACCAGTTCAAATTGGATCAAAACAATGGCTTTGGCCACTTAATGGGCGTGTAACCACAGGATTTATTCCGCAACAAGGTAAAAAAGGCATAGATATTGCTGGTAAAAAAGGGGAAATGGTTCATGCAACCTCTAGTGGAGTTGTGGCTTACGCCGGTAGTGGATTAGCAGGATATGGAAATTTAATTATTATCAAGCATAATGATGGATTATTAACTGCTTATGGTAATAATTCGCGAAATATAGTGAAAGAAGGGCAAAAAGTTAAAGCTGGACAGAATATTGCCGAGATAGGTGTAATGGATAGACGATATTGGGGCGTTCATTTTGAAATTAGAAAGAATGGTAAGCCAGTTAATCCGCTCGATTATTTGAGAAAAAATTAAGAGCTGTTGGTATTTTACTATGCTGGCGCCCAAGGCTTGCGAAAAGTCAACAGCCACTAGAGTTTGTAATAGTTATAGAAGGCCATTTTGCAGTAAGCGGTGTTTTTTCTTCAATAGATATAAACACAGAAAGGTGAAATGATGCAGCCAGACGATGAATCAAAAAAAGAAGAAGTTCCCGAAATTGAAGATTGGGAAAAATCTCCAGCTGAAGAGGAACTAATTGAAGAAGAAGTTGCTCCTGTTGAGGAAGAAGAGCCAAACTTTAATGATGAAGTGGCTTTTCCAACTTATCAACGAGGTCGGCAAGCATCTAAAATTATGGATGCAACCCAAATCTATTTAAGTGAAATCGGCTTCTCTCCTTTGCTTACAGCAGAAGAAGAGGTTTATTACGCACGATTAGCACTAAAAGGTGATGCTGCTGCTCGCAAAAAGATGATTGAATCGAATTTGCGCTTGGTGGTAAAGATTTCCCGTCGCTATCTCAACCGTGGTCTCCCTCTTTTAGATTTAATTGAAGAGGGAAATCTAGGGTTGATGAAATCGGTTGAGAAATTTGATCCAGATAGAGGCTTTCGTTTTTCAACCTATGCGACGTGGTGGATTCGGCAAACTATTGAGCGTGCTATTATGAATCAAACACGCACAATAAGATTACCCATTCACGTTGTCAAAGAACTCAATGTTTATCTACGTGCAGCAAGAGTGTTAACCCAAAAACTTGATCATGAACCTTCACCAGAAGAAATTGCTGAGATGGTCGATAAGCCTCTTGAGGATGTTGAGAAATTATTGGGACTAAATGACAAGGTTGCCTCCGTTGATACACCCATTGGTTATGACGAATCTAAATCTTTACTTGATACGATTGCCGATGAAAATAGTGTGAACCCAGCGGAATTATTAACGGATGAAAATCTGCGCAATCACATAGAGACCTTGTTAGATAAATTGACTGAAAATCAACAACAAGTCATTGCCAGGCGTTTTGGTTTGCGAGGCTTTGAGAAAGCAACCCTAGAAGATGTAGGCAAAGAGATTGATTTAACGCGTGAACGAGTAAGACAAATCCAAGTTGAAGCCTTAAAAACTCTAAGAGGTTTATTAGAGCGTGTAGGGCTTACTCAAGAAGATTTGTTTTAAAGTCTTAACTTCCAAGGGGAAGCAATGTTTAGAAAAAGCGCATCAATGCTGCGCTTTTTTTTTGCGCGAAAATACGGTGTGGCCTTATATTGTAGCTAAGGCTATTTAATTGAATTTGATTAACAATCCAAGAGTACTATGACTATTGCAATTGTATGGTTTCGGCAGGATTTAAGATTAATCGATAATTTTGCTTTTATTGAAGCCTGTAATCATCACGAGTTTGTTATCCCCTTATATATTTATGACAAGGAGACCAGTGTTTTAGGCCAAGCCCAAGCGTGGTGGCTTCATCACAGCTTAACTACTTTAACCAAAACTTTGCAGAGCTATGGTTTAACTTTAGTGCTTCGACAAGGTAATTCCCTGCAAATCATCACTGAATTAACTAAGGCTCTGTCTGTAGATACGATATATTTGAATCGTTGCTATGAACCAAGGGCCCTAGAGCGTGATAAAAAAATAGAAGCAAATCTTTTGCCCAGGGGAATTAAAGTTAAGAGCTTTAATAGCAGCTTTCTCATTGAACCCTGGGCTATTAAGAATAAACATGGAGATTATTTTAAGGTATTCACCCCTTTCTGGAAGCATTGTTTGCAGTTAATCCGAATGCCTTCATCCCTTGAGATAACCAATCACCCGAAAAAGCTCGATGTTTTAAGCGAGACACTCAGTGAATGGGGTTTATTGCCCAAACTAAACTGGGCTTCTCGCTTTAAAGATTATTGGCAGCCTGGAGAGCAGGGGGCGCAGAAAAAGCTTGATGAATTTATCGATAAGCACTTGAAAGGCTATAAAAAAAATCGCGATTTCCCTGCAAAGAACGCAACCTCAAGGTTATCTCCTCATCTGCACTTTGGCGAAATCAGTCCTTGGGCTCTATGGCGAGCGGTTGAATTAGAAAAATTAAATCCAATCTGTGACCTATCCTCAGTGGAACATTTTATGTCAGAGCTTGGCTGGCGAGAATACTCTATGTATCTCCTTTATCATTTTCCTAAGCTCAACCAGGATAATTTCAGAAAGGAATTTGATGCCTTTGCTTGGAGGAGGGTGGATGAGTCTTTTCTTATCCAGTGGAAAGAAGGGGCTACAGGGTACCCCATTGTTGATGCAGGGATGAGAGAATTATGGGCAACAGGCTATATGCATAACAGAGTTCGGATGATTGTTGCTTCTTTTCTTACCAAAGATTTGCTTATCAATTGGCGCTTAGGTGCCGATTGGTTTTTAGATACTTTAGTGGATGCTGACTTAGCTAATAATAGTACAGGTTGGCAATGGGTCGCTGGATCAGGGGCAGATGCAGCTCCTTATTTTCGGATTTTTAATCCACTGTTACAAAGTCAAAAATTTGATCCTAACGGAGAATATATTCGCCAGTGGGTTCCAGAACTTGCCCTAATGAAAAATCAAGATATACACCAACCTTGGGGGAAAGAGGGATCAAAAAATTATCCCAAACCCATAATTGATCATAACGAAGCTAGAAACAGAGCCCTCGATTATTACAAAAAATTAAAAAAGAGGCTCTGAACCCGAGGTATCAACACCTTTTTTGTGTCGTCCCCGCGAAGGCGGAGATCCATCCATAAAGGTGGCATTGTGCTAATTATTTGGATGGGTCCCCGCCTACGCGGTATGCGGTTAATTAACCGCACTCTTCTCAGGTATAATGAGGTTGGGTAGACTACGCATATCAGTTAGCAATGAAGGGTTGATATTATAAGGAAGCAGTAGCTCTAGTTGTTTGATGGTGTTGGCTTGGCGAATATGAGTAAGGACGTATTTAAACCAAGAAAAGGTCTCAATTTTATTCTGCTTACAGGTTTCGATAAGCGAAAAGAGGATGCTAGCGGCTTTAGCGCCGAGTTCATTG
>JACCWL010000309.1 GCA_013697645.1 Tatlockia sp. | reverse complement strand
ATGATTGGAAAAATGACAGGGAAGCCGATGCCTCTAATGTGCATGAATTAACAAAAATGGTAAATTAACAGGCTAGGACGGTAGACCGAATAAAGGGGAATTTACAGCAGAATATGGACTTGACCTTTGGCATACTTCTCCTAAACGTTCAGCAAGCTCTATTAATTTATTTTCATCTATATTTGGGACAAGTTCTGATAGGGGGCATAAGATGCCGAGAATTATGGCGACATATAATCGAAATGAAATGTTACCCCAGCGAAGAGATGCACTAAATCAATGGGCACAGTGTATTGAGAATTTAATACGGAATGATATTCTACTCTTCCAACACCGTAAGAAAGGAAATCAATGAATAAAGAAACGGCTATTATTATTTTTAAAGAGAGCACTATTCGACGAACGTGGCATAACGATGAGTGGTGGTTTAGCGTCATTGATATTTGTGCCGCATTAACTGATAGCGCTGATGCCGGAGCTTATTGGCGTAAACTAAAACAAAGACTTATCCAGGAAGGCAGTGAGGTCGTGACAATTTGTCACGGACTGAAACTCCCAGCAGTAGATGGTAAACGGTATATTACTGATTGTGCTAATACCGAAGGTATTTTACGCCTGATTCAATCCATTCCCTCACCTAAAGCAGAACCATTCAAACGTTGGTTAGCCAAAGTAGGTTATGAGCGTATGCAGGAAATTGAAGACCCTGCACTCGCCCAAGAACGCATGAAGCAGCTATACGAACAAAAGGGTTATCCCAAAGATTGGATAGATAAGCGCCTGCGAGGCATCGCAATTCGACAAAATTTAACTGATGAGTGGGGAGAGCGGGGAATAAGCAATCAAAAAGATTATGCCATTTTAACGGCAGAAACTTCCAAGGCAACTTTTGGCATGACCCCTAGCGAATACTGCACTAAATGGTAGCAAGATCAAATATATGAATATGAATTAATTCTTTTCATCTAATAGATCTGCCACATCAAGTTTTTGGTACTCTTCTGTATCAAAATAATCATGTTGAGCCATCAATGTTCTATTTTTTTCAAAATATAGAAAGTGAGGAAATTGTATGCGATCAGAAACAGTAATGACTTTAGTGATCATCATTCCAAATCGATGATATAATTTTACGGCGCTTGTTTGGCAACTGACGGTATACAAGGATAGTGTGTCACATCCTTCCGATGCCCCTTTCATTTCTGCGTACTCTAATAATTTTCTTCCTAGTCCCTTACCGCGAAATGCTTTTGAGACCGCAAGAAAACTGATGTGATAACTTTCTGTTATTTCAAAAGCAAATATATTTTGGAATAAATCGGCTATTCTAGGGTCAATAGATGCATCATATTTACTGGCAGCCATATTGGAGAGTGCTTTTTTAGTAGCACAGACAACTGAACCCAAAACTTTTTCATCGTCTTCTTTTTTTACTAGGATATTTGTAAAGGGCAAGTGGGGTTTAATAACCGCTTCTTTCATAAATTCACGATTACTTATATTCAGTGTATTATTTTTTAAGCCAAAATCCCAATATCCTGTGCTGGCTAGCAACGGGACAAGTTGCTCGATATGTTTTTCTTCTGCTTGTATCAATTCATACATATTAGTTAATCTGCTCTTTATGATTTGAGAATATTTCTCTTTAAATATTTTTAGTTGTATGGGTAATTTTATTCGTACCTTATCCATATTTCTCCTGATGCACTGATCGCCTGAGCTAATTTATTGATCAATAATTGTGTAGTTGATGCAACAAATGGTCATTTGATCTAGTCCACCCATTTTTTTCACCAGAAGGTTCATAGCGGTATTATCGCTGTAACTAATGGAAGCCGCACATAATTGCTCAACGGTCATACTTCTCAGTAATAGGGTTCCAATTGGTTAAATCTTTTTTTGAGTAGCTTATTTTTTGCAACAACAAAGCACTCTCATTCATACTCTTATTGAGAATAGTTGCAACACCGATGATTTTGGAAGTACAGCCCGTAGGAAAGCGTTCATTTGCACGATATCCCAGATGCGTATTGTTTGCCGTATTAATTGCATAAACGCCTATTCGCCCTTTAGACGAGGCTTCAAGTTCTGCCAATTTTTTTTGAATTGATGTTGATTGAACAGTTTTTTGTGTTGTTGCAAACGAAGATATATTAATGATGAAGATAGAACTTACGATAATTAGTGATAAGAGCCGTTTGGCTGAAAGAAATCTCATGCCGATTCTCTTGTGTGTTGTTGTCACTTGTTATTCTCAAGTGCCCCACCAGTGCCCCATGATGAGTTGGGTTTGTCGAGCTTGATTGCCAAAACCCTTGCTGGGTGTGGCTCCCCGGGACGGGCTCGAACCGCCGACCTAATGATTAACAGTCATCCGCTCTACCGACTGAGCTACCGGGGAATGAGGCGGAATCTTAAATTGATTCCGCTGATGGGTCAAGAGGGAGAAGGAAAATTTTCCTTTTCTTCTTCTTTAAAAGCTGCTTATCGACAAAAACGCTGCAGGCGATCCATGGCGTCCTGTAAAATTTCCATGCTTGTGGCGAACGAGATGCGGATGCAGCCTTCGTTGCCGAATGCTGAGCCAGGAACTAAAGCTAGTCCTAGATCTTGCAAAAGTGCTTCGGCAAATTGTACATCATTGGCATAACCTCGTTTTTCAATAATGGTCTGTACATCGGGGAAAATATAAAAAGTCCCATCGGCGGGAATGACTTCTATTCCGGGCATTTCGTAGAGGCGTTCAACAACAAAATCGTGTCTTTGGTGGAAGGCTGCAACCATCTTTTCAACAGATTCAGTGCCGCCATTTAACGCAGCTACCGCCGCTTTTTGGGCAATCGAGCAAGGGTTAGATGTTGACTGAGATTGCACGGTTTTCATGGCGTCGATTAATGGCGCTGGACCTGCAGCATAGCCGATGCGCCAGCCTGTCATGGCATAAGCTTTAGAAACACCATTTAAAACGATTGTACGTGAATACAACTGCGGGCAGGCATTTAAAATATTGGCAAAGGGCATGGTCCAAATAATGTGCTCATACATGTCATCAGTTGCGATTAAGACATGAGGATGCTGCTCTAATACTTTACCAAGTGCGCATAATTCATCAAAACTGTAGGCGACTCCTGAAGGATTAGATGGACTATTTAATACCACCAATTTAGTTTTGGGGGTAATCGCTTCGGCAAGTTGCGCTGCTGAAATTTTATAGCGATCAGCCGGTGTTGATGGCAGAATTACTGGTGTGCCGCCAGCTAGTAAGACCATATCAGGATAAGAAACCCAATAAGGTGCGGGAATAATAACTTCGTCCCCTTCGTTTAATAAGGCTTGGCATAAATTATAAAAACTCTGTTTTCCGCCAACTGATACCAGAATCTGATTTAATTGATAGTCGAGTCCATTGTCCCGCTGAAATTTATCTCGAATTGCCTGTTTCAGCTCGGGTATGCCATCTACTGCCGTATATTTGGTAAACCCCGCATCAATGGCGGCAATGGCGGCTTGTTTGATGTGTGATGGGGTATCAAAATCAGGCTCCCCAGTACCCAAACCAATAATGTCCAGTCCTTCCGCGCGCATTTTCGCGGCTTTTGCAGCTACTGCAAGAGTGGGTGAAGGTTTTACTTGTTTTATACGCGCCGCCAAAGCGATATCCATTTTTTTGCTCCTATGCTAGGTTTCTGGTCAATGAGGTCTATTTTCGCTATTAAACACACTATTGATCGGTTATAGTTATCTTATGAAAGATATCTTCAAAATTTACTCAAATTATCAGCCCGCCGGCGATCAACCCACAGCAATCAAATCATTGATTGATGGTTTGGAATCGGGTTTAGCAAGCCAAGTACTCTTAGGCGTTACCGGTTCGGGTAAAACTTATACCATTGCTCATGTCATTCAGGCAATGAAAAGACCAACGCTTATCATGGCGCCGAATAAAACCTTGGCAGCTCAGCTTTATGGTGAGTTTAAAACCTATTTTCCCGATAATGCTGTGGAATATTTTGTGTCCTACTATGATTACTATCAACCGGAAGCCTATGTGCCTTCTTCCGATACGTTCATAGAAAAAGACGCTTCCATAAATGAGCACATAGAACAGATGCGCTTATCCGCTACCAAAGCGTTGATTGAACGTCGAGATGCTATTATTGTAGCGACCGTTTCAGCTATTTATGGCTTGGGTGATCCTGATTCCTACCTGCGGATGTTATTACATCTTTCCCGAGGAGAACAATCGGATCAGCGCAAAATTTTAAGACGGCTTGCTGAAATGCAATACACTCGCAGTCAGCAATCACTCGAACGAGGTCAATTTCGTGTCCATGGCGATGTGATTGATGTCTATCCTGCGGACTCGGATAGAGACGCAATCCGTATTGAACTTTTTGATGATGAGGTGGAGAACATTTCGCGTTTTGATCCACTGACGGGTGAGGTTTTACAACGACTGCCTCGCGTGTCAATTTTCCCCAAAACCCATTATGTCACGCCACGCGAAAAAATTTTGCAAACGATTGATTTGGCTAAAGAGGAATTGCAACATCGGCTTGCTGAATTTGCCGAGCAAAATAAATTAATAGAAGTACAGCGCTTGGAGCAACGTACCCGTTTTGATATTGAAATGATGTTGGAGTTAGGGTACTGCTCAGGTATAGAGAACTACTCACGTTATTTATCGGGACGAAATGCGGGTGAACCGCCACCGACCTTATTTGATTATTTGCCAGCAGAGGCCCTACTAATAATTGATGAGTCACATGTCACTGTGCCGCAAATAGGTGGTATGTATCGAGGAGATAGAGCGCGCAAAGAAACGCTAGTGAATTATGGTTTTCGCCTTCCTTCAGCTTTAGATAATCGTCCACTTCGCTTTGAAGAATTTAATGAACGTTCTCCCCAAACTATTTTTGTTTCAGCAACCCCAGGTCCTTACGAATTAGAACATGCCGACAATATTGCCGAACAGGTTGTACGCCCGACAGGATTAATTGATCCCCCAGTCACAATACGACCCGTGAAAAATCAGGTTGATGATTTGATGTCTGAAATTCATTTGGTTGTCGCCCAGGGTGAACGAGTGTTGATAACAACTTTGACTAAACGAATGGCTGAGGATTTAACCGATTATTTACGGGAGCATGGTATTGCTGTGCGATATTTGCATGCGGATATTGATACTGTTGAGCGGGTAGAAATTATTAGGGATCTGCGCCTAGGTGAGTTTGATGTCTTGGTGGGAATTAATTTACTCCGTGAAGGTTTGGATATGCCTGAGGTGGCCTTAGTCGCTATTTTGGATGCAGACAAAGAAGGGTTTTTGCGCTCAGAGCGTTCCTTAATTCAAACCATAGGGCGAGCTGCACGTAATGTAAATGGTCGGGCTATTTTATACGCCGATAGAATAACAGGATCGATGCAACGAGCAATCGATGAAACCGATAGACGTCGCAATAAGCAGGTGGAATATAATAAAAAGCATGGGATTACGCCAAAAGGGATTAAAAAATCAATTAAAGATATCATGGAGGGCGCTTACGTTGCCAAGTCAAAATCCCAGGTTGCTGAGCCTCAGGCAAAGTATCAGTTTCTTTCCCCAGATCAATTATTTAAGCAAATAAAAATCCTAGAAAAACAAATGCATGAACACGCAAAAAACATGGAATTTGAACAAGCTGCTAAAGTTCGTGATGAATTAATGAAAGTGAAAGAACTGTTAAAAATTAATGGTTAACTTAGATTGAAGAGAGCCCGACAGTCTGATGTTGAACCCTTAAAGTTCAAGTGGGGAGCGGATGGGCTGGTTCAGGCTTCCCACACAAGGTGGGCTTGCACAACGCCAACTTCAGGATACTCCCCAGGGTGTGAGTATTGGTTCACAATCACTCACTGTCGGGTTAATTGCAGTATAACACTCTGGACTTAAGGTTAAACGATTTAGTTGTAAATTTACGTTTTTTTTTCGCGATCAGGTCAATCTGAATTCACGCTTTTAAGAATTTAGTCAGTTTGTGGGTCTTGCCCGATGTTCCCATGAACGACTTGATGTATTTTATTTTCAAGTGAATTGATAAATTTGGTAACCTGCTGTCGTTGCTGTTCTTGTTGTTGTTGGCAAGTAATCAACTCATGGCTGACATTAAGTGCTGCTAAAAGCAGGGCGTGAAACTCATCCAGTTGTTTGAATTTTTTCTTGTTTTGCAAGAGATGCTCATTTAACTTTTCTGCTGCTTGCTGCAGATTAGCCATTTCACCATCAGGACATTTAATTTCATAAGTCTTATTGAGCAATTTAATAGAGCATGGTTTTTGCGTTGTCATTTTATTGGGCCTCCTAAAGAACCTCTCTCTTCACCTTCCAAAATGGTTAAAGGTGTCCGAAAA
>JACCWL010000285.1 GCA_013697645.1 Tatlockia sp. | reverse complement strand
TTGTAATCCGTCATCGCTAATCTCCTCGGTTGTTATTGTTGTTTCGCAACTCAATAGTACCGAATTCTAGCGATGACTCCAGCCCCGCAGAGTCAATCAAAATTTACAGCAGTTTACGGACTTAACCAATAATAATTATGATCTTTCAATCAATCGCTACAAAGAAATGGAATATGATGAAGTAACTTATGATCCACCACTGATTATTTTGGATAAGCTAGACTCATTAGAATTTGAAATTCAAAATGATTTGAAAGAATTGAGGGAAATGTTATGAGTTGGCCGTTAGTAAAACTTTCTGATGTATGTCTAATTAGTATTGGGAAAACACCCTTAAGAGCTAATTCAAATTATTGGGGAAAAGGTAATCCCTGGTTATCGATTAGAGATATGAGCCAAGGTATCAAGTTATATAATACAAAAGAAGAAATTACTGAGCTTGGAGTAAAAGAATCTAATATTAAACTTGTTTCCAAAGGTACAGTTTTATTTAGCTTCAAGTTGAGTATTGGAAAAATTGGTATCGCTCAGTCTGATATGTATACTAATGAAGCAATAGCTGCTCTACCCATTAAAAATAGAAAGGTACTTTGTGAAGAGTACCTGATGTATGCTCTTTCAAAAATTGAAGTAGGAAACACAACAGATAGGGCTGTTATGGGTGCGACGCTAAATAAAAAAAAATTAGAAAATATTAAAATAGCCCTCCCACCATTAAATGAACAAAAACGTATCGCTGCAATTTTAGATAAGGCGGATGCAGTGCGACGTAAACGTAACCAAGCCATAGAGCTTAGTGAGCAGCTCTTACGCTCAGTTTTTCTAAATATGTTTGGTGATCCGGTTACAAATCTCAAAGGTTTACCAACATCGTCTCTTATTGAGGTTTCTAAAAAAGTAACTGACGGAACACATCAAAGCCCTGTTTGGTCTGAGACAGGAATTCCTTTTTTATTCATTAGTAATATTGTTAATAATGAAATATCTTTCCAAGTAGACAAATATATTACTGAAAAAGACTGGATGGAATTAACCAAGAATAGCCCTATTGAAAAAGGTGATGTTCTATATACCACCGTCGGTAGTTACGGAAATGCTGCTCTTGTTAAAGAAAACACTAGATTTTGTTTTCAGAGGCACATTGCCCATATAAAGCCAATTAAAAAAATTATCCATCCAACCTTTCTATGGGCAATGATGAACTCTCCTGGCATAAAAAAGCAAGCAGATAAGCAAGCTAGAGGAATTGCTCAAAAAACTCTTAATTTAAGAGAACTTAAACAGTTTATTATTTTTGTTCCACCAATGAGTAAACAAATTGAGTTTGTAAATATAGTTTCTCAGCATAAAACTATACTGGATAAATTAATTGTTAAATCTTCTTTGTCTGATAATATTTTTAGTTCATTAATACAACAAGCTTTTAGTGGTGAATTAAGCAAACAAACTAAAGTGGAATCAGCATGAAGCAGAGTAACTTTTCATTTTTATCAGAAAACTGGGATTTCTTATTTCAAGATGCCAACTTTGTAGAGAGCTATGTGCTGTGTGATCCAAGGGCTGCTGCAATCTATGCACGTCGAACATTGGAATTAGCCCTAAAATGGTTATTTGAAAATGATACAGCTATAAAATCTCCCTATGAATTGAATTTAGCCTCTATGATTCATGAACCAAGCTTTTCAAATATGATTCAAAGAGGATTGTTTTTTGATATAAAATTTATCCACAGATTAGGGAATATCGCGGTACACGGCGATGATAATATATCACCACAAGAAAGCTTAAAAGCCACTGTTGCTCTTCATCAGTTCTTAGGTTGGATGGCTCGGGTCTATACTACAGAAGGCGCAAAACCCAAACAGTTTCAAATAACCTATCTTCCTAAAGCACAAGAAGACGCACCTAAGCTTTCCAAACATGAGATAGAAAAAATTCAAGCTGATTTGGAGGCAAAAAATAAGTTGGCTGAAGAAGCTCAAGCTAAATTAACCCAAACAGAGGCTGAACTTGCTGCCTTAAAAGAGAAATTAGCATTACTACAAGAAGTTAAGAAAGCTAATAAAAAGACAATTGGTAGTAATGAATACACTGAATCCGAAACTCGTGAACTGATGATTGATATTATGTTGCGAGAAGCAGGCTGGGATCCGAAAAGTAAAAATGTTGAGGAATACGAAGTTTCAAAAGGTATGCCTACATTATCTGGCGCTGGTAATGTCGATTATGTGCTTTGGGGAGATGATAATAAACCGCTTGCCGTGATTGAGGCAAAGAAAACTAAGGTTGACCCACAAACTGGAAGTCACCAAGCGGAGCTATATGCTAATTGTTTAGAGCAACAACATGGTCAACGCCCGATCATATATTACTCTAACGGTTATACAACCTGGATGTGGGATGATACTTTTTATCCACCAAGGGAAGTACAAGGCTTTGCTACACGCGATGAATTACAGTGGAAGATTAATCAACGCAAGAGTCGACAATCTTTAAACTTGATGCAACCAAACCCTGATATTGCAGGACGATATTATCAAATGGAAGCCGCTGCTCGAGTAATGCAGCACTTTGATGTTAACCGTAAACGGAAAAGCCTGATTGTGATGGCTACAGGTACGGGTAAAACACGTTTATCCATTGCCTTATTTGATATGTTGTTGCGAGCCAATTGGATAAGAAGAGTATTATTTTTGGCAGATAGAACAGCTTTGTTAACCCAAGCTATGCGTGCCTATAGGGAACTGCTGCCCCATGTTAGCGTTGCAAACCTCCTTAGTAAAAAACAAGAAGAAGCGCGAGTATTATTTTCAACATATCCCACTATGCTGAATTGTATTGATGGAACCAAGAAAAAAAAGAACCAAACGTTTAGCGTAAACCACTTTGACTTGATCATTATCGATGAAGCGCACCGCTCTGTGTATCAAAAATATGGCGCTATTTTCGATTATTTTGATTCATTTCTGCTTGGATTAACAGCTACACCCCGAGGCGAAGTTGATAGAAACACGTATCGATTGTTCGAGCTAGAAAATCACCAGCCAACTTATTCCTATGAATTAGAGCAAGCCGTCAAGGATGGTTTTCTTGTACCTCCTCGTGCTATATCGGTGCCACTAAAATTTCAACGAGATGGGATTCGATACGATGAACTTTCTATTGAAGAGCAGGATGAATATGAGTTACAAGAAGAATTCTATGATAAGGAAACAGGGGATCTAAAAGAAGAAATAAGTTCTTCCGCTCTAAATCAATGGTTATTTACAGGGCAAGATCGTCTAAATCATGGCTGACGCCCTAATTCAGACGATTTGTTTAATGTAGGGATCGACAAACTAAAGCAGACATGATCAAATGCTTC
>JACCWL010000019.1 GCA_013697645.1 Tatlockia sp. | reverse complement strand
TCAACCACTGACCTTGCAGGTCTAAGAGGGAATGGAGAACGATCTGTTCATATAGATTTAATAGCTATAAATAATGTAGCAAATTGATTTAATTGAAAGCAAAACATTAAGCGACAGCGACTAACTATCCACAAAATCTGTGGATATCTTTGTGGGTTCCCTGATGATGACTAAGATAAACCCTCTAAATATCCTGGTTTTATATGGAGATAAGTGATTTTTACTGGGCTGTAGTATTTTTTTTCACAGATAATAAAGAGAAAACTCATTTGCATATATCTTGCTTAGTTGAATTTAACTACAATAGATTTTTTATCACATTAAACTGACTATGTTTAAACCTCTAGCTCTTTATATTGGATTACGCTACACGCGTGCTAAGAAAAGAAATCATTTCGTTTCTTTTATTTCTCTAAGCTCTATGTTGGGAATTGGCCTTGGCGTCATGGTTTTGATCACGGTACTCTCAGTGATGAATGGTTTTGATGAAGAAATTCACAAACGTTTTTTTGGGATGGCGCCTGAAATCACTATAACTGGACGAGATCAGAGAATTGCTGATTGGCAAAAACTTGAAGTGGAGCTTAAAGCCACTCCCGGTGTGGTTGCCATTGCTCCTTATGTTGCCGCTCAAGGTTTGCTCACGCATGAAGGCCAAATTTTACCCATTGTCCTTACTGGTATTGATCCGCAAAAAGAAGAAGCTGTGAATCATTTACAGGATAAATTGATAGTCGGTGATATGGCGAATTTGAAGCACTTTGGCATCATTCTTGGCCGTGGGATTGCCAATAATTTAGGCGTTATGATTGGCGATAAGGTGACTATTATGATCCCTTCGGCAACTGTGACGCCGGCTGGAATGATTCCGCGTTTCAAACGCTTTACCGTTGCCGGGGTGTTTACCGCTGGCGCTGGTTTTAATTTTGATACCAAGCTTGCTTTTATCAATATTGCTGATGCTCAAACGCTAATGCAAATGGGTAATGATGTGACTGGCCTTAAGATGAAACTTCGTAATATCTATGAAGCTCCTAAAATGTCTCAGGAATTAGCAGCTAAATTGGGTGACAATTATGAAGTAGGGAATTGGACACAGCAGTTCGGTGAATTTTTTCATGCGGTGAAATTGGAAAAGACGATGATGTTTCTTATTCTCCTATTGATTATTGCCGTTGCAGCCTTTAATTTGGTTGCCTCGCTGGTTATGGTTGTGAATGACAAACAGTCTGAAATTGCAATTATGCGAACACTAGGCGCCACCCCTTCGACTATATTATGGGTATTTATCGTGCAAGGGATGATGGTAGGTATTGTGGGAACTATTATCGGGCTGGTAGGTGGTTTGCTACTGGCATCAAACGCAACGTCTATAGTCAATGCTTTGCAATCGATTTTTCACACGCAACTGTTATCTTCAAATGTTTATTTTGTTGATTATTTACCTTCAAAAATTATGTTTAGCGATTTATGGCAAATTTGTGTGGTGGCTTTACTAATGTCTTTCTTAGCAACGATTTACCCTGCCTGGCGTGCCTCAAAAACTGTGATAGCGGAGGCCTTACATTATGAATGAGCCTATTTTTAATTGCCGAAATATCTCGAAAACCTATCATGACGGTACGGAGACGGTGGATGTTTTAAAAGGCATCAATCTAACGATTAACCAAGGCGAGCGAATTGCCATTGTGGGTCCTTCAGGTTCAGGTAAGTCGACCTTATTGCATATCTTAGGTGGATTGGATGTTCCAAGCTCAGGGAAGTTATTAATGCAAGGTATTTCTTGGGATGCTCTTTCTGAGAAACAACGCTGTAAATTGCGTAATAAAGAATTGGGTTTCGTTTATCAATTTCATCATTTATTACCTGAATTTACCGCTTTAGAAAATGTCTCCATGCCTTTGCTTTTGGCGGATAAATCGGTGGCTGAATCGCAAGCGAAGGCAGAACAAATTTTAGTAAAAGTGGGCTTGGGCCATCGGTTGCTGCACAAACCTTCGCAATTATCAGGTGGAGAGCGCCAAAGAGTGGCAATAGCCAGAGCCTTGGTTCATGAACCACGCTGTGTTTTAGCGGATGAGCCTACTGGTAATCTGGATAATACGACTGCTGCCAAGGTGTTTGAGCTTATACTGGGTTTGAATGAACATCTAAATACGGCTTTAGTTATTGTGACGCATGACCAACAACTTGCTGGACGGATGGATAAGGTTTTAACTATTCAAGATGGTATTTTTAAATGAAATGTCGGGCCAGGGGTGCCGACCTACATGTTTTATGATTTTTTCTCTATTTACCGCCTACGTTTCATGGTGGTGCGTGCTGTAGGTCGGGCCCTTGGCCCGACGTTTATCGAACTGAATTAATAATCCGCATGTCCTGCAGTTCTCGGAAAGGGAATTACATCACGAACATTAGAAACTCCAGTCACATAGCTAATCAAACGCTCAAAACCTAAACCAAAACCTGCATGAGGAACCGTGCCATAGCGGCGGAGATCTCTATACCATTGGTAATAGTTTTTATCCAAATTGCATTCATCCAGCCGCTTGTCTAAGATATCCAATCGCTCTTCACGCTGGCTGCCACCTATAATTTCGCCAATTCCTGGGGCTAAAACATCCATCGCCGCGACAGTGCGTCCATCATCATTTACACGCATGTAAAATCCTTTAATATCTTTCGGATAATCGGTAATGATTACGGGTTTTTTGCAAAGCTCTTCGGCTAGATAACGTTCATGTTCTGATTGCAAATCAAGTCCCCAACTTACCGGGAATTCAAATTTTCGATCAGCGTTTTCAAGCACTTTAATTGCATCGGTATAAGACATAGTTTCAAACTCAGATTCCACAATATGTTTGACGCGCTCAATACAGCCCGGTGCAATAAACTGATTAAAAAAGTCCATATCATCTTCACATTCATCAAGGACCGTTTTACAGAGATGGCGAAGCATGGTTTGGCTTAGTTTACAAATGTCATCTAAATTTGCAAAAGCTAGTTCAGGTTCAATCATCCAGAACTCCGCTAAATGCCTACTTGTATTTGAATTTTCAGCGCGGAATGTGGGGCCAAATGTGTACACTTTAGACATTGCTAAGCAATATGCTTCCACATTTAATTGACCTGAAACAGTTAAAAAGGTTTCACGTCCAAAGAAATCCTTAGAAAAATCAACCTGACCTTCTGCGGTTTTGGGAACATTGACCAGATCCAAGGTACTTACCCTGAACATTTCTCCAGCGCCCTCGCAGTCAGAGGCGGTAATAATTGGCGTATGAATCCAGAAATAACCACGCTGATGAAAAAATTGATGAGTCGCCTGCGCTAAGCAGTTGCGCACTCGGGTTACAGCACTTAGGGTATTTGTGCGAACGCGCAAATGAGCGACCTCGCGCAGATATTCCAGACTGTGGCGTTTTGCCGCAATCGGATAGCTATCAGGATTCTCAACCCAACCCACTACTTCAATTTCTTCGGCTTGGACTTCAAAATTTTGTCCTTTACCCTGGGAAGCAACCAGCTTTCCCTTGGCAATCACAGCGCAACCAGCTGTTAATTTGAGTATGTCCTGTTGATAATTTTTTAAACTATCGGTTGCCACTATCTGAATAGGTAAAAAGCAAGAACCATCATGTAAGCTGATAAAGGATAGTCCTTGTTTTGAATCTCTGCGTGTTTTAATCCAACCACGAACGGTAACCTGTTCATCGACACTAATTTCACCATCTAAACATTGTTTTACGGTATAGACCTCTGTCATCATGTACTCCAAACAAAAAAGCAGCTTTAAGTCTGTTGAAACAACAAACCTATTTTCGCGAAACCTTGGATAATACACTAGGGACTGTTGAAATTTCTACTAAGCTTGCGCCTTAGCCTTCATTTTCTGCGCGCAGTATAGGAAAAGGTCTTAACTATTTAAAATCAATGGGGGAACATATGCTTCGTGGAGTATTGCTAATTTTTACACTAATAGGTTCGTTTGGTGTCTTTGCAGAAGATACAGAGCTTAAATTATACCGTCCCTTTGTTAATGAAGCCCAACTGGTTATCACTAAGAAAATAGCAGGGGAATGTTTGCAACAATCACAACGCATCAAAAGAGATGACGCTTGGCGATGCAGCGCCGAAGGAAAGGTTTATGATCCCTGTTTTATTAAAACCGCAGGCTCAGGTAAAGAAGCCTTCTGTCCTGAGTCACCTTGGGGTTTAACCGGTCTTATAGTTAACTTATCCTCTGCTGCAAACAATAGTCAGCATATAGCTCTTGATATGTCTGAAGCCTTTCCCTGGGCAGTTGAACTAACCACAGGCGAGAAATGCCAGGCTGTGGATGAGGGAGAGGTTTATGATGGTTTGCGGGTGCATTACCAATGCAATAGTCAGACTGTACTGATTGGTCATGTGCAACGCTGTGATGCAAAATGGAGTATTTTACAACGCTCAGCCAAGGGCGTGGGGACTGCGGTTGTTGCCAGGGCGTGGTTTTAGATCTTTCCTTTTTCTCAAGGAAACAGAGTAGTAGCCTAGTTAGCGCGCCAGCGATAACCGGGACGGCATAAACACGGAGCTAAGAAAAATTAACCCAGCTCAGTGGGTGGAAAACCCGGTTATCGTTGCGGGCTAACCAGGCTATGCAACAACCCTCCTAATATTAAACTGTCATGTCCTCTAGCAGGGCAAATAATCTCAAGAGCAAATCGCTTTCTTTTTTATCATGGTGTTAAAAAAAAACTTATTATGGTATAGTTTCAACCATTTTTGGCAGTTATTTGTAGGTAGAGCGCGCTATGTATTCAAAATCATCTCTAATCGCTTGTGATTTATATGTCAAAGTCGAGGCAGAAGGGCAGAAAAATTTATGCACCACTGATCCCAATGGTCGGGTTAATGTCCCTAAGCTTTTGGGAAAGGAAGATGCTTTTTGGGAAAAGCAAGTGGGAAAAGAGTCATTGGAAAAGTCTGTGATTGTGATTACCGATTGGTCTTATTCAACGCAGCCATTTGCAGAGGATACTCTTAAATGGATCTACGGCCTAATGGATTTGGGATTTGAAATATATGCCTGGACTGGGAAATTGGTTAAAATTGATTCCTCTTATGAGCTAAATACCGCGTTAAAAAACATCCAGCCGATTCATCCTTCTCAACTTGAAATCATTCTCTCGCAAAACGAGCAAAATGAGATTGAAAAAGACCGTCTTAAAATCATTGATTATTTTGAGAGAAGGCGAATAGAAGCTATTTTAAAAAATGAGAATACAGTAATACCTACTCTCAATTTTCGCGATCTCGATACTCTACCAACAACTCTTTTAGAGGATATTTTTACTAGCCTGTCCAATTATTTATTTTTTGATATTTATTTTCCTAGCTCTAACTCCATAGAAAACTATGAATTGTTAGCAAAATTGGCGGCACATTCGCAATCGAAGGGCATTAGTTTTTTTACGAGGAGTACAGATCTTAAGAAAAATGAAAACTTTATTCAGTTTTTTAATCAATTTCCTCACTATTTTACTCAAATAAGATTTTTTAAATCTAACCTGGATATTCTTGCAAATGAGGGATTGAAAAATATTAAAAAAATTCATAGTTGCTATGATAAACAAACTAGCAACTCAATTGATATAAGGCAATTTTCTCACCAATTGCAGTTCCTTGATCTGAGTGGTTATTCTTATCAACAATGCCAATTGGGTTCTTTTGATTCATTGCAAGAATTAATCTTACAATCCTTTGATAGCCATCTTCTTTTTGAGATAGGTTTGAGAGCTCCTAACATCGAAACCTTGCATTTAGAAGGTCCACTTGACTTTAGTTCTATTGAAAATAAAGGCAAACTAGAATTCTTAAAGTTAAAGAAATTACATATTAGTAGTGTATGGTTAGTTGATCTTTTAACCATATTTACTCTGCCCAATCAACTAGAGGAATTAACCTTAATTTCCGTCGGTCAAGGGATGAATATTATTAATATTGAAAATCTAACTCAGCTTAAAAAATTATCCCTTCAAGGCATTAGAATAAGCCCCGATTGTTTAATTACATTAATCAAAAATAATATTTATTTAGAAGAAATTTCACTAATAGAGGTCGTTATTGTTGGTAATGATTATCAAGAGGCGATTAGTCTGACTGAACTGTTGCAGAACAATTTACAATATATGCCTTCTTTGCGCTCTATCATAGTGGCCCAAAAAAAATTTGGAGATATTTCTCCTTTTATTTCAAGCCTAGTCGCAACTCTAAATACAATTGAAGAAATAACTCTAATAAAGAAAAGTGAATATTCTAGTAAAAATATTATTGTTTATCAGAAAAACCATCAAATCCTCTTGAAAGGATCTAAAATTTCATCTGCGATTTTAGATCTTTTTATAAATCACAGTGCCTATGTCCATTTCCTAACAATTAACTGTGAATTAATCACTGCCGATTTGCTTAAAGAAATATTGCAAATTCACAAGGATAAGTTAACCCAGTTAAAAACTTTAGAATTACCAGAGTTTTTAGAAGAAAAATACATCGAGCTTTACCCCACTTTAAAGAAGCTGGAACTTCAACCTTTCGTCTTGAGGAATGGTTCATTGCTAATAAAAGAGGAGGCGGATTTTCAGGTATTTTTTAAGTTGCTTCAGTATAATAATTCAGATTTGACAGAGTTAATAATAGAAAGGAGTTATGAAGAGGTCTGGAATGAAGCTCTACTCCTAGGATATGAAGGCGATTTCTTATTTAAATCCTTGGAGATTTCGCACAATAGCGTATCGTCAGAAGCGCGCAATAAACTAATAAGCAAATCACCTCATTTAGAGTCACTTCGTCTCGATAATAATTTTGAAAGTGAAGACATTGACTGCGATGTTCTTTCTAAGTCCATCAATGAGCTGGTACTCAAAAAGCAATCGAGCAAAACCCTTTGTAATATTTTAAAACATAAACCCAAGCTTAAGCGTTTAGAACTAGACCTAATAGAAGAAAATGAGTTCTTATTTAAGCTATTAAAACAAGCAATTAGCCTATCAACTCAGATAAAGCATTTGATTATTAAAGGGGAGCTTTCGGCAAAACAAAGTCAAATAATTTTAGATTTAATTATAAAAAAACACTACGAAATGGATACTCTCGTTTTGGGTGAACATTTTGTTTTTATAAAAAATCAAGAATTAACTGTAAAGATACCCACTAAGGAAGACTACCTTATTGACTTAGTTAAAGCCTCGCCTAATTTGAAAACCTTAGTCATTGATCAGTCTATTCCAATTAATAAAATGTTTGAAGGTCATTTGAATTATTTGGCCACTGTGAAAGTAGTGAGTTGTTTAGATTCAGAAACTAACACTAAAACGCTTTCAGAAACCTTTGATTTTTTGATTTCACGTTTGCCTATGTTTAATAATTATCATTCGATGGGTATATCAGTTAATTTTTATAGAGAAAATTCTTTTTTTATTGTTAATCAATTAGATAATAATCGCAGGCTGCAAACCACGGAACGATTATCCACTACGCAAGTTAGCTATTATATTAATCGTCTTAAGATTGAAGTGCTTGATATTAGAGGATTAGACGGTCTACTGCTTCCGCTGGAAGAATCCTATAATAGCTTAGACTGCGATTTGAAAGACACGGCTTCTCTATTAAACAATTTAGAAGTTTTAATCAAGAAATCCAAGTTTTTTGATTATTCGCTCAAGTCTCCCTATTTAAAAATAATCAAAGATAAATTGGAATGGCATGGCGATAAACTCAGTGATGAAGATATACAAAAGGTGTTGGATCTAACCAGAAATTTCTCTATCAAAAACCTTACTATCTATAATAAATTGTCTTTAACTGTTCTTAAAATCTTAGAGAATGAGGACTTCAAGGAAATTAATTTTGTGGATGTGAATTTTCAAGAAGAACTTATTGTTGCTTCAATGAAGAGCAGGGTGGAGTACATTGGCCGAAATTCTCATCACCAAGTTTTATATAAGTTTAGCAGTGAATATAGTGAATTACTCTGTAAAGGAGTACGTTTTCCTCCTTCGCTTTTATCTTTGTTGTTGAATAGGGAGCGGGGGGATTATTTTTTTAGTCTCAAACTTGAGGATTTTTCTTTTGATTCTCCGTTAAAACCCTCCCATGATCTAAATTATAATTTCGATGAACTTTGTTTAAAAAATGCCAATCTAAAAATTGATTTCATAGAAAATTGGTTGGCTAATCCCTCTAACTACAATCAAATTAGAATAGAAAATTGTCCAGGCATTAGTATAAGTCAATTAGAAAAATTAAAAGACCAACATTCACGTGATCTTGCTATTTATACAACACCAATAGAACAAGCAATTAAGTCTCACTCAACCCTCATGGGGCAAGAAGAGAGATCACTCAGCTCCATTGACGCGATTACTGGTGAACAGCCCTGGCAAAATCCTAATTTTACAAGGAAGTATACCTCTGATTGTTTTAGAAAGAAAAAAGGTCAGCCTTCTCTTCCCAATTATTTAAGATTAGTTGTGCAAAATGAGGAAACAAAAAAAATAAGAATAGTTAAGGATCTTCCTTACAGAGAAGATGTTACTCAACTCTATGAGGACAAGTATGAAGCTCATTCTGATTTTTATTTAGGCGAGCCTAAAATCTTTTTAGAAAAAAATACTTGGCGTTCTCTGCCTTCGAAAACACCAGAAGACAAGCTTGTTGCTTGTGCTGCCTCAGAGCAACTTGAATGGGGTTACTGTGATGAAGAAAATCTTTTTTATGTTCGTAGTGCTCAATCAGTTGAAGTCGAGCTGTCTTATTTAATTCATGGAGAGCTCGACATACGATTCAGCCATGAAGAGGTTGTAGAAAAGTACGAATCTTATTTTCCTTGCATCAAAGCGATAGATTTTGAAACCAATACGATAGATAGCCTATTTCAAAACCAATTTTCATCCTTACAAAAAATGCCTTTGGATTTTATCGAAGAATTGCTAATCGCCTTTTGTCGCTTTGATGTGGGTGATTTATCCAATTCGTATTTAAAAGGAAAGAAACTGTCTAATTTACTAATTCGTGAGCGCGTCGGAAGTTGTAGACATAATGTCTTTGCTTTTCACGAATTAAAAACTTTCTTTAATGAAACTCGGCCTAAAAACTTAAAGATAAAAGCACGCGCCTCATGGAGCTCAAATCACGTCATTATCGAAATGAAGCAAAATAATAAATGGCAGATGATTTGTTTGGGTGGAATATGTATGCCAAAAGCCATTGATAATCAGGAGGAAATTTTAGAGAGTCAAACTAGGATGGAGTCTAGGCTTAAGAAAATTCCGCGAGCTAAATTGCAAAAGTTAGAAGCTGATTTTTCTTCCAAGTCATCTCTAATCAACCCATCTTCTAGCTCTAAAAAAGAGTCTCCTCCATTAGCTGAGGCTAACCTGATTGAGTCTTCAGCTTTAGTCACTCTATCAGATTCTAAGGTTAAAACGCTTGAAACAGCCAAAGCGCCTACAATCTCTAAAGATTTTTCTTACGTTTTATCCCTAAATCCTTTTAACCAATCAAAGCCACCAAAAATTCTTAGCGGAACCGATTCAGAGCTTGTGGAACAGTTAATGGACTTAGCCCAAGCATTACGCCCAGGTGAAAAGAATCTGCTGCTAAATTTTGAATCATCTAGCCAAATCGAGCTCTTTTATGCAGCAATGGCTACTGCCTTAACTGCCAAACAAAAGCGCTTTTTGTTAATGCATCAACCCAACCAATTCAACCCTAATGAATTTATAATTGATAAAAAAACAGGTGAACCCACCAGTCAGCCTATTGCTTTGGTTAAAAACGTAGGCCTTGCAAAGCCTGGAGATTTTTTAATCGTAAATCTAACCAATTACAATGATAAAACCGTGGCTCTGCTCAATGCCTTAGCGGAAAGAAAAAATAGAGTCTTAGCCAATCAACCCGTTTCTGAGAGCTTAACTATAGTCGCGGTTAAATTAAATACAACTGAAGTTGGCAAAGATGTCTATTCACGATTTTTGCAACAAGAGTATTTTCTGCCCAAACTCACACAGAAAAATCCCTTTGACTCGTTTTGCACGCCATTAAATCCTAATGTGAGCGATGAGGAAAGCCTCGTTATTGATTTCTATGATGGAACAGCTTGGAAATCGCAACTAATAGGCAGCCTTGAATTAGTTGGTCAACAAGTCGAGTATCAAAATGGTACTTTGATTAAGAAGATTAAATCAGCTAAGAAATCGTTGCGGCTCTACAATCCTCCGATGGACGTAGAAGAGTTTAGAGTCGCCTTGCTTACTCTATTAAATACCAAGGAATTTGATGCCAATGGCGAAACTCATTGCTTGCCAGAGTTTTTTTCCTATGAATCAGCCACCAAGATCTATGATCTCGCTTCGCCAGAATATCATTACGTACTAAAAAAACAGAACGCTCAAAGGGAAGGTGATTGCGTATTAAATTCTACAACCTACTATCATTTCTTTAATAATTTTCAATGTAACAAAGGACAGTTTATTCCCAAAAATGGTTGGCTGTCGCAGCATGCAGGACAGGAGTTAGCTCTATGGGTCACGGGCTTGTTGCATGAGTCTTTATGGGCAAGAATTTTGGATAGGGCTAAAATTTATCAATGCCAGTTAGTGATTTCTTTTGAATCGAGTTTAGATATGCCGCAAAGCATGCGCAAAAGAATGGACTGGCAAGAACAACTGCTTATTGAGCCTAAAAGTCCTCAAAACTATATTATCGTTTCCAATGACATTCATTTTGCAGAAAATCAATGCCTATTAAAGGATAAAACACCAACGGTAGTTTTTGCAGTGAATGAAGCTACCCGATTTTCTAATCTTTTTGAATTCATTAAATTAAAAAAAGACGTGAAGGATTTAGCAGTGGACTGGCATTCTTGTCCAGTTCGAGAAAATTTGTTGCAAGACAATCAGCGAGTGATTTTGAAGGGTTCTATTAATAGAGAACTTGCTGATAAATTGCAATCCTTATTTAGCGCTGAGAATTCGGTTTTTGTTAACGGCCAAAAAGAAACTTATCAAAGCCAGTTAATTTTATTAATGCCTGAAAATAAGCATTTTAAATCAGCTAAAGTTATCCAGCAAAACTATCAAATTGATGATTTTTATCAGCAATTATCAACAATATATCCAGAAAATTGCTTGAATTCCTGCAAATTGATGCTGCAAGACTTTTTACAAAAGGCTAAAGCCACCGGAATTAATCTGCATTTTAATTACTTAAGTCTTAAATCCATGTTGGAGTTTCATCAAAAACAGCCAGCATCAAATCCCTTTTTACCTTTTATCTTGTTACATCCTGACTATAAGGTTCTGAAAAAGCTTGCACTTTCTGTCTTTGCCGAAGAACAAGCAGTATTTAGCACAGCTGATGATTTTGATGCACAACGAAAGCAAGCTGTCCTTAATATGCTTGATATTTTCTCTTCTGGCTTTCTTGTAGGCGATTCTGGGGTTGGCAAAACCACCTTTGTTAAGCAGAATTTTGCAAGAGATGAGCTTTATGTTGGCTTAGGCGAGTTGGAAAAATGGGCTAAAAAGGGCGGCACTTTTTTCTTGGATGAAATCAATTTATTCCCTACAGGATCTTTGGATTTTTTTGCTGGTTTGTTTAATTCCAACCCAGGCCTTTTATTGAATAATGAGTTTTATCCGATAAAACTCGGCGAAGAAAATGGTCTTGGCTCAAAAAAACATGAACTATTGGTGGGTGGAAATTATAGCGATTATGCTAATAGACAGAGTCATGGTTTTTTACAACAGGTTCCTGTTATTGAATTTAGCGATTTCCCTGATTGGTATTTAAAAGAGAGAGTATTAAAGAAAGCGATTGCCATTTCCTGCCATCTTGATGAAACAAAATTAGATAAAATAATGGATATCCTTTTAAAGGTTTACCATTACGTCAATGAACAAAATCCAAAGGCTCAGTGGACGATTCGAAATCTGGAAAATATGGCCTTACGCTTTATGTTATTTAGAGAACAAAGGGCTAAGCAATCTGCTGACAGAGCTGCCTGGCTTTCAGCTTACGATGAAGTTTCAAACCATAATAAAGCAGAATGGATTTCTTTTTTCCAAGATTGGATTGAAGACCAGTTTCCTCTAAAGCAAGCTATTGCTAGTTTAAATAAAAAAATAACTCATAAAACAGATTCTTTTATATTGACTGAATGTCGCCAAAATTTATTCCGTTTGATGCAAGATCAAGTCAAAATTCAAATCTTAAAAGCAAAATACCCTGAGTTGAGTGATTTTGGTGCGGTTTGTGGCTTTTTCTTAGTAGGGGAGGCCGCAGTTGGAAAAACGAAAACTGCAACGGAGCTTGCAATATCACTTGGCTATAAAAATGGCGATGATATAGCCCAAAGAAAGGGTGCTGATACAAAATACTATTATGTTATTTCTCCGCGTTCGGATGAGTCTCCGACTAGTAAAACGATGACAAAAGAGCCTAGTTCTGAATTATCTCTGTCGCCGATTGAACAAAAACTAACTAATTTATTTCATGAAGGGGCTCTGGTCATTTTTGATGAAATCAATTCGTTTAATTTGGAAAAAATATTTAATGCTCTCATGTCAGGTCATGATTTGTCCATGAACAAGGCAAAAAAACCAGGCTTTATTGTATTCGCCTCAGGAAATCCTATTCATTACACAGGCAGAAAGAAACTAGGTATTCCTTTAGAAAATAGAATGTTCAAGCTAGATGTCTCAGATTATTCGCAAGAGGGCTTGTTTCAAATTGCAAAACACCAAGGACTGAATCCTTTATTTGCCAGAGCAAGTGCTGCCTTTTTCCATCAAAGCACTCTTAAAAGCAAGGGATCTACAGCACCTAATTTCCGCGGGTTTTTAGATAAAATAGCCTCCATTAGAGAAAATAATCCGCTGAGCGCCTGGTTCTTTCTTGAGACGATATACGGATATTTAGCAGAAAGGGATAGGCAGGCCCTATATTGCACCTCGCTGTTTAGTCTAAGCGCCTTTGCTTTTTTACATCAACCTGCTCTTTTGAATAGTCCAATTGCCGAAAGAAAGCCTTACTTAATTGATGTTTTAGTTGAGGAAGACTCTTTGGTTGAGGATTCTTTCCTTGAGGCATCGATTACTGAAGAAGATTCTTTAGTTGAGGAAGAATCTTTGGTTGAGGAAGAATCTTTGGTTGAGAAAAAATTTTTAATTAAAAAAGAATCTAAATCTGAGAATCCTAAAGATAAAGAGCCTAGCAAGTTTGACAACAATTTTTCTCATCCCAATAAAAAAATTCAAGAACAGGAAGAGTCCATTGAACAAAATTACTGTTTTAGTGCCATCTCTATGCAAATACTTGGAGGAGTCATTGCCGCTTTAGGGGTAGCAGCAGTGGCTTTAGCGTTTACTGTATTGAATGCCGCCAGCTTAGGTTTACCGGGTATTATTGCCTTGGCTTTCGGGGGAGTGGCCACACTAACCGGGGCTGGGTTTTTTGCCAAAGGGACAGTGGATAAGTACAGTTCTCATGAGCCCCGCTCTTTAGGCTATGGCGCTATTCAATAATGGCTGGTAGCGTTACGCAGAATAAATGGGGTCAGGTCTTTCTTTTTGACAGGGAAAAAGGAAAGACCTGACCCTCATTTGCATTTGTGCTATTTATTTTATTCTGGTGCTGCATTTTTAAAGGCTGGTAGCGTTATGCAATTGGCATAAATGCCATTAATTAATGAATAACTATGCATTGGAAAATCAAAACGATGAGCATTATAAACCTGAGGTATCAGACAGATATCTGCCAAACTTACCTCATTGCCGTAGCAAAACTTGAGTTTAGGTCCTGATTTTAACTGGCTTTCTAAGGCGTCAAAGCCTAATTTTAACCAGTGATGATACCAATCCTTTATCTGTTGTTCATCGGCATTCATCTCTGAACGCAAACAAGCTAAAACTCGCAAATTGTTGAGTGGGTGCATATCGCAAGCAATGGTTAGCGACATTGCTCTTACTTCTGCGCGTTCTAAAGGCGTGGCTGGTAGCAAAGGCGGGTTGGGATTTGTCTCGTTTAAATATTCGATGATAGCCAGTGATTGACTTAGGATATGGCCATCGATCTCTAGACTTGGCACTAAACCCTGCGGATTAAGTTTTAAATAATCAGCATGATGCTGCTCACCGCCGTGGTTGACTAAATGGACTGTAAATTTCTCATAAGAAATATTTTTAAGGTTCAGTGCGATGCGCACGCGATAGCTTGCTGATGAACGAAAATAATCATAAAGTCTCACTGTCAACCTCGATACTGAGTTAAGGTTTGTTCAATAGCGCCGAAGTAGGATTGACCTTTTGAATTAAGCATTTCTATGCGGATGGTATCCCCAAAACGCATAAATTCAGTTTGTGCCTTGCCATCGGCTATGATTTCCAACATGCGTTTTTCAGCAATGCAAGATGAGCCCTTACTTCTGTCTAAATTTGAGACGGTACCTGAACCAATAATCGTTCCAGCAGCTAAGCTCCTTGTTTTTGCAGCATGCTTTATTAAGTCAGGAAAGGAAAAAGTCATATCGACGCCCGCATTGGGTTCACCGAATAATTGGCCATTTAGCTGGCTTATCAAGGGTAAATGGACTTTTTTACCGTCCCAATGTTCTTCTAATTCATCAGGAGTAATGGCGACAGGTGAAAAGCTCGATGCCGGCTTGGATTGGAAAAAGCCAAAACCTCTAGCAATCTCAGCCGGTATCAAGTTGCGAAGTGAAACGTCATTAACAAGCATTAGCAATTTAATGTGGCGCATCGCGTTTGAGCTGTCGATTCCCATAGAGACATCATCGGTTATAATAGCGACCTCTGCTTCAAAGTCCACGCCGTAAGCTTCATCAGCAGCTTCAATAGGATCAGTTGGACCTAAGAACTCATCTGATCCGCCTTGATACATCAGCGGAACTGTCCAAAAATCCTCTGGCATTACAGCTCCTCGTGCTTTTCTGACCAGTTCAACATGATTCACATAAGCACTTCCATCAGCCCACTGAAAGGCGCGGGGTAGTGGAGAGGCCATGTCTTTAGGATTAAAGGGAAAGGAGTGTTCGCTTTTTCCTTCATTCAAGGCGATATAGATTTGGTTTAATTGTCCTTCGACTTCAGTCCAATGCTCTATCGCTTCCTGTAAGGTTTTGGCGATGGAACTCGCCTTCACAGCGCTGGTTAACTGTCGGTTTACCACACACAATTCGCCATCACGACTCTTTGCCGATTTCAAACTTGCTAGTTTCATCTTAGGCTCTCAAGGTTCCACGTTTAATTTGGTCTCGTTCGATGGCTTCAAACAAGGCTTGAAAATTACCTTCACCAAAGCCTTGATTGCCCTGACGTTGTATAATTTCAAAAAACACAGGTCCAAAGACATTCTCCGTAAAAATCTGTAATAACAAACCAGACTTAGGATCCAATTCACCGTCGATTAAAATACGTTCCTTTGCCAGATTCTCTAAAGGTTCTTTGTGCCAGGGAATTCGTTTATCAATCATCTCATAATAGGTATCAGGGACATCTAGAAAGGAAACGCCCTGTTGTCTAAGGGTATTGACGGTTTTGTAGATGTTTTCCGTACTGAGGGCTATGTGTTGAATCCCTTCACCCTTGTATTCTGATAAAAACTCTTCAATCTGAGAGTGATCATCTTTTGATTCATTTAAAGGAATCTTAATTTTATCGCAGGGACTGGCCAGAGCTCGACTTATTAAACCAGTCATTTTCCCGACTATATTAAAAAAGCGAATTTCACGGAAATTAAAAATCGACTCATAAAAATGGGCCCATTTATCCATATTACCGCGAAAAACATTGTGAGTGAGGTGATCGATAAAGCTTAGTCCGCAATCGTTTTCACTGGGTGTGTGGTTGTTAATTGGTTTGGCTTGCCAGTGATTTTGAAAAGGTGGATGCTTGTCATCGACAAAATAAATAACAGAGCCGCCAATAGCTTCAATAGCCAGTAAACCATGATCGGCGTGCTTACAATCATGGAAAGGGGTTGCTCCGCTTTTAATCGCTTGGGCATAAGCTTCTTCAGCATTTTTTGTACGAAAACCCATAGCACAGGCGCCGGCTCCGTGGGTAATTGCATGCTGTGCTGCTTGAGAATCGCTAGTAGCATTGACGATGAACTTAATATCGCCTTGTTGATAGAGCTTAATATCCTGACTTTTATGAGTAGCTCTAACCTGAAAACCCATGGATGTAAATTGCTTGTCCAGCCTAGATTGGTCGGGGCCTGAGAATTCTAAAAAAGCAAATCCATCTAAGCCACAGGGATTGTGTGTGGGGTCTTCACTCATTACTCACTCCTTGTAAATTGACGAAATGTCGGGCCAGGGGGCTCATTACTATATAATATTACTAACTACCCAGGTTTATCATTCTCGCGCCAGAATTGTCATCCCTGCCGGATTGTCATCCCCGCGCAGGCGGGGAA
>JACCWL010000221.1 GCA_013697645.1 Tatlockia sp. | reverse complement strand
CATTGAATTTGATAAAAAAAGAAGAGACAACGAAGTTCTCAGTCCCAAGAAAAAGAAGAAAGGCAGCTCTATATGACCAATATAGAGAACAGCTGTTGGGAATTTAAACTTTGATGCTCTTGCCCTGAATTGCAAGCGCTCAACAGGCTTAAAAAAAAACCAGCTATGGTTTGAGCAATGCTGTAATGAAAATAAGTGATATTCAATTTAGTTGAAATTTATTTTTCGCTTAGCCTACTTTTCCAGTCGAAGTGCTTACATCATAAAACACTTCTCTTGTGAGACTTGTTTCATATTTATCGAATCGATTAAATCCTGATTATAAGTTAAATCTAAGGGTTTTATATCGTTGAGATCAAAAGCTTCAGTTGAGAAAACCAGTTGCATTTGGTAATAAATTTTTGTCAAATTATCTTTTATTCCTAAAGTATTCACAAAAAACTGGCAGAATTCTAAAGCCCCTAAATAAATAGACAACTCAGCTGGGATATCATGGTCTTTATTCTCTGCAGCATATTTAACACCTAAATCATTTTCATTTCTTCCTGAATTTATATAAAGCTTTGTATTAGAAGTTAGATTGTTAGTTACCAAAGATGAGATATCTAGGTGGAGTTGTTCAGCTGTTTTCTGCAAAGCTTCCATCCAAGAATTTTTGGTCTTTATACAGGGAAATTCAATACAAACTACAATGGAAGAATTACTGGGTATAACAGGGTACATGAGGCATTTGCCAGGATTATTTGCGAGCATCACGGGTAAGACACCTTTAGAGTTGCTATGGTCTTTACTCTCTACTTTTATTTCCTTTTTCGGCTCAATAATACTGGATTTTTGTAGGGAAGACTTGCCACTAACCTCAGCAGAGTTTTCAAGTTGCTGACTTAGTGATCCGCTAACACTAAAAATACATTGTCTTAAATCATTCACTTGATCAGCCAGATCAATCTGATTTATTTGTTTTAGATTGGTAAATAAACTTATGAGCTCGGCTTGTTGATTTTGGATGAACTCTAAGATTGCTGCTTGTGTTTTGTACACGATATCATCAGTGGATTTAAATGAGCATTCAATTTGATCTTCAGGTTTAAATTTACCCTTTAATGCTGAGATAGCTTTGGCTAAATCACCGGCCATTGTAATTTGCTGACCTGGTACTTCGCCGTCGAACAAGGGGAGATCTTCCATTATTTCCCGCACAAGTTTTTTGGCCTTTGATAATTTGTCCTCTTCTAACAAGTCATTGATGTTGTGAACATTTATCATAATTACTCCAAGAGATTTTTAAGTCGTAAGATTATTAAATTTACATGCTAAATAAATTTTAACCACGTTGCAATATCGCTATGGGAAAAGAATGGCATTATTGATCTCGCTTCTTACTATTTCAATATCAAACCAAGCGTCTATGTTTAAAAAGGAGAAAACTGTTAATACGGGTTGAGAATGATTAGTGGCTACTCGACTATCAGCAATTAAGGTCCTCAGAGCGCTACGCGATTAGGTTGACAATCATTGCCCCCGATGAGTAAAATTAGTTCATTTTGAATTTTTTATACAATCCAACCATGCCCATACCTTTTAAAACGCACGAAGAACGCATGCACCATCCACAGGCAAAACTGATACCACAATCTATGTGGAGCCACCCTTATTTGTTTGCTGCTTCACTGGATGAGGCTATCCTGGAACTCATGATAAACAACCAAGAAGAACTGAGCACTTCTATAAAGAATTTAATACCAAAGCTAAATTCAATGTCCTGGATGGAGTCATCGAATCTAAGCGAAGTAGCTTGGCTTGCTACCGCCTTAAGTCATTCTGATTTGGAATTCTCAACGCTTAAATCTATTGCAGATCAATTGAATTTCGATGATGCTAAGTTATTTGATTTATTAGCCATCCTTGGCAATCTAACGTATTTAACTACATTCTTAAATGAATATCCCTCTGCCAAAATACAAAGGTTTATTGAGCATAATTGTTTTTCTGCCTATCAGTCTGCTGCTCGACATGGTCATCTTGAGATATTAAAGTATCTAGAGAGTAAAGTACCAAACAAAATAGAGGTTATGATTACGGGTGAGTTTGAAGTTGCCTCCTACCAATTGGCCGCTAGTGGTTGCAATCTTGAGATACTTAAGCATATGGAGTCGCTAGTAGATCATCACCATATTCAGACTATGGTGGTGGCTAATAAATTTCGTGTCTTTAAGGATGTTGTTGTAAGAGGTTCACTAGAAGTATTAAAACATCTGGAATCATTAATAGAATATGATCAAATTCAGTCCATGATTTCAGATGATGACTTTGAAGTATATAAAAGAGTTGTTAGAGCCTATGACTGGGCTGCTGATTACGACCAACTTGAGATATGCAACCACCTGTTATCCCAAAGTAGCGCTTGCTTTGCCTATGCAGAGCAACACGTCCGAGAATACAGCCATCATGTTATTCCCTTCATAGATAATACGCTGTCATCACTTCATCAAGAATACGAAGCCTTCAGCATTCAAAATCCCAATGGGGTATTTGATATCGAGGGAGAGCGTGCACAGCTTTGTTTTTACCTAATGAGAAACCTAATTAGGCGCAATGACAGGGCTTTTGATGATGAACTTCGATTCCTACTCTCTATCCCTTCAGTAAAAGCACTAGTCCATCAAGAATTAACCGCAGGTAATCCCAATGAGCTGTTAAGACTTGCTATGACCTGCGGCAATCAAGAGGCTGCAACCCTATTGCTTAATATTGAAGCAGTAAGACGATTGGCAGAACTCAATAATTTTTATCGAGAAGAGGCTCGTAACGGTGTTGACTTAAGACGGCTTGCCCAAGACCGAGAGTCCTCAATGGTCGCCCTGACTGAGGGAGAAAAAAAGAAACTTGAATCGGCCATCGAGCATTATCAACCGATGATTAATCAAGTGGGTATTGATAGGATTACTGAAGATCTTAGGGCTATGCTCATTGAACGCTATAAAGAAGAGCCCGCATTGATTAACATCAAAGGTAAATCAATCACTCTCCCAGTCACCTTTGAGGAGTTTCAATCCTTAAATCTTAGTAAGGCTGATTATGAGAAAGCCAATAAAGCCTATTACCAAAACAAAGCTCACAGTGCATTACGTTATCTCTCAAAACCAAACCTGTGGATGCACCGCCACTCATCCTATGTTTATATCAATGAACAAGGAGAACGTTGGTCGACCTTTGAAGAATATTTGCCTGTCATTGCCATCCACTATCTAGCCGCAATTGATAAAGAAATGGAAGCCACAAAAGGCTATACCTTAGAAACAAGAATAAAACAATTTATCAATGAACTGGCTTTTATCGGGCGAGCTCATAACTGGGACAAAACAAGGATTAGAAACAACAAAAGGGAAGAGTATGATGATTTAGAAGGGGATAGACCAAGCTGCTTTTCAGGAGTTAAACGCCGTCTTTTCCAATCCGTTATTGGACATTCTCTTTTTGACCAATTGACCGAGGAAAAGATTGAAGCAGAAATTAGGCAATTCGCTTTTGAACATTTTAAGTCCGTTTTAACTGATAACAATAAATACCAGTTTAAAACCATCTTGGATGAAATCATCTTAGAGCTCGATGAACAAAATGTAGAAAAACTGCAATGTTTTAACATCCCTAGCGAAAAACAAGACGAGTTTATGCATTTATTAGCGCACAAATACGGTGCTCAATTTAGTGAGAATATTGCTTTCATTGCTCAAGCAAAAGCGGCTCTTACGCTCAATCCAAAAGCAGAACAATCCCGTTTTCGCTATCATGTTCTCACCCTTTTAGACTTAACAGGATTTTATCAACATTTAGAGTTGCTATGTCCTAACAAAGAACCTCAAGAGCTGGTTAGTAAACAACACGAAGAGCCAAAGTTAGAACATCGTGTAAATCCTGATCTACTAGTGAGCGCCAATTTCAATAACAACAAGCAACACCAGTCAGCGACAAATCCAGGTAGAAACCAAGCCTCTATGTTCAAAAAGGAGAAAACTGTTAATACGGGTTGGGAAATGTCAGGATGTGAGATGATATCTTGGGCGTGTTTTCCTGTTGTGGGTTGGTTGTATCTTTTATATTACGCTGCTTACCATACCTGCTGCTCAACAGCAGAGGTGGAGGAAGAACCAATAAACAAACGATGTTATTCTAATTGATACTTAACTCGAGTTGAGCATAAAAGTGCACAGAGCTAACTATTTATCGTAAAGAGATTTATTTTTTATTATCGATTGGGCAAATGCATAAGCAGTTTTCATTTGGCCGGCGGCCTGAAAATGACAGAGTCCCGGATCCATTCTTTCATTGGGTAGTACAAGGGTATCGGTATCAGTTGCTAGGAAGATATTCTCTTTAGATGCCAAAGTCCGTTGAACGATTGATATTGGATTATTGGGATACCAATGATCACCATCACAGCGCGTTGCCACAGCATAATAAACAGGTGGCATTTTCCCATTATTAGGTCTTAGAGTTTTAATCAAAGATTGAAAGGATAATTTATAGTCTTCCATAGGGGTTTTAAAGATAAAATCAGATTCACCTTGATGCCAAATTAC
>JACCWL010000220.1 GCA_013697645.1 Tatlockia sp. | reverse complement strand
CGGCACCCTTGCTAAAAATCGCCGCGGAAGCGGTAAGCTAACATTAATTGCAACCGGTAAATCAGCTCATGTCGGACGGGCTTTCTCAGAAGGTCGAAATGCTATTTGCTACTTAGCTGAAGTCCTTATTGAAATTCATGCTCTTAACCGGCTGGAAAATGGAATTACAATTAACGTCGGCAAGATTGCTGGTGGTGATGCGCTCAATATGGTTCCTGACAGTGCAGTCGCTCAATTAGATATTCGAATTAGCAAAGCAGAGGATGAACTTTGGGTTAAAAAACAACTGGCTAACATTAGTAGCAAAATGCAACGCCAGGGTTATTCCTTAACTATTCAGGGTCAATTCAATCGTCCAATTAAACGAGTTTGTAAAGCGACAGAACGCTTATTTCAACGAATTCAAAATGTTGGCCAAGAACTAGGACTCTCGCTTGACTGGCAAGATAGCGGTGGTTGCTGTGATGGTAACAATCTAGCCCAATTCGGCTTGCCGGTAATCGATACCCTGGGCGTTCGCGGCGGTAATATTCACAGTTCTGGGGAATTTATTTTAGTTGACAGTCTTATGGAACGAACAGCACTTACAACACTCCTGCTTCGTGATTTAGCAAATGGCGGACTTATGGAATTAAGATCATGATGCTATTTCGCTCAGCTCTTGAATCTGACTTAGACGCCATTCACCAACTTGCAGAGCATTGCGGCTTTGGATTAACTTCTCTTCCCAAAAATATAGAAATCCTGCGTAAACGGCTTGCTTGGTCATGCTCCTCTTTTCAAAAAAAGGTGAAATCGCCATCAAGTGAATACTATTTATTTGTTCTTGAAGATTCAGAAAGTTCAGAAATTGTCGGAACTTCTGCAATAGAAGCTACAACAGGACATGATTTACCTCTCTATTCTTATAGGGTCTTGAAACGAACACGCATTTGCCATTCACTCAATATCCGCTCTGATTATGAAATCCTAGATTTAGTCAATGACAATCAGGGTCGAAGCGAACTCTGCACTCTTTTTTTAAAACCTGAGTTTAGACATGACACAAACGGCCTGCTACTTGCGCGAGCTCGTTTTTTATTTATCGCGAATTATCCCCAACGTTTCGCACCAATAATTATTGCTGAACTACGCGGCATTTCAGACGAGTTGGGGAATTCGCCTTTTTGGGACAGTGTCGGGCAACACTTTTTTCATATGACCTTTGCAGAAGCGGATGCCTTCACGGTATCGACCAATAAGCAATTTATTGCTGATTTAATGCCAAGGTCGCCTATTTATGTCAAATTGCTGCCGCCTGAGGCACAGGCAGTTATTGGTCACCCGCATCATTCGGCAGTACCTGCCATGAAACTTTTGTTGCATGAGGGATTTCGCTTTAATTCTACTGTTGATATTTTTGACGCCGGTCCAACGATTGAATCCCCTCTAGATCAAATACGCACCATTGCAGATAACCGTCTCATGACGATTACAAGTCTAAGTGATGAAGTCAGTTCAAAACTATTTTTAATCGCAAATACCAAACTTGATTTTCGCGCAACCATTGCTATGGCAATTTTCAAACCACAAAAGGGAACTTGTATTATCGGCAAAAAAACAGCAGAACTGTTGCAGGTTCAACAAGGTGATTGTCTGCGTATTGCGCCCTCGCTGGTGTAATTGCTCAGGTAGATGCTAATTTCCTAATTTCCAGTGAGTTATAAATGTTTGAAATGAATAAAACAGAGAACCATTATATCAACGGCCATTGGGTTGAAGGGCAAGGTGAAAATTTTGTTTCTAAAAATCCTGCTGATGGCTCAATTGTTTGGCAGGGAACTATTGCAAGTTCTGCCGACGTACTTGCAGCGAACACAGCGGCTCAGGACGCGCTTTCCTCTTGGTCTTCGCTTGATTTTGCAACGCGTGCCAATTATCTAAATCGTTTTGCCAAGGAAGTCGAAGCTAAACGAGAAAAACTTGCCTACCTAATTGGTTTGGAGACAGGCAAACCCCTATGGGAAGCGCATACTGAAGTGAGTTCGGTGGTCGCTAAAGTGAAAATTTCCATTGAAGCCTACCTTGAACGTAATGCAGAAAAACAAAGCGAAGCAGCGGATGCAAAGGCTTTTATCCGTTATAAACCATACGGCGTGGCTGCAATTCTTGGTGCCTTTAATTTCCCAGCTCATCTTTCAAATAGCCATATTGTCCCTGCTCTTCTGGCTGGTAATACTGTGGTATATAAACCCAGTGAACTTACACCAGGAGTTGCGCAATTCATCATCCAATGCTGGCATGAAAGCGACTTGCCAGCGGGAGTTATTAATTGTATCCAAGGCGATGCGACCGCCGGAAAAGCCTTGCTGTTGTCTGATATTCAAGCCGTTTATTTCACTGGTAGTTATCAGACTGGTGTAAAAATTCATCAACAATTTAGCGATAAACCTGAGGTTATTTTAGCGCTTGAGATGGGTGGCAATAATCCTTTGATCATTGATGAAGGCGCTAATATATCTGCGGCTGTTTATCACAGCCTCCTTTCCACGATGATAACCGCAGGTCAACGCTGCACTTGTGCCAGACGCCTGTTTATTCCAAAAAGTCCTTATGGTGACGCTTTTTTGAATCAGTTTATCAATGCTTGCAAGCGCTTAAGAGTGGGTAAATTTAATGAGCAGCCAGAGCCCTTTATGGGGCCTGTAATTAGTTATAACCACGCTAATGGCTATTTAAAAATGCAGAAAGACTTGATTCAAAATGGTGGGGAACCCTTGCTTGAAATGAGGAAGCTTGCGAAAGATACCGGTTTCCTCTCACCAGGCATCATTGACATGACCAAAGCTACTAAGCTAATTGATGAAGAAATCTTTGCACCACTGGTTCAAGTCTATCGTTATCTAAATTTTGAAGAAGCCATAGTTCTTGCTAATAAAACCCGTTATGGTTTGTCTGCCGGTTTAATCTCCGAAAATTTAGAGCGCTTTAACTATTTTTATAAGAAAATTCGTGCGGGACTAATCAACTGGAATAGACCCACCACAGGTGCTCTAAGCTCTCTTCCCTTTGGTGGTGTGGGTTGCAGTGGAAATAACCGCCCAAGCGCTTATTTTGCTGCAGACTATTGCTCATATCCAATCGCAAGCTTAGAACAACCCCATATAACCCTGCCAGCGCAGTTATTGCCTGGTATTGATTTGGAATAATTTCATGCCAGTATGTGAACTAAATCTGGATGGTTTGGTTGGTCCAACGCATCATTATGCCGGGCTCTCAGCGGGTAATCTTGCTTCAATCAACAATGCGCTAAGTCTTTCAAATCCCCAAGAAGCCGCACTTCAAGGCTTAGCAAAAATGCATTTATTTTTTAAACTTGGCTTAAAACAGGCCATTATGCCGCCGCACCTTCGGCCCAATTTGGCGCTGCTCTATCAACTGGGGTTTAAGGGAAGCGCTTCTCAGCAGATTGAAAAGGCCTATCGCGAGGCACCAGAGCTTTTATCGGCAAGTTATTCATCCTCATTCATGTGGACTGCAAACGCGGCTACAGTGTCTGCAAGCCTTGATACAGCCGATAAACGAGTGCATTTCACAGCGGCAAACTTAATTTCTAATTTACATCGTCACCAAGAAGCTGATTTTGCCAAATACTTGCTTGAACAATTATTCTCAGATGAGACCTTTTTTGCTCATCACCCAATTCTACCCAGAAGCCTTAACACCTCAGATGAAGGTGCTGCAAATCATAGTCGTTTAGCTGCTTCGCATGCAGAAAGTGCGATTAATTTATTTGTTTATGGCAAGGAAGGGCTAAATACCACAAAGCTTAGCCCTTTGAAATTCCCTGCCCGGCAAACCCTGGAAGCTTCTCAAGCGATTGCTCGTGCACACCAACTTCATCAAAAAAAAGTAGTCTTTGCCTGCCAAAATCCTGAGGCTATCGATCAAGGGGTTTTTCATAATGACGTTATTGCTGTCGCTAATGAATTTGTTTTTCTCCTTCATGAAAAGGCTTTTCTTCAGCAAGCTCAAGTCTTAGCTGAACTAAAAAGCAAAGCAAAATTTCCCATCCAAATTATTGAGGTATCCAGCAAGCGTATGAGCGTGCCAACAGCCGTGAGTTCTTATTTCTTTAATTCTCAGCTCATTACAATGCCCAATAAGACTGGTATGGCTTTAATTGCACCGAGCGAATGCCGTGACAATCAAGCCGTTAAGCAATATATAGATGAATTAATTGACGATAAAAATCCCATTTCCAATTTGCATTATCTTGATTTAAAACAAAGCATGCGCAATGGCGGTGGCCCTGCTTGCTTGCGTTTACGCATCCCTCTCAATGAACAAGAATTGCAGGCGATGCATCAGGGTGTCTTAATCTCAGAACCCTTGTTAGAAAATCTTAAAGTGTGGGTTAAGCATCATTATCGTGACCGCTTAGAGGCTAGGGATTTAGCCGATCCGCTGTTGGTCTCTGAGTGTTTCACAGCTTTAGATGAGCTGAGTCAGTTATTACAATTAGGCTCAATTTACACTTTTCAACGTGAGATAAATAATTAGAATAGAACACAAGATAGTGGGGCAATTTACACTTTCTAACGTGACAGTTAATATATCCCATCTTGAAAGAGAGGTCCTGCCAGCCTAGGGCTCCTTAACTTTGTAATGGGACTATTACATGTGGAAAACCTTCGCCGCACGTCTTATATATCAATCCCCACAAGGGATTCGTGTTTTTCAAAATTTTTTATTTCGTTGGCTTCAGTTCGATAGCAAGGCTTTGCAAACTGTTATAAACCGCTACAAGCCAAGTAGACCCCAGCTGCGCTATTTAAACTATCTAATGTTAGCTGTACAACTTAAACCCCAAAACTGTTGCATGCTCGGTTTAGGTGGAGGTGGCGCGGCACATGCCCTTTCTCCTCTGCTTGGCTGCTCTAAATTGGTAGTAGTTGAATCTAGCTTGGAAGTGATTGAATTAGCCAAACGTTTTTTTATGATTGATAGCTTAAAAAATATCGCCCTTGTGAATGAAGAAGCAAGCCTGTTCTTAAGCAAAAATAACGATAAATATCAACATCTTTTAATCGATTTATTTACAGCTCATACCTTTCCAGAACATTGTATCTCAGAAGAGTTTTTCGCTAATTGCAAGCGAGCGCTAAACCCGGGTGGTATTCTCGCTATCAACTCAGCCAATGCAAAGGAGCATCTTAGCCTTTATGAAGCGCTTAAAAAGCAATTTTTAAGCGCAACTGTTGTCGTTGCAGTTCCGGGTACAGCTAATCTAATTATCTATGCTCAAAATAGCAGCAATATTAATCTATTCTTGGATCTTCTTAAAAATAATAAGAAGATTAAGCAACTCAGCTGGTCAGATCGCTGGGGTTATATGGCAAGTTTAAGGTAAGAAGGAGAATCGGTTTCTTTTTTGAAACAAAGAGTGCTAGGGCTGCTAAGGAAGTGGACTCTAACTTTGAAAAACTAATAAGATCTTCATTACATGACTTAATATTAGCTTAATTCGATAGAGTTATAATGAAGGTTACTTTTTATATTAAGAGAAATTATGAGTCTAGTAGTTATTCACAATGACAACATTAAAAACAATTCTTGGATAATGGACTTCCTCGAATCGCAGCTTAAAAAAAATGTTGATTCCTGGACAAAAAATAGAATTTACAAGCATGAGAACCAATTATTCCAGTTTGAGAACGATGTCTTTGTCAGAGAGCGAAAAAAAGGGGGTAAGGCTTTTGAAATGGAATCGACAATTCATCTTGGTAAAGGTTGTCATGGTTCTGTTAACATGGTCTATTGTACCTTTCACCGAGATCCCCAAGAAAAATCTGGTATTAAAGTATCAGAAGTTTTTAAACGGGTAGTAAAAGATCAAAGTCCTAAAGATTCAGCAAATGAATACCCTATAGCCCTAATCACACCCCATATACACCCTAAAAAACCAACCCTATCTGGCCGATTAGTCCTGCGGCATCTGGGTGATACAACACTTCATCATTTTCTAGCAGAAAATCAAAAGACCATAAGCCGCGTTGAAAAACTAGCATTGTCTAAAGAATTGCTAAAGGCATACAAGGCACAGATTTACGATATTAAAGTTGGACATTATGATTTACACAAAAAAAATATCCTCATCAAGATTCATCCTGATAAAGATCTCTCTGCTAGATATGAAATAAACATTATTGATTATGGCAAAGCCGAAAAATTAGCAAAACAGACTGCGCCTGACTTTAATGAAAGCGTTGTGCCTATTATTCAAAGTTTATGGGATAAAGGGACACCAGAACCCTTAAAAAGGATTTTTAAACACGAGTACGCTAGTCTTGATAATTATATTAATTGTTTTAACAGGCTCATTCTGTCACCAAGCTTAGAAACTCAAGAGCCAATTGATAATTTGCTTTATTTTTTAATAAGTCTTGCAAAAATTAATCATAACTTGGCTGTAGATTTGAAAAAAATAATAGCTGATGCAGCGCAAGAATCCAGTTTAAACGATATGGCTCCTTTAAAAAATGCTGTTGAGAAATGCAGAGCTATTTTAAAGGATAGGAATATTAGTGAGCCAAGTTTCCCTGCTGTGGCATTCGATAATGACGTTAAGAGACAAGCTCTATTTAATCAAATAGAAAGGTATTATTTGCAGCTTGAATTTAAGGGAAAATCGCTAGTTGATACTGAGGCAAATGAAGAGGGCCAAAAACTTTGTGCAGCAGTGAAAGCGCTTAGAGAGAAGACCCTGGATGCGATTTATAATCCCAAAGGAATGCGCGTTTCTCAATTACAAGAATGTCAGTCCTTTTGTAGGAGTCAACTGAAAGACAATAAGCAGGCTTTGGAGGTTCATCGAAATTTAAATTACCTCCTTGCGGAAATTGCAGTTGTATTTGCTTCTTTGATTATTCTCTATCCCTTAGTTTTAGGAATCCACTATTATCTAACAGAAAAAATTGGTTTCTTTTCTGAGACCAAATCTGCTGTAGGCGCCCAAAAACTGGATGAAAATTTTGCGGAATTACAAACACTTATTCCTAATAGAGCATTGTAATGTGGGAGAGGTAACGATGTCGGGGCAGGGGCGCCGACCTACGATTCTCAGTGCTAGTGTCTTAACCCTTGCGCGTCTGAATAGACATTCTGAGCTTAGAATAATCCCGGTTATCGCTCGCGCGCTAACCAGGCTACGTATAGTTGAAAAACGCTTTTGTAAAGAAATGAAATTTGTAGACCTAAATTTCCATTAAATCTTTTTCTTTTTCTGTAAGAGCAACATCAATTTCAGCAATGTATTTGTCGGTCAATTTTTGAATCAAATCAGTAGCACGACGCTCATCATCTTCAGAAATTGCTTTTTCTTTAACCAGATCTTTCAGGCTAGAATTAGCATCACGGCGAATATTTCGAATAGATACTCGGCCTTGTTCGCCCTCGTTTCGCACAACTTTGCCTAACTCTTTACGCCGCTCTTCAGTTAAAGGTGGCATTGGTATACGGATTGCAGTGCCTTGGGTCGAGGGATTTAAGCCTAAATTGGAAGTCAAAATCGCTTTTTCAATGGCGGCTACCATCGACTTTTCCCAGGGAGTTACCAACAAGGTGCGCGAATCCGATGCATTAACATTGGCCACTTGGCTTAAAGGCGTTAAGTTGCCATAGTAATCGACTTGAACGTGGTCTAACAAACCCGCATTAGCGCGTCCGGTTCTTACCTTAGTTAAATCATTTTTTAGACTTTCAACGGCCTTCTTCATCCGCCTTTCAGCTTCTTGTTTAACATCATCGATCATGGTTCGCTCCTCGCTCCGACAATAGTTCCAACACGTTCACCAAGAACAATTTTCTTTAGTGCATTCGGCTCAGCCATGTCAAATACCTGTAGAGGCATACCATGTTCCTGACATAAACAGATGGCCGTTGCATCCATTACTTGTAATCCATCTTGCAGCACTTGTTTATAAGTCAAATAATCATAGCGGGTAGCATCAGGATTAGTTACCGGATCGGCTGAGTAAATACCGTCAACCTTAGTCGCTTTTAAAACCACATCAGCACCCACTTCAATAGCTCGCAAACAGGCAGCTGTATCCGTTGTGAAAAATGGGTTGCCAGTACCCGCGGCAAAAATAACAACATGCTCATTGCGCAAATGAGTGATTGCTTTACGTCTATGATAGGGATCAACAACACCTAACATCGGAATTGCCGACATGATACGAGCGGGTAAATCAATACGCTCTAAAGCATCACGTAAGGCTAAGGCATTCATTACAGTAGCCAACATTCCCATGTGATCGCCTGTTACACGGCCTAGCCCTATCTCAGAGAGAGCCTTACCACGGAAAAGATTACCCCCACCAATAACCACACCAACCTCAACTCCCATACGAATGAGTTCAGCTACTTCTTTGGCGATACGATCAAGAACTGAGGGATCAATTCCGAACTGGACTTTTCCCATCAGTGCTTCGCCGCTGAACTTTAATAAAATACGCTTGTATTTTAATTTTGGCTGATTTTCGCTCATCATTGATCACGAACCTGTGCCATCACTTCTTCAACGAAATTATCCGCTTTCTTTTCAATGCCTTCACCTACTTCGTAGCGAATGAAAGTAACTACTTCTGCATTTTTCTCATTGAGTAACTGACTAATTTTTTTGTTCGGATCTTTGACGAAGGGCTGACCCATTAGGCTGACTTCATCGATAAATTTATTGATGCGTCCTTCAATCATCTTATCAATGATTTCCTGAGGCTTGCCGCTCTCACGAGCTTGTGCAGTAAAGATATCTCGCTCATTTTCGATAGCGTCTGCCGGAACTTGTTCACGATTGACAACAAGGGGACGACTCGCTGCAATATGCATCGCGATATCTTTGGCTAATGCTTCATCGCCGTTTTTCAAAGCCACCATGACACCAATTCTTGAGCCGTGCAAATAATTGCCAATAATGCCATCACAACTTATTCTAACCATGCGGCGTAATTTGATGTTTTCACCAATCTTAGCTACTAGAGCTTGTCTTGCCTGCTCAACAGTATTGTTCGTGCCAATTAAGGTTTCTTTTGCTAAAGCTTCCACATCGTCCACAGAACTCTTCAGTGCTGTTTCAGCAACTTTGTCAGCAAAATTAGTAAAATTCTCATCACGAGCAACAAAATCAGTTTCACTATTGATTTCCAGCATAACGGCTTTACGACCATCAGCAGAACGAATCATTACAATAATACCTTCAGCAGCAACTCTATCTGATTTTTTATCCGCCTTAGCTTGCCCTGCTTTACGCATTTCAGAAATTGCTAATTCGATATCGCCGTTGGTGGCAATGAGAAACTTTTTACATTCCATCATACCAGCGCCAGTACGTTCACGCAGTTGCATTACCAATGCTGCACTAATCGACATCTTTAATCCTCCACATAGCAAAAAAGGGGTAGCGTGTAGAGACTGCTGATCTTGGCTCGCAAATCAACAGTCCCTATTGTCTTGATTGAATTATTGTTCAGTTTTGTCTTTGTCTGATTCTTTTTCATTTACAGCAATTTCAACAAACTCAGCGGTTGATGAACCTCCACCTACTGTGTTTCCATGCTTAGCATCGAGAATCGCATCAGCAATGCAACGAACATAAATTTCCACTGTACGCATAGAATCATCATTACCAGGAATGATGTAATCAATGTTATCTGGACTGTTGTTAGTATCAACCACACCAATAACGGGGATTTTTAAGCGACGTGCTTCTTCAACCGCAATATGCTCAAAACCAACATCAACCACAAAAAGCGCATCAGGCAAACCGCCCATGTCTTCAATACCGCCAAGACCACGTTCTAATTTTTCAAGTTCTCTGGTTAACATTAGGGCTTCTTTCTTAATCATCCCAGCAAATGCACCTTTTTCACGCAATTCTTTTAATTCTTTTAAACGAAAAATAGATTGACGAACTGTTTTATAGTTAGTCAACATGCCGCCTAACCAACGGTGATCAACATAAGGCATGCCACAACGTTTAGCTTGTTCGCGAATAGATTCCTGTGCCGCTCTTTTAGTGCCCACGAAAAGGATCTTTGCCTTATTAGATGCCAGACGACCCACGTAATTGATTACGTCATTCAGCATAGGCATTGTTTTTTCTAAGTTGATAATATGGATTTTGTTTCTTGAACCAAAAATGTACTCAGCCATTTTTGGATTCCAAAACCGTGTTCTGTGCCCAAAATGAGCTCCAGCTTCAAGCAGTTCTCTCATACTTACATTCATTTTATTACTCCAGGGTTAGGCCTCCACGCTTCCCATACGACACCCTTTTTATGGGACCCTACCGTATGTGACGAAGCATGTGTGTAGTTAAAAAGCGCGATAGTTATACCACAATGGGATTAAATCATCAATGAAATTAGAGGTTATTGTGACATTATTGTTGTTTTTTAAGCTTGGCTATAGCGTCTTCAGAAAAGCCGGTAAACAAACTGATTTCAGCAAGCGGTTTATTGGCTTTTAGCATATTGATAGCTATTCTCTCAATCCCTTTCTCAATCCCTTTCTCCATCCCTTTCTCAATCCCTTTCTTCATCCCTTCAGCAAGTCCTTGAGCCTTACCTTCCGCGTATTTACCTGAAATAAGTGTTTTTTCTCTGCTGACTTGATCCCAGTAGCTTTCATAAAGATTAAGCTCTCCTGGCGTATAGGCTGATTCTTCTGCAAGCTCCAGGGCTTGTGCTATTTCTGGTATTTCAAGAAGATCTTTTGAAACCGTTTTGGTTTTTTCATCAATTTCACGTAAAAACCGCAACCATAATAATCGTAGTTTTTTCTCTTGTGATGATTGGATGGGGAATTTAGGTAATTCAATAAAAATAAGCTGTAAATGTTCAATCAAATCACTGTGGCTAGCATCCCCTTTTTTTACCAATTGATAGTGATGATACCAATCCGTGGTTGTTTTTTCATAAATCTCAGCGACTATGCCTAATCCATACACCGGCTGAAGAAATTTATATTCTTCTCCCTTGTCCAGTTGCTTTACAACCGCCTGACTAGTTCCAAATAATAATCGTTGTTTAAAATGATCGGTCCAATTCATTTGCATCTCAACGATAAAGACCCTACCTTTTTCGTCAGTACATTTTACATCAGCAATGGTGCGTTTAAATTCAGGAATAGCAGGAACCTGTTCATTTTGCAGATAAGTCAATGTGACAATAGACCCATTGGGGGGCAAGGGAAGCAAGGCATTTAAAAAACTGATTAATAACTTTGGATGATCACCAAATATCTTCTTAAAGACTACATCGGCTTTTGGATCAAGGTATCGCGACATGATGTTTCATCTCTTGCTATTCGTTTAATTTCATCAGACCGTCGATTGTACTATAAAAACTTTGGAATTAAGAATTAGTCACAAATATTCCAGGGCAAGAGCATCAAAGTTTAAATTCCCAACAGCTGTTCTCTATATTGGTCATATAGAGCTGCCTTTCTTCTTTTTCTTGGGACTGAGAACTTCGTTGTCTCTTCTTTTTTTATCAAATTCAATG
>JACCWL010000018.1 GCA_013697645.1 Tatlockia sp. | reverse complement strand
AATAGGACAAGCCTAGATCTAAAAAGTCACTTGCTGTTGGGTTTGTTGAATTCAATAAACTATCAAAGGTTTTTTCTCTTTCTTCCGTTTTCTTAGCCTTTTCCAATCTTTGGGCTTCTTGGATTCCCTCTCTTCTTCTATTTTTTTAGCTTCTTGCAATAATCTGCTCTCTTCCTGCTTTCTAATTTCTTCTTGTTTTCTAGCTTGTTCTCTTCTTTCAGGACCGTAAATTCTATCTTCTTCTAGTCTTCTAGCTTCACTTTGTTTTCTAAACTCTTCTTTCTTTTTCAAGTTTTTTTCTCTTTTAATCTCTTCTTTTGTTTCATTTATTCTTTCCATTACAAAAGCTTCTTGTTCTTCTAAAGTTAAATGGTCATCGCTAGAAAAACAATTAAATGCCCGTGGATATTGGGATATTTGCAACATATCGTCAGTTAAGTGTTTTTTAAACTCGGTTTCATAGAATGAGTTTCTAGAAAAACAAGACCAATATCCAATTTCATTATAAGTATTAAAAGATGTACCCTCGATGCTGATAGCTTCATTACCAAATTTATGGGGGGAAACTCTATTTCCAAATACCATGAAAGCTGTCCAAAGGTAAGGTGTGCTAACGGAACGGTACATGCGACTGCAAATCTTGATTTTAGATTTTTCTGTTGGGTAATTTTGATCTTCATGAACTTCATAAAGATAATTGGAGGCTAAAGCCATCGAATATCGAACACGCTGGGCATTACTGTAAGGATTATCATTAGACAACATTGAAAATAATTCGCTTTCTAGAGCTTCTCTAATTTGTTTGGGACTTAATGACATAATGCGATTCCTTTATTTAATCCAATTGCGTTCTTTGTATAAAAGGTAAGTTGGAAATTCTAATTTTGTAATTTATCTGATTTACTGCGTCGTGTAGAAAATATTTTAGCTTGAATGTTTTATAAGTAAATTCTATCAAGGCGGACAGTATTATATCTGGGTGATCATAATAAAGGCATTAAGCTAGAATTGGATTATTAACCAAGAGATCTCTTGAAATGCCCGTGGATTTCTCCGATTTAAGACACTTTTTAAATTACATCGTCCATTATTAAAACACCTCTATCTTTCACCTGGCAATGATGCAAGACAAAAAGCCACTGATGATAATGCTCATGTAGAGCAAAAAAACTGGACTCATGTACGACAACTGTTTGGCTATGAGCGTTTTGGAAAGCAACACCTGGTGACGTTAATGAATGATCTCTATAAAAATGAGGTATCATTACTGAATAATTATTTTCTTCCCAACACAAAACTTAAAGGAAAACAAAGAGTTGATGCAAAAGTCTTGAAAAAACATGAAAAACCCAAAACACCTTACCAACGTTTAATAGAATCAAAACACCTTTCAGAAAAAAAGAAACGAGAGTTAACGAATATATACAATGAGCTAAATCCCTTTGAATTACAAAGGAAAATCAAATTCAAATTGAATAAAATCTTTGGATTATTAGGTATAAATGGTCAAAAAATAGGCTATAAATAATATACAGCACAGCCGGGGACGGCGATGGCTGTGAGGATACAAACCGAAGGGGCCTCATTGCCGGCCCCTTCACCCCGCTAGGATATTTGTAGAGGATATTATGTCAATAATGTCTCTGTTCAGTAACATCAATTATGAGGCAACGAATAACCCTTTCGGTAACATTCATTTATGAGGCAACAGGGGGATGGCTAATGATGTTGTTGATTGTTCTTGAAATGAGTTTCTAAAAACTACTCAAAATTGTTTACTTCAGATACTTAAATCAATCTTATCAGCTTATGTTTTTGGGTCTTAAAACTGTGACTGTTCCAACAAAGGGTTTAGGTGTCAAAGTTCCGGTTTTATTAGCCACTTTTACTTAATAATTTTAGCTTCCTTTTTAAATTGGTAAAATTTCCCTGTTGTTTTGGGTGATTTCAACACATACGTCAGTACTTTCATCTATCAGTATTTTTTATCGAATATAGTATGGTGTCATTGTGTTGTGATTTATAAAGCCAAGCTTTTCGCAATAACCTCTTGCCATTGCGTCAGACATCAAAACGATAGAAAGATATTCCAAACCAAGAGCTTTTGCCGCATTCACTCGATGAGTTGCCATTGCAGTTGCAATACCTGATTTTCTAAATTCGGGGAGCACACATGCATTGTAAAATCCTCCTGCATTAAATGTTTTAAAATTCCGATCAATCGCAAGACTACTAACTCCTGCCACAACACCATCAATTTTAGACAGATAATTCATACAGACAGGGTTGTCTATTTCATACTGTTTAATCGCCCATCTTGTTGTATGCTCTTGAAGACGTGGAAAATGAAATACCTCACAATATATTTTTGCAAAATCATGAGCCTGTTCTTTATTGGTCACTGGTTCAACAATAATGTTTTCGTGGCTGAAAGATAGCTTTGCTTGTTTGAGATCAAGCAACATGCCATAAAAGGAACCAGGGGACTCAAAACGTGCTTTAAGCATTTCTTCAAACTCGGGTATCTGCGTCTCTGCTGTTACCCAAATCGTTAATGGTTTACCTAAATTATGCTGAGTGTCTTGTAGTTCTTCAATTAATTTTTTCTGATCTAGGGGGTTCTTAATACAAATACCATTAAAAAAAAGCTCATCGAGATTTGCTATAGAAATAACAGCTGTTGGATCATATTTTAATGAAGGCTGAATTATTGGGTCTAATTGAAATGATTTAAAAACTTCTACAAATGTAGATAGAATAGCTTTGTCTTCTTTTTCCAAAAAAATACTCCGAAGAATCAATTGGTATCAGAATTTTACTCATCTTTAACCAGTAATTCCAGTTAGAAATGAGCTTAAAACACTAGTAAATCCTTATTTCAGTGACAATCACATTCGCCAGCATTATTTGATGAGTCGTGCAAAGAAAAAGTTTTAAGAAAGGGGAGCTACGAGCAAACCGCATTATTTTTAATTAATCAATTTCTGACCAATTCTCGGTGTTTTCCAAAAGGCAAGACCTCGTCCTTCAGGGCGGGGTTCATTCCCCTTCCAACAAGAATTCCTTAGGCGTGCCGAAGTCATTCTTGACTCAGGTTTTCAGGTGGCTCCATTAAAGTCAATGCGTGTCGTACCGCTCCTTCTGCCAAAATAGCGGTGGTATCAAGAGTAAGCAGTCCGCAATTTTCACTGTTTAAAACCAAAGGTAATTCTGTACATGCAAGTGCAACACCATCGCAACCCCTTGCTTTTAGCCTTTCTGTAACGGCTAATAAGGCATCTAATGTTTTTGATTTAACATGACCTGTCGGAATTAATTCCTCAAAAATTGCTTTCTGAACAATGTCCTGATCCTCTAGAGACGGAATAATTTCCTCTATATTGTGCAAGCGTAATTGGTTTTGATAGAGATGATCAGCCATAGTCCATCGAGTTCCAAGAATACCAACTTTTTTTAAGTTATGGCTGTGGCATTTTGCTGCAACCATATCGAGCATAGAGAGAACAGGAATGGTGGCTCTCTTTTTAATATTATCGATAACTTTGTGTACAGTATTTGCTGGAATAATGACAAAATCAGCACCCCCTTTAGTTAAAGTTTCTATGGATTCAATCAGTCTATCTTCAACTATTTCCCATTGACCGTGATTTTGAGCATGATGGGTTGGGCCAAAATTGGGTTGATGCAAAATAATATTAGGATGGTGATGATGTTCAAAAAAGCTATGCGCTTTTTGATTGATTTTATTTATACAATCAATAGCTCCAGGAATGGTTACCCCTGCAATACCTATCGTTGGTACTTTTATCATTGAATTGACCGCTTATTACAAATTGCCGAGAAAAAGTTGCGCTGCCTCATTTTTTCCTCCCCCTTTTCAATTTCCAAATTAATTGATAGAAAATGACTATCAGCAAAAATCTGTTCCTATAAAAACTGGCCTGTTAGCGTTTTTTAAAGTGAGAATGCCCCAACCCGATAAACGTTTGGAAAGGATTAAATACATAAAGGTTATTATCATGCACCATCCTAATAACGCCAACATGATATTTCCCAGTTAATAATACTCATTTCACCCTTATAGAAATTTTTAGAATTACAAACGTCCTCACTTTGCAAGAAATAATGAAAAAGTGCCCTTTCGTCCGTACCATTAAAGACATCGATTAGAGGGCAGGGAGAATTGTATCGGCAAAGCTTGATTATTTGAATTGGAAATTAGGCTTTTTCTAATTGGGGCATCGGGCTATTAATGACTGCTTTGACACAATTGAGCAAGCTAAATATGACATTAACAATTACTTTTATAATTATTGTAACAGTTGAGGATAATATTGTTGTTTGCTGGGCGCTTTATAGCCGAAATCAAGCTACTCCTGATGTATGATAGAGTAATCGCCAATTATTTGTGAGATTGCATCCTCTATGATAAAGAATATAGGTAAGGCCAGTGAGTCATTCTTAAATAAAACCTTTAGCCAGTTAGATCTCCATGAGGATTATGTATTCTGGGTTCGTGAACGTGAAATGACAAAGCAAGTGTATCAGGGAAAAAATTTCGCAAAAATCTGGCAACGTGATCCGAATATAGTTAATAAATATCCCCTTATTTGGCTTGATTTTTTGGAGGATACACGAAAAGAATTTTACATGCAGCAGCTTCAACAACGGCATAATGAAAACTATAATAATCCTGAACTAAATCTTATTTATTACCAAATCAAAAAGCCTGATAATTCTGTCGAATATATTATTGATAATTGTTTTAAATGCATTAGCGCCGACAACCTTATCTACATTGTTGGTATAGCAAAAAGAATATCGCATAATAATTGGACAGCTATTGATCAGGATAACACATTAATTTATCAGGAATTTGATAAATCAATACAAGATGATTTTTTTAAATTATTAAAATCCCACTTTTGCATTATTCCTTTTGATCAGATCAAAGCAACAAAAACGCTTGCTAGTTTTCAGGAAAAAATACTAGCAGAAGGCATACTATTTTCAAACCGTGAAACTGAAACCCTTTATTATTTATGTCTGGGTAATACTGCAAAAGAAACAGCTAAAATAATGACCATATCATCAAGAACAGTTGAAACTTATATTGAACAGATAAGAATAAAAATAAATGGTAAAAATCGACTCGATATTGTTGGAAAATTTTCAAGATACTTAGAAACCTCGTAACTTTACGGATACAAATTCAGTAGATAATCAATTAGCTTGTAAATCTCTTATTATTTATAGGTGAAAAAAATATGCCCAAATATATAAACGGATTACCGGCTATTGATAAGATTGAAGATATGGAGGCTAATATACTTAAGGAATTTCTTTCCCTAGGCATTTGTTATGTAAGAAAAGAAATCGTTAGCGAAACGGAGGATATTTTCAACTGCATAAGGGAAAAATCCTATCAATTTTTCAGTCAAACCCGGCAAGAAAAATCTAAGGTACAGGAATACAATGATAGACGAACTATCGAATTAAAAGAACATGTAGAACGCTTATCATTTCCACTAACAAAACCACCCCCCCACTTCGAAAATGAATCTAAATCTCTTTTGATAGCACGAGAAAATTTACTAAGTAAAATAGTTAATCCTCTGATTTTAATGATGTGCAATAATTATGGAAAAGCGGAAATAGCATCGAATCTAATCGGGTCTGAAGAAACCTATTTTTCAATTGTGTTCTACCCGGTATGTGAAAATAATGAAGAAAGCCCCCTAGTCGGATTGAAAAAACATAAAGATTTAGGCTTGCTCACGGTATTATCGCTAACTGAAGCAGGTTTAAAAAGAAGAGTAAGTAACGACAAAAAAATGAATGAATGGATAGATGTTAAAGCAGATCCCGATTATTTTGTTATTATTTGTGGAAGAGCCCTGCAATTATTGCTAGGTAAGGACAAATGCCAAGCACCATCTCATAAAGTTGAGCTCAAAGAAGAAAAACGATTATCAATGGGAATGTTTTTTAATCCCCAAGCATCTTTGCCCATCAAAAATATGTTTACAGGCGAACAATTGTTTGAAAATTTCATTCCTGACTACATTACACAAATGATGTCAAAATATGGTTAGCACGGCCCAATAGCCTCTGGCAAAGGGCTAAAATAACGCGAAAAACAAACGATCCCACCCACTATGTGGGGCGTTTTAGGATCAAATAGCAGATAAATTAATATGCCGCCGCCTCCGTAAAATTACGGAATGTCTAATACTTACAATAAATTTACAATCGCCCCATTGCAGAACTTTATCTTCTGTAATAAGGAAAATTTCTATTAATCCTTAATAGAAGTTTTATAGAATCATTGTATTGATTTAGGAATTAAAATGAAAATTTTAGAACAAATTTTACTAGAACTCGATTCAAAAAATCTCGAAGCCAGCATGAAAATTCTTCAAGATCAAATCGATTATTATTCAAACCACAACATGGAAACCAAAGGAATTAGTTTGCTGCCTGTGCGTGACCTGGTAAGTAAACAGTTTTCGGAAGTAAGCCTTCGTAAACAGGGATATATTTTAACAATTGAGCAATTTAAAGAAGATTGTGCAAAATTTATTAAATTGGCTGATAGTGATCCCATTTTGTATAACGCTTATTTAAAGCGACTACATCGTAGTTATCAAGTTCTCCAACAAAACTATGTGATAGGTAACATCAAAAACGCTGGACTGGTTGGCGAGATGAAAGCGCTTTTTTCAGACACCTTGCAATCTTTTTATCAGGGCAGTAAAAACCAAAAAATGCCTGAAAAACTCAAAAATGATATCGAAGAGCAATTGGACTCGGAAGTTAAGCAGCTTTATATGAGTTGGCATAACAACAAACCAAAAAAACTCAGAGAAGATATTCAAACAGAAGTGACTAGCTTATTAGCCAAGCAATTACTAGCCGATTGGCAAAAAAACGGCTTGCATCCTTCAATTACTAAAAACTTGGAGATGGAAAAAAATACAATTAATTCTATTGAAGTGCTAATAGAATGGTTTCGTAAAAAACAATTATTAGCTAATCAAAGTAAAATACATAGCCAGGTTATTGAAGCCATAGTTAGTGATATCCAAGCAGAAAGGATAACTGGCTATGATGATTTGGGAGCGACAATTAACCAAATAACCAAGCATTCATTGAAAAAAGACGATGTTTCTGTTGTGTCTGAGCTAATCCTTAGATGGCAAAACATGCAAACAACGCCTCAGGTTTCAATAAAGTTAAGCGAGTATGTCGGAAAAGTGATCACTAAAATGAGGCAAGATTTAGATTCTTCTTTAACGGAAGAGTTTTCTCAATTGGCTGTTTATGCTTTTCTTGATAAATTCCAGCAAGATTACCTGGAAAATGAAGAACTGGGCGCTGCAATGAAAGAATATGGCTTAAAAACTGCCAATCTCTTTTTATCGCCAAATAGCTTACCCAATTGCCGGGAAACAATTTATGCCACTGTCATGGAAAAGTTGCATAATGATTGGGTGACCGGTAAGTTTTCTGCGGAAATCAGCGATTTTGTTAAGGAGAGTGTGTTCTCTTCTTTGAGCAAATTAGACGATGAGATCCAGGAAAAAGTTTGGCCCAACACAACAAGACAAGGCATTAAACAAGTAATTGGGGATAATGCTGAATTAAAAAAGGAGGTTAGCGAACTGAAGGAAATGGTTTTAAAATTAGAAAAACTAATGTTAAAAATGCCAAATATCAAGCCAGAATCGCCAACCGTTACCCCGCGTGAACCTGCTACCTTAAGCTTTTTTAGCAAGTAGTAATAGGACGTGTTGAATCCCAATGTTTTTTCTTAAATAAAGATCTAAGTACCGCGACTCGTTCGCGGTACCTCACAGGAAAACATTGTAATCATCTTGAATCCTGGAGAAAGCAATTGTTCCAAAAATTTATACAACAAATTATCACAATAGTAATGCCTTCTATTGAAGCTGATAGAAACGAGCCTGCTGACAATCCTGATGCTTTAAATTTGAGTGTCGATATTAAACCGAATCCAAATTCTTCAGAGGCTGGTTCTCATGCCGAGCAAGATAATCAGTTACCTACCTCTTCAATTCTCACCCAACCTATTGAGTCGATACAAACAACCCCTGAAGTAGTACCTCAAGTCATGAACGAAGCTTTTATACCCAATAAAAGGGAGATGGCTAAAATGTTGCAGAATGCCGCCGAGCAAGGTGACCTTGATACGGTGCAGCGGTTGTTGCGGGAAGGTGGGGCAGAGATTTATGAGAAGGATGACGAGGGTAATACAGCGCTGCTTTGTGCAGCAAGGACTGGCAAGCTTAATGTGGTGCAGTGGTTGTTGCGGGAAGGTGGGGCAGAGATTTATGAGGGTAATACAGCTCTGTGGTGGGCAGCATGGAATGACTACCTTCCCGTTGTACAGTGGTTGTTGCAAGAAGGTGGGGCCGCAATTAGTGGGAAGGATCACGAAGGTTACACAGCGCTGCTTTGTGCAGCAGGGAATGGCAAGCTTGATGTGGTGAAGTGGTTGTTGCAAAAAGGCGGGGCAACAGTTACTGAGAAGAATAACGATGGCATTACAGCACTGTTGTGTGCAGCATGGATGGGCCACCTTCCCGTGGTGCAATGGTTGTTGCAAGAGGGCGGGGCCACAATTAGTGAGAAGGATGAGAAAGGTTATACAGCTCTGTTGTGGGCAGCATGGAATGGCCACCTTCCCGTTGTTCAGTGGTTGTTACAAGAAGGCGGGGCCGCAATTAGTGAGAAGGATGACGAAGGTAATACAGCACTGCTTTGTGCAGCAGAGAATGGCAAGATTGATATGGTGCAATGGTTGTTGGAAGAAGGAGGAGCCGCTATTACTGAGGAGAATAACCGCGGTCATACAGCATTGGGGAAGGCAGCATTGAATGACAATCTTGATGTGGTGCGGTGGTGGTTGGAAGCAGGAGAGGCAGTAATAAATAAAAGAGACGGTAATACCCCACTGCATTGTGCAGCGGGGAAAGGTGAGCTTGATAGGGTGCAGCAGTTGCTGCAAGAAGGAGGAGCCGCTATTACTGTGAAGAATAACCGCGGTCATACAGCGCTGCTGTTTGCTGCCTGGAATGGCAAGCTTGATGTGGTGCAGTGGTTGTTGCAAGAAGGTGGGGCAGCAATCAGTGAGAAGGATGACGAAGGTCATACAGCACTGCTTTGTGCAGCTTTTAATGGCAAGCTTGATGCGCTGCAGTGGTTGTTGCAAGAAGGCGGGGCCACAATTAGTGAGAAGGATGACGAAGGTAATACAGCACTGCTGTGTGCAGCATGGAAGGGCCAACTTACCGTTGTACAATGGTTGTTGCAAAAAGGCGGGGCCACAATTAGTGAGAAGGATGACGAAGGTTATACAGCTCTGTTGGGGGCAGCATTAAATGGTGAGCTTCCCGTTGTGCGGTGGTTGTTGCAAGAAGGTGGGGCAACAATTACTGAGAAAAATTACAACGGTCAGACAGCACTGCTTTGTGCAGCCTGGAATGGCAAGCTTGATATAGTGCAGTGGTTGTTGCAAGAAGGTGGGGCCGCAATTACTGAGAAGGATGACGAAGGTAATACAGCGCTGCTGTTGGCAGCCCGTAATGGCAAGCTTGATGTGGTGCAGTGGTTGTTGCAAAAAGG
>JACCWL010000197.1 GCA_013697645.1 Tatlockia sp. | reverse complement strand
AACTATTAGTGGCCTAAATTTACAAAAAAGAGTGTCAACTAGCTTGCAAAACGCCGTTTACATCTGTTTCAAGACTTCATGAGCTACTAGCCGATTGCAGTTTTGAAATCACCAACCGAATAGTACCTGTTGATACCATTATTCAAAAAGAGGGTTATTTGGATCCTAACTCCTTGCGTAAAGAAGCTTTTCGAAATGGTGATTCGCATTTTTCTTTATTGACGAAGGCCGAGCTTGATGACGTTTTATTACAATTAGATGAACTGGAGTCTAGTGGAAAAATTATGGCTTACATTCAAGAACGCGAAAAATTGCGTGACCAATTGGGACAATTTACTTTTTTTGTAGCGCGCAAAATGGAATGAGGCACATATCATGAAAGGTTCAATAAGCCATAATAGTGCAACCCTTCGCAAATTGATTAACTGGATGTTTATTAAGTCCTGCGGTGGTAATAATCGACCCCCGATTTTGGCAACTAAAGACATCTTTCAAGAGGGGCTTGAGTTTGAAGAACGCTTTGATCAGATCCGCATTGAAATTGATCGCCTGCTTGCAAAGCGAACACTGACTAGTTACAAAGAAATTGATCCCCTGAGAGCAGCTGAGGTATCTGAAAATTGGAAACTTTACTATATTCTGATGTTAGGGAAAGCGAATAAGCAAGCCGAAATAGATTGTCCAACAATATTGAATATCGCAAAACGCTTACCTAATGTTAGAAATGCTACGATAGCACTTCTTGAGCCTGGTGTTGAGCTTGCGGCACACAGCGGGCCTTATGCTGGCATTTTGCGATATCACCTAGGTATTCTCATCCCCAAAATTAACCCTCCATCTATTCGAGTTCACGATCAGTGGCATACTTGGAAAGAAGGAGAAAGTATTGTTATTGATGATTTTTTTGAGCATGAAGTTGTCAATAAAAGTGAAAGCAATCGTGTTATTTTGATGATTGATTTTTTGCGCCCAATGAACCCGGTCTATCATCTCATTAATCGATTTTCATTGTGGTTAAAAAGCCGCTGGTCTTCGCATCTAATTAATAAAGCGAATGATCAAATATCTAATGGACATAAGGATATCGAGTATTAATGAACAAAGTAATAATTATCACTGGAAGCAGCCGGGGTATCGGCGCGGCTACAGCTTTGCTTGCATCAGCCCAAAACTACGCTGTCTGCATTAATTATTTAAACAATCAACAGGCTGCTGATGCCATAGTTAAACAAATTCAGGCGAATGGTGGCCAAGCCATTGCCGTGGCAGCAGATGTTAGTCAAGAGGCTGATGTTGAACGATTGTTTGAAACTGTTGATGCCGAACTCGGTACGGTAACAGCACTAGTGAATAATGTGGGCATTCTTGAGCATAAAATGCGTATTGATCAAATGGATATGGCACGATTGAATAGAGTGTTTACGACGAATATTACCAGTTATTTTTTATGTGCACGTGAATCAGTCAGGCGCATGTCAACCAAACATGGAGGAGCAGGTGGCGTGATTGTTAATGTTTCATCTGCTGCTTCCCGGTTAGGGTCGGCTGGAGAGTATGTAGACTATGCTGCATCTAAGGGCGCTATTGATACGTTTACAACGGGGCTCTCATTGGAAGTCGCCCAAGAGGGTATTCGTGTTAATTGTATAAGACCTGGTTTTATATATACCGATATTCATTCTTGTGGCGGTGAACCCAACCGGGTTGATCGTTTGAAGTCGCTTATTCCGTTACAACGCGGGGGTACTCCTGAGGAGGTCGCTAATGTAATCTTATGGTTACTTTCGGAAGAAGCATCGTATGTAACTGGCGCGTTCATTGATGTGGCGGGTGGAAAGTAGTCCGCCTTAGCTCCTTTCCTAAATTGGGTTAGTTTTTTCACATTATCAAAATTCAAAGTGATTGTTGTGCACAGACAGGCAACTAAAATGCTGCTCTGCCAAACCTGACCAAAAATAACATCTAAAAAAAAAGTAACCGTTGGGATAAGTGTGGTTAAAAAAGTGAACTGGTTTACCCCAATCATCTGTAAACTTTTTTGTGATAAAAAAACTGGAATAACCATGTTCATCAATCCCAAGAGTATTAAAATACCACTTTCTTTCAGTGAGACAGTTAAATGAGCCGTCTCACCTGTGTAAAATAAATAAAGCGCTATCGCTATAAAAAATAAATAAAATCGGACAGATAACACAGCAAGCACGCTTGCTTCAGTCTCTTCGCTGAAGGTATAGGATGTACGATAATAAATGAAACCTGCCAAGCCTGCGGCCATTGATGAAAATAAAACAGTTATATTTGAGGATGGAGAGATATAAAAAATTATTATTGAAAAAGAACAGGCCAATATATTTAATTTTTTTGATTCACTAAAAGAGGAAAGAAGCGCTGTGGTCAGAAAAAAAATGGATATATGAAATCCAGCAGTACTCTTTATGCTGCTATAGTAAGTCAGGAACCATATTAATAACACAGATGCTGACATATAGACCCAGTTTTTTTTGGATTTTAAAATATTTTTGTGGTTGGGTATTATGGTTTTAAAAGTAAATAAATTGAATGTAATAATTGAAACAAGGGCTGAATAAAATAAAAGTACAGCAATAGGAAAATTAGAGCCTAATTGATTGAGCCAACTGGTAGATGTAGCGATAAAAATGATGTAGAGATAACCAAAAACATGCCCTTTAGAGAGTATTCATTTAACTGTGTCAGCGGCTGATTTACCTCAACTCTAAATCCAATCTTCCATCAAAGAATATTTGGAGTTGCGAAGCGATAAGTGCCCAATTATGCATAGGTTGATTCCATTTTT
>JACCWL010000174.1 GCA_013697645.1 Tatlockia sp. | reverse complement strand
ACCGTTGATATGTCGTTCCCGCGTAGGCGGGAATCCATCTATAAATTAAGCAAACTGCCTGAATAGAGATAGATTCCCGCCTACGCGGGAACGACACTGTAGAGTATAGTTCTAATCTACCGAACCTTTATGACCTTATTAGACTAGGCTTATCTGGCTTATGGATACAATTTGGATGCAGAAAAGCGTAATCTAGTTTTGCATTCAATTTGGTTCAGAGACAGGTGGTTTGAAAATAGAAATTGTTGCAAAAATTAAATTGTAGCAATGGATAAATATAGTGATTTTTAACCTTAGGAGGAAAAATATTTGTCTATTGCTACAGGTTAATAATACCAGACAAACCTTAATAATTGATTAAATAATAAACATATATTGGTCTTTTTTTTGCGTTCAATTTCTCAAGAATTTGAAATTTTCTACAAAACAAAGCAATTAAGCTCAACCTCGTAAAGGATTTTCAGACTGTTTTAAATAAGATTTTGCCAAATAATAAGAAGCATAATCGGTAATATGAGTCAGATCGCGAAAGACAGGCACTCCATTAATCGCTGCCTTGCAGAGGCCACTTGGGCATTGCACTTCTCTGGGATCAATAATAATCAATTGAGCGTATTTTTTCTGCATTTTTGCAAAGAGTTCATCAAACCACTCACCCTGTTTAGGATTGAGACTAAAGTCACAGAGCTCGGGCTTATATTCCTCCCGATGTATGATGTGTTTATAAAAGCAATTACGAGCATTCGACGTCGGTGTGGCAATCGACTTTATCAGGACCGGTCTGGCTCCCGAGGCGATGATAAGTTGCAAGGCTTCATTAACTGCTTTTGTATGACTCTCTTTAAAAAGCCCAATCATGTACTGATCATCCATATGGCTAATGTCAAAATGACCATGCCAGAAATGGCTAAGTATTACAAAATCATAATGATTTTCCTTAATCATTTTGTAAAAGAGCTTGGTCTGATCACGACAGTTTTGATAAAGATTATTCTTATTCAGAGCCCCGTTTAATGGCAAGATTCCCGGCAAACTAAGACAACCTGCAGTTGAATAAGCAAGTATGGACAAGTCTGCGTTTTTAGCCAGTAAATCCATAAATCGCCAACTATGATTGGCAAAGGAATCACCAATCATAAAACCCTTACGGCTAGTAATATTTTGTGCACCCAAAAGACAACTAGCATTTACAGAGACCTCTTTAGCCATCCCATTAGAAAGACAAAGTTCTCTCTGAGGTGAGTAGTATTTTTTGAGTAAAGTCTGAATTCTTAAATTTTCGTGAAAACGCTGCGGATAGCCATCAAATTTTTTAATTCCATAATCGCTTAAGTAAAAAATAATTAAGGGCAAAATAAATAGAAAAGCCAGGGAATAACTAAAAGGAGTTTTGCTCAATTTACGCGAAGGCTTTTCAATAAAGCGCCAAGAGAAATAGGCGACAAGAGCTATCAAGCAAAAGGCAAAAAAGATAACCGTTGCTGTCTCTTTAATATCGAGATAACGAATTAAAACAAAGACTGGCCAATGCCAGATGTAGAGCGAATAGGAAAGTAAACCAATAAAAACGAATGGTTTAAGTGAAAGAAATTTGATGCAAAGCGGTTTGGATTCGCCTTCTCCAGAGGCAATCAATATCGCTGTTGCCAAACAAAGAGTAAAAGCATACCAATTTGGAAATCCAATATTAATGCCTTGCAGTCTTGCTATATAAAATAAAGCAACCAAGGCAGCAAGACTAATGAGATTGACAAGATGGCGATTAAAGGCAAAGCGTCTAGGCGTTAAGGCCACGCAAGAACCGATTAGGAATTCAAAGATACGGCTTAAGAATTGATAATAACTTTTTAGCGGAGCAACGGAAGAATAATGTAAGGCTAAGATAACAAAGAGTACGGTAAGTAGGTAAACCACCTTGGCAAGATGTTTTTGACCCACCATTCGATGCAGCAGATAAAGGGCAATCGGTAAAAATAAATAGCATTGCCACTCAATCGATAAGGACCAGGTATGTAATAAGGGTAAATGATTAGTGTTTGCCGCAAAATAACCATCGGTTACTTGTTGAAAATAGAGGTTTGAGATAAATAAAGAAGTCTTGCGTGCAGATTTAGTGAAAAGGGACAGATCATCAGGCAAATAGTAAATCAGGGTTAAAATAGTGGTCACAAGAATTAAACAAATAAAAACAGGCTGCAAGCGCCAAAGTCGGCGGTTGTAAAATTCAATGAAAGAAAAATTGTTCGTTTGCAGCGAACTGTGAATTAAGCCTGTAATTAAAAAACCTGAAATAACAAAAAAAATATCAACGCCAATGAAACCAGAAGGGAATAGGGTCAAACCCGCATGAAAAAATAAGACGAATAGAATCGCAAGAGCTCTTAATCCATCAACATGTGGACGATATTTCATTCTTTATTCTTTCCTCTCATTTAAAAAATTTCCGCTGAGTATAACCTAAACAATTTTATCTGACTGAATAATTATTAACCTCAGCCTAGTAAAGGATTTTTTAACTGTTTTAAATAGGATTTAGCCATAAAGTAAGAGGCATAATCGGTAATATGGTTCAGATCGCGAAATACCGGCAGCCCATTAATAGCCGCTTTGCAGAGGCCATTAGGACATTGCACTATTTTTGGATCAATGATTATCAATTGCGCGTATTTGCTCTGCATTTTTGCAAAGAGCGTATCAAACCATCCCTCTTGCTTAGGATCAAGACTAAAGTCGCAGAGTTCAGGCTTGTATTTTTGTCGATGTTTTATGTGGTTATAAAAGCAATCATGAGAATTCGTCCTTGGCGTGGCAATCGTTTTTACTAAGACTGGTTTAGCTCCCGATGCAATGATAAGTTGCAAGGCTTCATCAACGGCTTTTTCAATACGCTCTTTTGAAAGCTCAACCGAGCGCGGATCATCCCTTTTATGAACGATTGTGTCATATAAATACCCATGCCAGAGTTGGCCTATAATCACAAAATCATAATGGTTGTCCCTAATCATTTTATAATTAACGGTGTTTTGATCATGGCAGTATTGATAAATCTGGTCCCGAGCAGTTAAGCGATATTGCAAAATTCCAGGCAAACCAAGACAACCGCCAACTGAATAATTAAGAATGGACAAATTTGCCTTTTTAGCCAGTAAATTCATAAATTGCCAATGATGATTGGCAAAGGAATCGCCAATCATAAAACCTTTACGGCTTGTTGCATTCTGAGCGCCTGAAAGGCAGTTAGAGTTTAGAGAGTTACCTTTTTGAAAATACATGCAAGAAGTTCTCTGAGTGGATGAGTATTTTTTTAGTAAGGAATACACTCTAAAATTTTCTTGGAAACGATAGGGGTAACCATTAAATTTTTTAATTCCATAATCATTTAAGTAGAAGACGATGAGAGGCAAGACAAATAGAAAAGTCAGGGAATAACCAAAAGGGGTTTTGCTCAGTTTAAGCGAAGGCTTTTCAATAAAGCGCCAAGAGAGATAGGCGACAAGAGCTATCAAGCAAAAGGAAAAAAAGATGACAGCTGCTGTCTCTTGAATATCTAGGTAACGAATTAAAACAAAGACTGGCCAATGCCAGATGTAGAGCGAATAGGAAAGTAAACCAATAAAAACGAAAGGTTTAAGTGAAAGTAATTTGATGCAAAGCGGTTTGGATTCTTCTTCTCCAGAGGCAATTAATATAGCTGTTGCCAAACACAGGGTAAATGCATACCAATTTGGAAAGCCTAAATTGATACCTTGAAGCCTTGCTATATAAAACAAAGAGACAAAAGCAGCCAGGCTAATGAGATTAACTACATGGCGATTAAAGGCAAAACGCTGAGGCATCAATGCAACAGAAGAACCGATTAGGAATTCAAAGATGCGGCTTAGGAAGTGATAATAATTTCTTAGCGGAGCAACGGCGGAAGAGTATAAGGCTAAGGCAAAAAAGAGAAGTGTTAATAGATAAATCACCTTGGCAAGATGTTTCTGGCCCACAATGTAATGCAAGAGATAAAGGGCAAGGGGTAAGATTAAATAACATTGCCACTCAATTGATAATGACCAGGTGTGTAATAAGGGCAAATGATTGGTATTTGCCGCAAAATAACCATCAGTTACTTGTTCAAAATAGAGGTTTGAGGTAAAGAAAGCAGTTTTTCGTGCAGATTTGCCGAAATCAACCAAGTCCTCAGGCAAATAGTAAATGAAAGTGAAGATAGTGGTCACAAGGATTAGCCCAATAAAGATAGGCTGCAAGCGCCATAGTCGTCGGTTGTAAAACTCAATG
>JACCWL010000154.1 GCA_013697645.1 Tatlockia sp. | reverse complement strand
GGTTAAGGCTAGACAGGCTGGTATTAGTCTTCAGAGCTTCACTAATGTCTTTTGCGCCAGCATCTCCAATATTATTATACCCAAGGTTAAGGCTAGACAGGCTGGCATCATTATTTTTTAGCCGTATCAGGGTGGTTTCAAAAGACTCTCTCATAAAAGATAGATTCCGCAAGCAGGGGATCTATAAAGTAACATAATGTATAATATTTGTCAAAATAGTTATAGTTGTCGGGGATAAGAGAAAGAGCTGCATTGCAAAAAATAAGTGAATAAGGTGATTTTTTAGAGCAAGCTAATGTTTAAAATAGGGTTTATTTCAAATGGATCATCTAGCTTACTCGATCACATTAGTGGATATTGAAACCACAGGATCGTCACAAACGATAAATGTTAGATGGGGCTTCGCTTGGGCTACAAATATGTAAATAAATAAAATATAAATTTCAACTTTCGTATCTTATTGTAAAATAGGTAATTTTTAACTATGCTAGCTATTTAAAGGACACTAATATCAATAATTGACTAGTAAACCAAAGGATTAGCCTGAATAAAACCAGATAGTTGGCTAATTAATCAAACGTGATGAGCTTCAATACAAGCTCATTGACTTTGAAGGGAGTTTAAGGAGAGGAAAAATAACTTATTTCCAAGATGAAAACAGATCCCTGCGTGTCTTTGTTAGCCCCTGTCCTTATCAAAGCGACTCTAAATTACTTTATTTCAATGGAAGATAATATGCTTATAGAAATTGACCATTTAGCAGAGCCTGGCGAAGATTTAAACATCTCAAAATTTATTGAAGAATTAAAAAACTTTGAAGGCCATGTTAATCCTGCGATAAGCCCAAGAGTTTTAAACCGTGTATTCAATACAGCGATAATCAATGGATTCCTGGAAATAGTAAAAAAACTGACCAAAATGGCAGGGGTTTATCAAAATTTAAATTGGATAGAAGCCATCGAAGCGGCGGCACAGAGAGGTAAGCTTGAGATTCTAGAATTCCTCTATGCCGTTCTCCCCAAAGATCCTCTGCCAGACGGGAGCGGTGCGCTCTGCCTGGCCGCGCAAAATGGTTATCTAGACATTGTAAAATTTCTAGTTACAGTTCAAAACGTTGATCCGAGCGCGCAAGAACATGCTGCAATCATTTCAGCTTCCGAACAGAAACGGCAGGAAGTGGTCGAATTTTTAGCATCCCAGCCTTGTTATAACCCTTTTGATAAGCCTATCACACCTGAACGTAAGAACCATTTGATAAAAATACTTACTAATTTTGGTGCTACTAAACAACTTAATTCTTATCTTACTCAGTCGAATTTAGGTTTTGGTTTTTTATTTTTTGAATGTTCTGCGATGGATTGTTTTCCTAAAGAAATTAGGACTAAAATCGCTGCAACCGCACTAAAGCTGGATTATAGCGCAATTAGCTTGGGCAGCTAATTCCTCATAGAGGCTCAGGTAAAAAACACAGGTATCACACCTATCAGGTGTGGCCTGTGTATCAATTAAACCTACTAAGAACTATCAAGCTTAATTAAAACGACTAAGCTCCCAGTTTATTCTTGCTTTCTTCGTCAGAAAATAAATCGTCAGAATCCGAAAAGTAATCCTTAAATAAATTTTTAGAAACATTAGAGCTATCAGAAAAAAAAGACAGGTTTGTGGTCGAGTTGCCCTTGGTTTCAGTATTATCAGATGCATCAGGGAAAGATAATTTCGTCCTACAGCTATTCGTGATTTTTGCAACAGGGACTTCTTCTTGGGCTAAATTGTCTTTTGGATAGGAGTTCATTCTCATCCCTAAATTTGCATTTATTTTCTTAAACTCTTCAATTGGAAACTGAGTAGTTAGGCTGTTTAATTCTTTTTTTACACTGTCTAAGGTGTAGGTATAAACGTTTATCTCTCCTGCTACTGTCGATTGTTTTATTTTAATCGTCTCTGCGAAATTTGTGTTACAGGCCAATAGAGCCGATATACCAAACTGCAAAGAATCCCAAAAAGGGGTGAAATCACCACTTTTGTTAGAGATGTATACTATTTTACCCTCTTTATTAATTTTAACATTCCCAGCCGTTATGCATTTGGCCTCGATTGGAGACTTATCTGTCATAGCAAAATGAGGAGGAATATGCTTGGAGGGAAGCCCTTCTCGGGCAAATAAAAGTTCGTAGGTTGGAGTCAATAAAAAACGAAGTATGACTGGTTTATCGTTAGATGAGGATTTTCTCACCACACCAACCAATTCATTTAATGTATTTAGGGTATAGATTCTAAACTTCCCATTAATTTTATTGTTGCGGCTTGAATGGTTACCTATAAAGTTTGGAGTATGATCCAGGGAATTAAATAGACCTCCTTCTTTCTTGACTTCACATTCCGTAGTTTCTTTTATTTCCGTAAAGTCATTTTTTCGTTTAGCCATAATCTAAATCCTCAACATAAAAAGAGCTTATCTGTTTTGTGTAAGCCTCATCCCAAAAAGGAAATTTTGCTTTCATTTAAGGAAATAATGTTACCATAGTGTTTAGGTATAATCCAGTTCAACATTTTTATGTGCATCTTTTTAGGGTTTCTCTAAGTGAAATAGTTGGCATTAAGTTGCTGATCATTAATGGAATAAAATTAATTTGTAAGTTGTTTATAAATTTCGCAACAATTTTTATCTTTATTTTAAGGGTAAAAATGGATAATTGTTATTTAATTGCATCTTATTTAGTCAGGTACTGTTAGGGGTGAAGAATTATTTGTTTCTGCTTGGAAACGGGGAATTAATATCGTTGGCCAGGAATTTTTCAACATCAAAGCGTCTTCACTTGAAAGCGCAAAAAAAGTGGCAGATGGAAGCAAATTACCCATTCATTAAAAATGAAATGAGTAGCTATAGTCATGGCGCACAAGTTCTCTTGGATTAATGTACTCTATGATCCTGAGTGTAGGGGTGCGACACTCATTGGAATGAAAATATTATGGATATGATTTATTTAATTAGCGGAAACAATCTTTATTAATTAGAGGATTGGAAATAACAGGAAGCCCAATGATATTGGGCTAATTTGTTTATGATCCTGATTTTTCAACCAACCCTAACTATTTACGTACCCTAATACCAGAACTCCCACTATCACTGGCAGATGCATCACCCGAAACAGTAGTTGTTGCAACCAAATCATAATATCCAGGTTTTTCAAACGAGGCTGTCAAATAACTAGTAGCTGAGTCAGATAATGAACCATTAGGGTTTATGGAATATGATTTTGAGTCATATATGCATTTATTACTATCCGCGCATAATTTGTAGCTAAATTGAAACCTCTGGACTATTTTTGAGCTGTTTTGAATATTTATTGAATGATTGCCACTCGACATAATATTTTGATAGACCCAACCTGTTCCGCCAGTCGCGCTGGCATACGCGCTGGCTGCCGAAAAAAAAACATTGTTGTATTCCATGTGTCCAGTAGCACCTCCAGTTGTCCAGGTTTTATGCTCCAAAAGGGTAGCACCCTTAGATATTGTCTGAGCAGACGCTACACTTACAAAACTTGCTAACACGGTAACTACAAACTTTTTCTTCATTATTTCTTCCTTTAAGTTCTTTTTTTTATTTATTTAATTAAAATTATACAAAATGTTATCATAAAAAACGTAAATTTCACTTATTTCTCGGCAGCTTGATTTTGCGGCTGAGCGTAATCATTTTCTTTTATGAGCTGCGAATGGGTACTGAGTCAGCTATATATGATTACCAC
>JACCWL010000131.1 GCA_013697645.1 Tatlockia sp. | reverse complement strand
GTCTGTAAAGAAATCGATCGTAGGGTTAGCCTCTTATCCCCTAATGATATTAAAAAAATTATTGCACTCTATGATACTGAAAATGCCCAGCTTTCCGTTAAACTTAAAAATATAATAAAACAATTGAACATAGAAAAGACAGAATCAACCGTTGCGGAATTTTTACCATTTTTTGTACATGATAACAAGACACCCCTGCAGGAAAGTAAGAGCCAAACCGAATCAATAAATTGTAAATGAGGTAGTCATGAAAGAGCGTATTATTAGGAATGAAATTCAGAAGCGTCCAAAAAAAGAAATTAATATTTTAGTACACGGAACTATTCCCAAGGCAGGTTCATTTTGCTTTCAGTTGCCGCAACCCAATAAAGATTTTTGGTGGTCATATTCTGTAGAACTTGCTGGTCATACTTTATTAATTGACAAAATGGGTAGGAAGGCAAGCTATTCTCAGAAAGATTTTGGAAAAGATGCTGATGTTCTGATTAACATAAATCATAATAAGGTACCCATTTCAGTTTCACCAGATTGTCTTATTGTTGACTATAATTCCGAAAAAGCAACTCGAGATGAGTGTCTTATACAAATCGTAAAAAATTATAACGAAATTGAAGAGGCTGTACAAAAATCAATTTTGTTTTTATTATGTTTAACTGAAACTGATCCCGTTTCTGTTAATCTTCTCCCGGAAATTAAATCCCTTATCGCCTGTACGTTTTTTTCCAATGTGGTAGAAAATCACAAGAAACATATATTCATACCCGAGCTGTCTTCTACAGAAAACTGTTCCAAATAATTTTTCTAATTTATCCTTTCTTGGGCTTCTGTTAGGTAAGCAGTTTCTCGCATATGCTCAGGAAAGGACAGCATCTTCATGCAGAAAAACAGTCTATCTTTGAACGGTTTTATGGACTTGCAGCATAAACTCGCCCACCCTTATGCGACAGAAGTTAAGTTAAAATTTCTGAGCTGACACAGTTAGATGAACACTCTCGCCAAACCATGAAGGATTAAAAAATTTTTCATTTAATCTTTGGGCCAACTCAGCGCTATTATAAACTTTATTTCTTAATTCCAAATCATTAATATCCGTTAATTCGAATTGATCATCTCCTGCCAATCGAACACCCACTGAATGTTTATTAGCATTAAACTCAATGGCGACATCTGATTCATTTCTTAATTTATTGTTTAATGAATCAAGGTGATTTTTTAAGCTCGTTTGACTGTATTGATTTAGCGTGGAAAAGACCCGCTGTAAAAATTTGATTAATTCTTCTTCCTTAAAATGGGTTATGAACCTACCCAGCATCGAAAACGACTCGTCCACATCCATATAAGCCATTGCTATGCCTGCGAAAAATGCAGGTATTTCTAATAAGTCTCTTTGCTCTTGGGTAAGGTTTTCACCTTCTTTCACAAGTTTTCTGGTTTTTTCGAGTTCAACAAGAAGGCTTTCCGGATTCTCAGCATAATATCAAAGTGAGGTTAATCTGCGTGAAAACTGTTTAAGTTCACCACAACAAACGGCCTGAATCCACATGTTAATAAACCCTTTCCATACACCTCGATAAAGGTTAAATCCAAGTATTTGACCTAATATGATGAGTTGAAAATGTTCCATCAGGGGTAAAGCAATTAAACCTTTGAAGGTTAATAAAAGAGCATAATTTTCATTAATTTTATATTTATCAGGTTTATTACCGCAATATTCATAATGAAGCTGGTGTTGTAAAGCGTGTGTCCTTTTAGTTGTGAACAACACATTGAATAATTTAAATTAATAGCTTTGAACCAAGTTATATTTAAGGGTAATTCACCAACTGATAGGGATAATTAATCAAATTTGAGAAAATTTAGTTCAAGTTTCCTATTAATAATTTTATTCTTCTCGCTAGATTCCTTTGGTGCTTTCTTATGTTTACTTTGAGGTAGCTCAATTTTAGCTGCCTTAGCAGCAGAATTAGATGAGGTACTTGCTTTCATAGAGCCAAAAATTGGAGTTCTTTGGCTGGAAGCTGTTTCACTTTGTTCGAGAGAATAGTTTTGGCTTTTAATTTTTGTTTGTTCAATTAAACAAAAAAACGAGCCTTTATTTTGTATGGTTTTTGCCATTTCGTGAGCAGAGCTGATTCTGTTAGCGAGCATTAAACTTAGGTCAAAAATCCAAACTCTCATTTTATTTTCAAACTACCTGGTTGATTTTGCTCAGATGGCTTCTCTACTGACTGGGCTTTAGATTTAAAAAAAGTAGGTCCATGCCCAATAAAGGCATCTCTTATCAAAGTACTTTTAGAGGTTGGTGGAGTTTTCATAAGAGGCACGAGGGTATAACCCTCACTAGCTAAAAGATTTGGAAGTCCAAATTTTCCCGCATTATGAATTGATCCACAAACTACGAGAGAGGTTTTTTTTTCTTCGCTTGAATTAGAGAGGATAGGTTCCATCCAAAATAAATTGCGTTTAATTGTTGATATTTGAGATTCATCATTTAGGTCATTTAATTCATCTTGTGATGGCGAAACATGCATCAAATAATTGTCTGAAAAAAGACTTAACTCCTTTTGGTACTCTGCTGCATGCGTATTTTTATAATTTAACATAGCTTTTCGATCGAATTTTTTTATCGTTCCTTCTTCTGCTACCTTTCTGATAGTAGAATTTTCTAAATTTCTAATGGGTTTCAATTTAGCAAAAGCTTTATCTCTAATATAATCATCAATTCCTCTAGGGACGATATTTTTTTGAGAATTTATTTCACTTTTAGGTTTGAAGGAATCATGAATAAACATTCCCTTACACAAATCAAAGTCATTGGCAGATTTGAAGTAGCCTTTAGAGCTTAAATCATCAAACCCCAAATCATATTTTAAAGGGGGTTTTAATAGGGGTTTCTGAAAAGAGGGCTTGTTTTTTAAATCTTGTCCTAAATAGGTTTTTTTATCTAAATCTAAATTATTTGATATATGATCATAAAGACTATTTTGGGCATTAACCTCAGTAAATACTTCATCAACTTTATCGATTATATTATCTATAGCGTCACCAAAAATATCATCTTTATCAAAAGAAGCCTCATGAATCGAGCTGAAAATATAAATAGTTGCTGCCTCTGCCTTTTCTGCTTTCCACAAATAAGCTTTTTCCATAACGTTATTTGAAATACCATTATATTTTTTTTCTGCAATTTCAATCTTCTGAGCAATTTGCTTTTCAGTTAAATTATTGAGAGGATCGGCATACTTGGCACTTTCGATTAATTTTTCAAAATCTGTTTTATCCTCAACTTTAAAAAAATTATCATAATTTCCTGCTTTTATGTTTTTATCAAACTCAAAAGATAAATCTTCTAACGTGTCTTGGATGTTTTTATCATTTAGCAGCGGAGTTGTGCCTGATCCTGCTATAAAGGTTTTCTCTTCCTTTATGTAAGGAACAATATCGTTATCGCCAAACTCCCCAGTGTCAGGCCTTGTGAAATTAGGTATAGATTTATCTATTAGAATTTCATAAGCGTTTTGGACTTCTTTAAACATGTACTC
>JACCWL010000123.1 GCA_013697645.1 Tatlockia sp. | reverse complement strand
CCGACCTACACGTACTGCTCCTTCCTGAACCGCGAACAAGTCGCGGTAAGTCGGCATTTCTTAACTAGGGGCCCGACCTACGACTTGTCCCCGCCTTAATGCAATCTCACAACCTAAGCAACAGCTTCCCGGATAACCCAAATGCGCTGACTAGAACCCGCCGTTGCTGCCAACATAGAAGCAGCCGGTTGGGTCCATAAGACTAGGGGTTTGTCGCCGGTTGCCATTGGCATGGATTGAGAAGACAGAGCCACAGCAAAGGGATATTTTTTTCGCAGTGCCTGTAAAGCTACCATTACTTTGGTTGCATCCGCCTGATTATCTCTAAGAACCAGTTCGTTGCCGCGATAAATAACACTAACTGCCTGGCCTCTAAGTGCTTGCTTAACCACCGTTTCTAATTGACGCCAACGGGCTTGCCTTCCGCGTTGCAATTCTGCTTGTGTGGGATTTTGCTGAAATTTGATACGAGTATGTGGCGCAAATACTTTTGATAGAAGATTATTCCCTGGCTTTTGCTGTAAGAAATAAGAGCATAAGGAATCGATCAAATAGCGATAACGACCTGAAATATTAGGGCTAGTACCAGGTCGATTATTAATAAAAATCGCGAAAGCTAGCGTGTGGTCATTGGCGGTATAGAGAAAACCTGAAAGACTAACAACGCCAGTCATTGTCCCAGTTTTTGCTCGCACCATGTCTTGTTGATTCGGTTTTTTAAACCGTTTTTGCAAGGTTCCATCCCGACCCGATACGGGTAAGGCTGCAATGTATTCATAAGACAGAGGGAATCTATCATGAAGAAAACGCAATAAGCCAACCGTTTGCGCTGGCGTTAGCAAGTCATGGCGTGATAAACCCGAACCATCAGTTAATACGGCGTTAGAAAGATCAATGCCGGTTTGTTGTTGTAAGAATTTTTTTACAATAAATTGCGCCTCGGACCAATCAACCGGTGAGCCATTTAATTTCTCTGCTGCATGAAGAAATAAGCTGTCTGCATAAAGATTGTCTGAAGGCTTTAAAGTATCTGCCATTAACTGCGAAATTGGCTTGGAATTTTCTGAGGCAATCAATAAGGAACCAGTCGGCGCTTTGCCTAATAAAATATGTCCCTCAAACAAGATATTCGCCTCAGCCAATTGCCTTTTAATCAATCCTTGAGCATAAGATAAGGGATTTCGAATAGCCATTTTCTGTAAAACTGCCCATTGGCCAACCCCAACACAGCCACGCACGGTTAACTGATTGTCCTTATCCATCGAAAAATCAACACCACAATGCGCCGAAGTGGCTTTGGTTTTTACCTGATTGTTCAAAACTATACTCGAACTTGCATCGTCTGTTTCCACGATAGCGAGCTCATCCGGTCTACCAGCTGGGTTAACTGTTACATTTAAACGGTTAGTGTCAATAATTAAAGGCGCGGCTGGTGCACCATAACTATAAACTAAGTCTGAAACTAACCAACCTGGGGGATATGGATTTGCAATCGCATGAGAGCTATCGATATAAACATTGCCCTGAATATGCTTGATACCCCAGGCTTTTAATCCATCAATAAGTGCCGCTAGGCGATCATGGCTAAACGAAGGATCGCCAGAAAGATGCAAATACAGCGAGCCTTTTAAAATCCCTTGCTGTAATTGTGATGCGTTAGTGCTGAGCTTATTTCTAAAGCGATAGTCAGGCCCTAAAACCATCAGAGCCGCAGCATCAGAAAAAAGCTTCATGTTAGAGGCGGGTATAAAGGTGCGAGACTGATTACGGCGGAATAGTGTAGCCCCCGTGGTTAAATCAACAACCTCAATACCAATATTCATTGTTGGATCGATACTATCAATTAGTCGATCTGCACCGCTTTGAATATTTGCGTAGGAGGCTACCGAAATTAGCGCAAACAATAGACCCGATAACATCCTTTTCATCGATTTGAATTCCTTCTTGAAAACTAAGATCAACTTGAGATCACCTGACAATATAATGCGCTAATCATAGCGCAAGCCCAACTTCTCCAAAAGCCCTGCTAGGGTATCATTATCAAAAAATTTAACTTGCAACCAACCGCCCTCACCAAAGTCGTTAATAATTTGTACAGGAGCACCCATTTGTTCAGCAAGTAGCACCTCCAGGCGCTCAATGTCGCGATCTTTTTTAGGGTTAGCCTGAGCCTGAATAGGTTCATTCGCCTTTAACTCTCGCACCTTTTTTTCAAGCTGCCTGACCGACCAATCATGGGTCACTACTTGCTCGGCAAATAACCTTTGTTGGCTAGGTTGCAGACCCACTAAAGTGCGCGCATGACCAAGCGAAATTTGCAAAGCCCTTATTCGTTCTTGCACAGGCTCACAAAGCGTTAGTAGGCGCAAAATATTGGCAATATGACTACGCGATTTTCCGACTAAGGTCGCAATTTCGGCCTGTTGAAAATGGAATTCATTCAACAAACGTCGATAACCAATCGCCTCTTCGATTAAATTGAGATCTTGGCGTTGAATGTTTTCAATTAAGGTGACAGCTGCGGCTTGCTCATCGCTATAGTTTCCAATTAAGCAAGGTAATTCAGACAAGCCGGCTAACATTGCTGCTCGCCATCGCCGTTCACCGGCTATAATTTCATAGTCATCAACTGCCAGTTCGCGGATAATTAGTGGTTCAATCAGTCCCTGAGTCTCAATCGATTTAGCCAATTCTTGCAATGCTTTCGGCTCAAAATTGACTCTTGGCTGATAACGGCCAGGCTTAAGCCATTGAATAGGAATTAATTTGTATATTTTATTCACATTAACTTGAGGAATGGCAAAGAAGCTATTGTTTCACAAGCGCTGTTCCTCATGCAATGCAATTGGATTAAATTAAGGTTGCGTGGTTTCGATAGAGTTTAAATCAGGCTGTTGACCTTCAGAACTAGTAGACTCATGAGCAAAAAAGCCAAGAGTTGATTTAGCCAAACTAGTTGTATTTAATTGTCGGTTAACTTCAGCCCCTAGCGAACAATTGTGCTCAATATAGGCTTT
>JACCWL010000122.1 GCA_013697645.1 Tatlockia sp. | reverse complement strand
CCGACCTACACGTTATAAATAAAATATGCCTTGATGCAGCGAGGTGCTTAAGTGTAAGCAAAGCCATGTCCCTAAACGCCAGCATAATCAAGGTTCTTTAACTCAAGGAGATCCCTTGAGCTCGTTTCTAAGAACCCTGTGATCGCAAATGCGGAAATAATATGACATCACGGATTGATGAGGAGTTTGTGAATAACATAACCAACCGATCAATACCTATCCCCTCACCTGCAGTGGGCGGCATGCCGTATTCTAGAGCTTCGATATAGTCACTATCAAAATGCATGGCTTCCAAATCACCGGCATCCTTGTCCTCAACTTGCTGCTGGAAACGATTGGCCTGATCTTGTGCATCATTTAACTCAGAAAATCCATTGGCAATTTCTCGACCAGCAATGAAAAATTCAAAACGATCTGTGATATCAGGATTAGAATCATTCCGTCTTGCTAAGGGTGACACTTCAGTAGGATACTCAGTGATGAAGGTGGGTTGGATCAATTGATTTTCTACCTTTTCATCAAAAATAGTCATTTGCAACTTACCTAGACCCTCACTTTCTTTATAAGCAAAACCTAATTGATTAAGCAAAGCTCGGCAACTATCAATGGTTTCAAGTTGCTCAGGTTTTATTTCTGGGTTGTAATGAAGGATAGATTCTTTAACACTCATCTTGGTGAAAGGCTGGCTAAAATCAATCAGGTGGTTTTGATATTGTACCTGTCTCTTCCCCAAAACCTTATCGCAAAGGTGATGGAGTAATTCCTCAGTAAAGTTCATCAAATCCTGATAATCAGCATAAGCTTGATAAAATTCAACCATTGTAAATTCTGGGTTGTGACGAGTAGAGAGTCCTTCATTACGGAAATTACGGTTAATCTCGTAAACTTTTTCAAAACCACCAACGACCAAACGTTTGAGATAAAGCTCAGGCGCTATACGCAAAAACATTTCCATATCTAAGCTATTATGATAGGTCACAAAAGGACGAGCTACAGCACCACCTGGAATCGGATGCATCATTGGTGTTTCTACTTCTAGAAATTGGTTAGCATCCATGAATTCACGAAAAGCTTTAATTAGCTTTGATCGCAATAAAAAAGTTCGGCGACTGTCTTCATTAGCAATTAGGTCAACATAGCGTTTGCGATAACGTGTTTCCTGATCAGCTAAACCGTGAAATTTATCAGGTAAAGGCCGTAGGGATTTGGTAACTAACTCCAAATGCTCGCTATGGACAGTTAATTCCCCAGTATTGGTTATAAATAATTCACCTTTAACGCCGACTATATCGCCCAAATCCCAGTGCTTAAACTGCTCATAGACTTCAGGTAGATCATTTTGACGAATATAAATTTGCACCCGCCCTGACTGATCTTGGATATGGAAAAAACTGGCCTTACCCATGATCCTACGTAAAACGACACGCCCTGCAACAACAACCTTTACTTTCTTCTCAGCTAAGGCTTCTTTGGCAGTGCTTGCATAAAGACTCATCAAGCTTGCAGCTAAATGCTGGCGGCGGAAATGATTAGGAAAATTAAAACCTTCTAAACGTAAATCCGCTAATTTTTGTTTGCGAATTTGATAAACTTCACTCTCATCTAACTCTTTTTCATCTACCACTTTTTCATCGATCATGTTCCACTACCCCTACTCCAGCTTTTAAGCTGGCAACAATAAATTGATCCAAATCTCCGTCCAAAACGGCTTGTGTATTTGATGTTTCAACAGATGTGCGTAAATCTTTGATTCGTGATTGATCTAAAACATAAGAACGAATCTGAGAGCCCCAGCCAATATCTGATTTTGTGGCTTCCAATGCTTCTTGGGCGGCATGCTTTTTTTGCATTTCCATTTCATACAATTTAGCACGAAGTTGCTTCATTGCTTGGTCTTTATTTTTATGCTGAGATCTATCGTTCTGGCACTGTACAACAATTCCACTAGGCGCATGAGTAAGTCGAACCGCGGAGTCTGTTCGGTTTACGTGCTGGCCACCTGCCCCTGAGGCACGGTAAGTATCAATGCGCAAATCGGCAGGGTTTATTTCAATTTCTATGTCATCGTCAATTTCGGGGGAAACAAACACGGCGGCAAAGGAGGTATGACGTCGATTTCCTGAATCAAAGGGCGATTTACGTACCAGACGGTGCACCCCTGTTTCAGTCCGCAACCAACCAAAGGCATACTCACCGGTAAAATGAATAGTTGCACTTTTAATACCTGCCACTTCACCCGCTGAGCATTCAATCAATTCCGTCTTAAATCCATGATGTTCGCCCCAACGCAAAAACATTCGCAACAACATTTCAGCCCAATCTTGCGCTTCCGTTCCCCCAGAGCCAGACTGGATATCTAGGTAGGCGTTGCTGGGATCCATTTTACCGGAAAACATCCGCCTAAATTCTAGCTCTGCTACGTTTTTCTCAACAAGTTCTAGCTCTTTAGCAACATCTGAGATGGCAGCATCATCTTCTTCATCATGAGCTAATTCAAACAGTTCGGATAAATCGCTTACCGACTGACCTAATTGCGTTAACTGGGTAACGACTGCTTCTAGTTGCGAGCGCTCACGCCCCAAGGATTGTGCTTGTTCAGGATTAGACCAAATATCTGGCGATTCTAATTCGCGCACTACCTCTTCTAAACGCTCACGTTTACTATCAAAGTCAAAGATACCCCCGAAGCGAGTTTATTCGCTCGGCTAAATCAGTTAGGTTTGCCGTGATTTGATTAACTTCGTCTAACATCTTTCTTCCAAATTTTTTAGCAAAACTGCTATTGTACATGAAAAAAAGGCACAGGCCACGGGTAAATATATCTTGGCTTATCTTGCCCTTTTGTGTAGCCAACTATACTTTATACATACCCATCGTCTCCGTACCGCAACTTGTTCGTGGTATCCCTGTTTCACTTTGATAGAGAAAGCAAATCAGGGTAATTCGTTTTAAATGAAGAGCGTTACTAATAACTTAAACTTTAGATCACTTAAATCGACTGGGTACTGCGAATAAATTGCGGTACGTAGGCAATGGGCTAGATGCGACATAAACACCGGCGTTGGCCAGCGTTTGAGGTATCGACAACCTTTCTAATGTGACTATATTTAGCCAGGATTGTTTATTTTTATTATGAGTGTCGTCCCCGCGAAGGCGGGATCCATTCAAAAATTAGCACAATGCCACCTTTATGGGATCCCCGCCTTCGCGGGACGACACTCAAGGGTGTCGATACCTCAGGGTCAGCGCCCACTGCCATTAAGCTAAGTCAAAAACTACTTTTCGCAACTTGTCGTAGGAATCCAGTATTAGCTTAATGATTCCTCGATTCCGTGGACAAGCCACGGAAGTAGCTATGAATTTTTTTAACATAATGGCAGTGGGCAAAACTGAGATTAGTTCACCGTAAAAGCTTCTTTTAATTCTTTTAAATGGCTTTCCACAAATCGAGTACTAAATCCCCTCACCTTTGCCAAATCCTCGATTGAATTAAATTTCCCATGTTTATCACGGTATTTGATAATCGCTTCGGCACGTTTCTGACCTATTCCCTTGACCGATTTTGACAAGGCTTTTGCATCAGCTTTATTTAAATCGATTTTTGCAGCAATTTGAACTGTTTTTGCAGCTGGGGGTCTGAGCTGGTTACTCGATTGAACGGGAAGGGATACTACATATAATGATAATACAGCAGCAAAGATCTTTGCTTTCATTTAAAACTCCTTATTGATTGGACTAAAATGATTATAAATCATCTTTCCTCTTCAAATCGAAGAGGAAAGAGAGTATCTCAAATTTAAATCTACTCGTCGAGACCAAAGTGAACAAAATGTTGGCTTAAAACGTAGGCAACGCAAGCTGTTAATTTTTCAACCATTTTAAGGTCTAAAAATTCATTAGGTCCATGTGCATTGGAATGAGGCCCTAAGACTCCAGTGATCATAAATTGCGCTTTAGGGAATTTTTCACCAAGCATTCCCATGAAAGGGATAGTGCCGCCCTCTCCCATATAAGCTGCTGGTTTTTGATAAAAAGTCAGCGAGGCATCATTCACAGCTTTTGCCAGCCAATCTGCTAATTGCGGTGCGTTCCAGCCACAGGCGCCTTCATCGGCATTGAAGGAAATTTTTGCATGATAAGGTGGATTTTCGGTTAATGCTTTTTGCATTGCAACTGCCGCTTCTTTTGGGCAAACAAGCGGTGGAATACGCATTGATAATTTAAATGCTGTTTTGGGTCGAAGTACATTGCCAGCATCAGCAATTGCCGGCAATCCTTCTGCACCTGTGATTGATAACGCTGGACGCCAGGTACGATTTAAAATTAGTTCTTTTTTATCCTTCGCAACAGGCAGAACGCCACTGTGAAAAGGAAAACAACAATAGATGTTTTCGCCTAGAATTTTGGCACAGGCTTGAGCTTGCTCTAACCGTTCGCGCGGAATTTCACAATAAAGGTCGGCTAATTTGATCTCACCGTTTTGCTCATCTTCTATTCGACTTATTAACTGTTTTGCGACACGAAAACTGTCAGCAACAATCCCACTTGCATTACCCGAGTGAACGCCTTCAGAGATAAGTTCGACAGATAATTCACCAACGACATTACCGCGCAAAGACGTAGTCATCCATAATTGCTCATAATTTCCAGCACCGGAATCTAGGCAAATCACCAAAGAAGGCTCGCCGATTTTTTCCTTTAAAGCCTCGATATAATAAGGTAAATCATAGCTGCCACTTTCTTCGCAAGCTTCGATAATTAGGACACAGCGAGCATGCCCCAACCCCTGCTCTTCTAATGCCTTGATTGCGGTTAGCGAAGCATAGGCTGCATAGCCATCATCAGCTCCTCCACGACCAAACAGACGCTCATCTTTAATAACCGGAATCCATGGACCTAAACCCTCATCCCACCCAGACATTTCTGGTTGTTTATCAAGATGTCCATAAAGAAGAACGGTCTGATCGGTTTTGCCAGGCACTTCCATAAAGAGCAAAGGAGTTCGGCCCGGTAGGCGGATAATTTCTAAGGTCATGTTCGCAGGTGCATTTTTTTTGCACCACTCAGCAACGTGATTAACTGCCTGTTCCATATAGCCATGTTCCTGCCATTCCTTATCGAAATGAGGGGACTTATTAGGAATCTTTATATATTCACATAAACTTGGCAGTATCTTTTCCTGCCACGTCTCTTTTACAAAGTCAGACAGTTTCTGGGGATTCAACATGTATCTGCTCCTTGATGAGCTCTATGATTTTCAACGTTGCGGATTCGATATTTAGGTTCTGTATTTTTCTAATAATTTCCTCACGAGCCTGACTAACTTCGCTAATGGCTTGCAAAAAATTTTCAGTTGTTAGGGATTCATCATCAATGACACAACTAATTCCTTGTTGTTTAAAATAGCGGGCATTTTGAATTTGGTCACCTCGGCTAGCTTTCAATGATAAAGGGATAAGCACATGTGGTTTTTGCAAAGCAAGAATTTCATAAAGCGAATTAGCACCGGCACGCGAGACAATAAGCTCTGCAGCTGCAAAAAGATCTGCCAATTCTTTATTGACATATTCAAATTGGTGGTAGCCTTCTTGATTAAGAAAAGCCTTATCCACCTTACCCTTACCACATAAATGGATAACCTGATAATCTTTGCACAAAGCTGGTAAAGCTGCCCTTAAGGCATTATTGAGTCGCAATGAGCCTTGACTACCGCCCATCACTAGCAGGCAAGGCAAGGCATCATTAAACCCGCAGAGAGCCAAACCCTTTTCCTTCGAACCATTAAACAATTCATGACGAATTGGCGTTCCTGTTACTTCGACCCTAGCTTGATTTTTAAAATGTTGTTTGGCCGCTGCAAAGGTTACACAAATTTTATCCACAAAGGGAAAACTAAGTCGATTAGCAAGTCCAGGACTTAGATCCGATTCATGAGCTATAACGGGAATTCGGTTTAACCAAGCAGCAACGACTACGGGAAAGGCAACAAAGCCGCCTTTTGAAAAGACAATATCGACTTTTAGTTTTCTTAATAAGCGATAAGCCTGACCTATTCCAAAAAAAGTTTTAAAAGGATCTATACAATTTTTCCAACTGAAATATCTTCGTAGTTTTCCAGTGCTTATAGAATGATAGGGGATATTTACAGAGGCAAGCATTGCTTTTTCCACACCATCGTCAGAGCCAATATAATCAATTTGCCAGTCGTCTTTCTGTAAGGCTTCTATTAATGCCAGATTGGGCGTTACATGGCCAGCAGTACCGCCACCCGTAAAAACAATTCGTGGATTCATTTAACTTCTCTAATTAATAGACTTAAATCTATGGCTTGTACTGACTTCGTAATCGCTCCAACTGAAATAAAATCAACGCCTGTTTGGGCAATCGCTTCGATGTTTGTCAAGTCAATACCCCCAGAAGCTTCCAACTCACAACCATAAGGCTTAGATAGCAATACCGCCTCTTCTAGCATCGTTAGGGAAAAATTATCTAGCAAAACCCTATCGGGTTTTGCCGCTAATGCTTCACTTAACTCTATAATCGTTTCCACTTCTATTTCAACCATCAAATCACTACGTAAACGCCTGGCTAGCTCAATGGCCTTAGTTATCGATCCACAAGCTATAATATGATTTTCCTTGATTAAGTAAGCATCGTATAAACCCATGCGATGATTGACTCCTCCAGCACAGTTGACAGCATATTTTTGGGCAAGCCTTAAACCTGGAAGGGTTTTGCGCGTATCGAGTAAACGAGTTTTGCTACCCTTTAATGCCATTATATAGTGATGTGTTTTTGTCGCTGTTCCTGACAGGGTTTGTAAAAAATTTAAAGCGCTACGTTCAGCAGTTAAAATAGCAGCGCCGGGTCCTTTAATCTGGCATAAAGTGGCAGGCGCTGACAACCAGTCTCCCTCTTTGACCAACCAATTCAATTTAATGGCGGGATTGACCTCTGCAAAAATCGCCTCAACCCAAGGGATGCCACAGACTAACATGGGTTCACGCGAAATAAGATCGGCATGGGCCTCTAAATGAATCGGCAATAAAGCTGCACTGACATCGCCCTCGCCTACATCTTCTGCTAAGGCACGCCGAACTTCAGCCAAAATGAAAGCAGGTTTTAAATTCATAGAGGTTCACCCTTTAAATTTTGCGCATACCTCGCTTTTAACAGAATTGGAGCAATAAATGTGGTCACAATAACCATCAATACAACGGCTGAGAAAAGCTTATCAGACATTACTCCGAGCGTCCTCCCGATCGAGGCAAAAACCAATCCCACTTCACCTCGAGGCAACATTCCGATACCTATCAACAGACGATCATCTTTAGAGCTGCCGCCTAAGCCACTAATTAGTTTACCAAGAATTGCAGCGAGGAGAAGTCCGCTAGATATTAATAATACTTGGCCATCCATAAAGGTTTCGATTTTCACCTGAATACCAATCAGCATAAAAAATATGGGTGTTAAAATAGCTTCTAAGGGAGCTATTAGTGTTTTAATCTTTTGCGAAGAGGTATTGGACCATTCTGGCGAATCAAAAAAATCATCGTGCAAGATAAGGCCCGCCGCAAAAGCCCCAATAATTGTCGCTAAGTGAACGACAGTTGCAAGCCAGGCAAGCGTCATGACAAAGGTAAAGGCTATGAATAACTTTAATTCCCAAAGTTCTAAAAAGCGAAAAATTCGTACCGCTTTGCGTATAAGCCAAGGGCCAAGGAGGAGAACTCCTGTAAAAAAGAGAGCCGCTGAAAAAATTATCTGCAGAATCATCATCAAGTCCACCACGCCTGAGATCACCATTGAGCTGACAACAGCTAGAATTATCAGCCCCAAAATATCATCAATCATGGCCGCGCCGAGAATGGTTTTCGCCTCGCGTGTGCGTAATTTTTTCATCTCAGAAAGTACTCGCGCGGTAATACCTATGCTTGTTGCTGATAAAGTTGCAGCTACAAAGAGGTGAGCGTTGTAACCCGCATCAGGCATTAGCAGATAGGCAACCACAAAACCCAGAATAATCGGTGCAATGACGCCAAGTATGGCAACTTGCATAGCTTCTCTGCCAGTATGCTTCATTTCTGCAACGGAGGTTTCTAGTCCTACTTTGAATAATAAAAAAATCACGCCATAACGAGAAAAAATATCAAGAACATAGGCAACTTTAATCAGATCAATACCCTGACTCGAACTTAAAGCGGTAATCATTTGATTTGCATAATAGCTATTTGGAATGGATTTATTCACCGCCTCGGCAAGAGGAATATCAGCAAGTAGATCGCGCAGAATATTAAAAATGGAGGGACCTTCTCGTAAAACAACAGCTAAATCTAGGCCAAAGAAATAACAAAGGTTACCAACCACTACCCCCATTAGTAATTCACCCAGAACTGCGGGTTGCTTAAAATATTCAGCAAGAAAGCGCCCGATGACGGCGAAGAAAAAGACAAGGGTTACCCAAAGTATGACAGGAGCAATAGGATCAAAGTGGCCGTTGAGATTTTCTGCATAAACTAAGTTTGGAAAAAGCCCAGCAATCAGCATAGTGTAGGTCGGGCCCCTGGCCCGACATTTCCACTTCTTATGAAGAAGCATCTTGCTTCGCTAAAAACAAACAGGTTTCTAATACTGAATCAGGATTTAAGGAAACGCTGTCTATTTTTTCCTGCATCAACCAATGCGCAAAATCCTGGTGATCAGAAGGTCCCTGGCCGCATATTCCGACATATTTTCCTGCTTTTTTACAGGCAGATATGGCCATATGCAGTAACATTTTAACTGCCTCATTTCGCTCATCAAATTGAGCTGCCACGAGTCCTGAATCTCTATCCAAACCAAGGGTAAGTTGGGTTAAATCGTTTGAGCCAATGGAAAAACCATCAAAATACTCTAAAAACTCACTAGCCTGTAGAGCATTGGAAGGCACTTCGCACATCATAATAACGCGTAGTTCTTCTTTACCACGCTCTAGTCCGTGTTTTTTGAGCACTTCAATAACTTGCTTGGCTTCCGCAACGGTTCTAACAAAGGGAATCATGACCTCAACATTTTTAAAACCCATTTCTTCACGAACCCGGCGAATCGCTAGACACTCAAGAGCAAAACAATCCTCAAAATTTTCTGAGATATAGCGTGAAGCACCGCGAAAACCTAACATCGGATTTTCTTCATGGGGTTCGTAATTTTTTCCACCGATTAAATTAGCGTATTCATTCGATTTAAAATCAGAAAGCCTAACAATCACAGGTTTTGGATAAAAAGCAGCGGCGATTGTAGAAATTCCTTCCTTCAATCGCTCGATATAATATTCGACTGGTGAGTCATAGGCTGCCGTTTTATCAGCGATGACTTGTTTTAAATTCTTATCCTGCAAAGAGTCAAACTCCAACAACGCTTTAGGATGAATACCAATAGTATTTGAAATCAAAAATTCTAAACGCGCTAATCCTACTCCGGCATTGGGGACGGATTGAAAGGCAAAGGCTCGTTCAGGATTACCCACATTGAGCATTACTTTCATCGGTAATTCAGGCATGGTATTCACATCAAGTTGAACTCGCTCAAAAGGCAATAAACCTTGGTAAACATAACCGATATCGCCCTCAGCGCAGCTTACTGTGACTTCCTCACCATCTCGAATGGTTTTAGTAGCATCACCACAGCCAACAACAGCAGGTATTCCTAATTCACGGGCAATGATTGCCGCATGGCAGGTTCTACCGCCCCGATTGGTGACAATCGCTGCGGCTCTTTTCATGACGGGCTCCCAATCAGGATCTGTCATGTCAGAAATTAAAACATCACCTGCTTCAACTCTATCCATCTCGCTAACATCCGAAATGATTCTTGCACGACCCTGACCGATTCGTTGGCCGATGCTTCGTCCTTCACTTAAAACTTTGCCTTCTGATTTTAGGGAATAACGCTCTAAAACTTGTTTATTAGAACGGCTTTTAACAGTTTCAGGGCGAGCTTGCAGAATATATAACTTACCGTTTTGACCATCTTTTGCCCATTCGATATCCATAGGCTGGCCGTAATGTTCTTCAATAATAAGGGCTTGTTTCGCCAGGATTTCGATATCAGTAGCATTCAAAGAAAACTGCATTCGCTCAACAGCATCTACCTCTTCTGTTTTAACATTGGCATTATCACAATAAATCATTTTTTGTGCTTTTGACCCGAGAATTCGACGAATTACCGCAGGTTTTCCAGCTTTTAGAGTGGGTTTGTGGACATAAAATTCATCAGGATTCACAGCGCCTTGTACCACCATTTCACCTAAGCCATATGATGAGGTAATAAAAACAACTTGGTCAAAACCAGACTCGGTATCCATCGTAAACATAACACCGCTCGCAGCAAGATCGCTGCGAATCATTTGTTGAATACCTGCTGATAAGGCTACTTCATGGTGGGCAAAATTATGATGCGCTCGATAACTGATTGCACGATCATTAAATAAAGAAGCGAACACTTCTTTAATCGCAATAAAGATAGAATCTATTCCGCGCACGTTTAAAAAAGTTTCCTGCTGGCCGGCAAAGGATGCTTCTGGCAAATCTTCAGCGGTCGCCGATGAGCGAACAGCAACACTAAAATTGTTATGGCCGATAGTTTTAGTCAAATTAAGGTAGGCTTCACGGACCTCATTTTCGAACTCAGCTGTGAAAGGTTGATTGATAATTAGCTCACGAATCGTTTTGCCAACCTTTGATAATTGGGCAATATCATCCACTTTAAGAGTATCTAATAAGGGATAGATTTTTTTATCGAGACCGTCATTAGCTAAAAACTCACGAAAAGAAACGGCTGTTGTAGCAAAACCGGTGGGAACTGTAACACCTGTAGAGGACAAATGGCTTATCATTTCGCCCAGAGAAGCATTTTTACCGCCAACTCGCTCTAGGTCTTTCATACCTAAATGCTGGAAATCAATTGTATGTGTGCCCATTGCCATAATAACCTCTAGTCCTTAAAATTGCTGTTCATTCTACTGAAGTTGCAGGGTATTGTGAATTAGAACCTGCAAGTTAGGGAAAATTGATCTCCAGGCCCGGGGGCCAATAGCACCTTTAAGGAAAAAGCCTACCTGCTAATTCTAGGAGGCTTATCCGTGGAACACTCTAACGTAGGTTGGCGCCCCTGGCCCGAAATTGGCAGAACGGGTAAGAAATGTGGGGCAAGGGGGGGCCGACCTACGTGTGCTTATCGGGGGATCCTGGTTATCGCTTTGCGCTAACCAGGCTACCTACCTGAGTTTCCTATTTAAACG
>JACCWL010000089.1 GCA_013697645.1 Tatlockia sp. | reverse complement strand
ACGTCGGGGCTGTTTTCGGTCAAGATTAGTTCCCACTTCAATAATGTAGTTGTCATTAATTAGCATTTCATTTAATATCGCTAGCAATACAAGGCCAAAACTGCCTTAATATCAATAAATAGTTCCGTTTCTTAGCATTATGGGAACTATTAAAGGAAATGAAAATGAATGATAACAAAATGAATCACAAAACAGGCTCTACAGTGGTGACTCATAATATCCCTGATGGGCTAATCAAAGATATTAGCACACTCATTGATGAGGCAAGAAATCATATTGCTCATGAATACAACGCAACACAAGCACTTCTTTGCTGGTTTATTGGAAAGCGTATTGATGATGAAATACTAAAGTCAGAGCGTGCTGAGTATGGGGAGACCATTGTTGCTACCTTATCCAACCATCTTGCTCTTAGCTATGGCAAAGGGTACAGTCGACCTAATCTGTTCAGAATGATCAAATTTGCTAAATCATTCCCTAATCGTGAGATTGTCTCAACACTGTCGAGACAATTGTCCTGGTCTCATTTTGTTCTAATCTGTGCTATTGAGGATATTTTGAAGCGTGAATTTTATGCTGAAATGTGTCGTGTTCAGCGTTGGAGCGTTCGTGCATTGCAAAAACAATTGAATGGTATGTTATATGAGCGGATAGCTCTTAGTAAGCAGCCTGAAAGTGTCATAAAATTGCAATTGGAGGAATTAAAAAAAACTGATGAAATGACAGCAGAGCTTACGTTTAAAGAGCCCTATTTTCTGAATTTTATCGGTGCTCATGAATGTCAATCAGAAGAAGATCTAGAAAATTTAATTCTGAATAATATTACAGATTTTCTTCAAGAATTGGGTACTGACTTTTGTTTTGTTGCTCGTCAGAAACGAATGAGCACTGGTAAAAAAGATCGTTATTTAGATCTGTTGTTTTTCAATCGACGCTTGTCTCGATTGATTGCGATAGAATTGAAATTAGGCGATTTTGATCCAGCGTATAAAGGTCAAATGGAATGGTATCTTAACTGGCTTGATAAAAACGAGCGCTTTCAACATGAAGGCAAGCCGATGGGAATTATTCTTTGTGCAGGGAAAGACCACGATGATATTGAATACCTTGAGATGGATAAAACAGGCATTCATGTTGCCCAATATCTAACTGAGATGCCGCCAAAAGAAATTTTAGAAGCCCATTTACGCAAAGCTATTGCTATAGCAAAAGAAAATCATTTTAAAAAATCACTGCTTAAAGATTAATTGATGTTGACTCAAGAAATTTTAGATATAGAGCCTAATCACTTTTGGCAGGTACATCCACACGAAAAACGATTGCTTCAAAAAAAACGAGGATTGTCACGCCTAGCTTATCTTTTACTGTTTAAGTGGTTTGAGAATACGGCAAGTTTTCCAAAAGATATCAAAATGCTTCCCCTTGATTTAATAGAACATGGGATTGTTTTATCAGAAGAGATAATTGCACATGAAGAACTGTTCATTTTTTTTAGACAAGGGCGCATTATTAATCGATATAAACAAGAAATCAGAGCGTATTTTGAATTCAAGAATTTTGATAAAGATTGTCCTTTGCTTCATGAGTTTTTAATTGCGAACATTTTTAAAGAAAAAAATGATGAGGCATTAAGATTTAAACTCTGTACCTACCTTAAAGGAATGAAAGTTGAGATCCCATTTGAAGCAATCTTGCTTGATGTAATCAAAAATGCAAAAACTGATAAAGAACAACGGGTATTTTCTCAAATTGAAAGTTTATTATCAGATAAGGATAAAAACTACATCGATGACTACCTGTTAACTAGCGATGATTTCGATGGAGTTTGCCAATTTTTACGACAAGATTCTAGCGATTCAAGCAAAGAAGGCGTTGCGAATGAAATCAAACGCCTTGAAATATTAAAACAGTTGCCAGTTTCATCATTTGGATTTATTAGTGACATCAATATAAAACAACGGAATGTTTATAGACGACGGTTTTACACCGACACCCCGGAAAGGACTAAACGCCGAACAGATATGAGTCGTTACTCTCTGGCAATAATATTTTGTTTCCAGCGTCATCAAGAAGCTGTGGATAATTTAATTGAACATTTACTGTATTTTATCCATCAAATAAAGAAAACTGCAGATAAAAAACAAGAACAATTAAATAAAGAAATAGGCAAGAGATTAGGAGACTTAGACTCATTATATTCACTTGCTGAAATAAATAGAGATTTTCCTCAAGGAATTATTGAACAGGTTGTATATCCATCTGTTTCTCAAGAAACAATCGATCATATTATTAAAACAAGAGACTTTGCTCGTCAAATTAAAAAAAAGGTAAGAGAATCTGTTATCAAAAGATACTCTAACTCCTATCGTCATAGTATTTTTAGCATCATTGATTGTTTAAAATTTCATTCTAATAACACAGCGTTTTTAGAGGCATTAACATTAATAAAGCGGTATCAGAAGAGCAAGCTTAAATACTATCCGATTGAAGAGGAAGTGCCAATTTATGGCTTGATTAGTAAACAGCAGCAAAAAGAAATAAATGACAGGGATGACCTTAATAATTCAAGAGTTTTGAGAAAAAATTATGAGTGCGCTATTTTCAAACTATTACGACTTAAATTGAAGCATAAAGAAGTATGGGTGAGTGGTGCTTTTAAATACCGTGATCCTGTTGATGATTTGCCAAAGGACTTTGACGAGAAACTCGAGGAATATTTTTCCTTAATGGATACTCCATTATTAGCAAAAGACTTTACCAATAAAATTAAAGAAGAGATGAGCCAAAATATTAGGCAGCTTGACAATGGGTTTCCTAAAAATGAATTGGTTAATATTGTTAAAAAGAAAGGTAAACCCTGGATTGAGCTCTCACCTTTAGTAAAGATTGAGGAGCCTAAATTTATTCAAAGACTCAAAGAAGCGGTTCTTGCAAAGTGGGGTGTTATTGATTTATTAGATATTTTAAAAGAAGTCGATTTACGTGAAAACTTTACAAATTGCTTTAGCACAGCCGGTAATCGTGAAATTTTGGATCGTGAAACGATTCGAAAGCGACTATTATTATGTAATTTTGCTATTGGCACCAATGCTGGGCTTAAACGAACAGCTGGAGCATCTAAAGGTGCAGTTACTTTTGAAGAAATGCGCCATATTAAAAATTTTTTCCTCAATAAAGATGATTTGCGTGAAGCAATTAATACAGTTGTTAATTCTATCTTTAGAATTAGAAACCCTAAAATATGGAGATCAGTTTCAACAGCTTGTGCTGCAGATTCAAAACAGTTTGGGTGTTTCACCAAAAATTTGTTAACAGAGTGGAGTCCACGTCACCACAGTAGTGGAGTAATGATTTACTGGCATGTCAGTGATCAATACATCTGTGTTTACTCACAGATGAAAACATGTACTTCATCTGAAGTAGCATCGATGTTACAAGGAATAATGGATCAAGAAACCCAGATGGAGATTGAATCACAATATGTGGATAGCCATGGCCAAAGTGAGCTGGGTTTTGCTTTAAGCTATCTTGAACAATTCGATCTCCTCCCGAGATACAAAACCATAGGCAATCAAAAACTTTATCTTCCCACAGATGATTTCCAAATTAAAAATATCAAAGAAATTACTACACGCACCATTAATTGGGATCTCATAGAAGAACAATACAACGAAATGATCAAACATGGAGTTGCACTAAAATTAGGTACGGCAACTGCAGAAACGATTATCAGAAAATTTGCCAGAAGCAACTATCAACATCCAACGTTTAAAGCCTTTATGGAGCTTGGAAAAGCAGTAAAAACAATCTTTTTATGTCGCTATCTCCATTCAGTTGAGCTTAGACAACAAATTAATGCGGGCTTAAATGTTGTAGAAAATTGGAATGGTGCAAATGACTTTGTGTATTACGGAAAAAGTGGAGAAATTGTTTCAAACTCTCGCGATGACCAAGAAATCTCAATGCTTTGTTTGCACTTACTTCAGACAAGTATTTCATACATAAACACCTTGCTAATTGAGGAATTATTACTTGATGAATATTGGATAAACCTATTAGGTGAAGATGATTATAGAGCCCTAACCGCCTTATTTTATTTACACATTAATCCATATGGCAGCTTTGAAGTGGATTTAACAAAGCGTTTGATAATTAAACTGGTGTCAGCAGGAGCTATGGTATGAGAACCCCTACCAAAGATATTGTAAAAAAAATCAGTAAAATTTTACGTAATGAACGTCCTGATTATATTTATTTAAGAGATTTATTTAAAAAAATTCGAGAAGAATTTGGTGTTGAAGTCACAACGAAAGCCAAGCGACTACCTTACGTGCCCAGTGAGGAGGAATTGAAGCAATATTATAATATTGTATGGCAAACTAGAAATACAAAGCATATGGTACTGATTAAGATATTACTTTACACAGGAATTAGGGTTCAAGAACTAGTGAATTTAAAAATAAATGACATTGATTTTGACCGAAACCAAATCAGGATCAATCAAGGTAAAGGCTCTAAAGATCGCATTGTACCTTTTCCACATGATTTTAGAGAAACACTTATGTTATTTGTTAATGCGGAGCTTGCTAAAGGTGCTGTTTATCTGTTTGAGTCGAATCGGAAAAAACCCTTTACTACACGTGGAATAAGAAAAATTTTAGCTGACTATGCGACTGAGGCTGGAATACAACAATCTATGTCCCCACATAAGCTGCGGCATTTTCTATTTACCTGGTTAAAGAAACAAGGTATTGATGATGCGCTTATTCAACCGTATTCAGGTCATGAAACTAGACAATCACTGGAGATATATTCGAAACTGTCACTTGCTGACGCGCAAGAGATATATAATGAAAAAATTGATAAATTTCCAATTTAAGTACTGTAACAGCAATAACTAGGGAGTGCATGATTAGTGATGTTGAGCTTTAAACAAATTCTAGTAGTTAAAGAATCACTTCATGGTGAAGGACGAGTTGCTTTAACACCGAAAACCGTGGCTCTGCTAGTTGCTAAAAGCTATCGAGTACTGGTTGAAACAGATGCTGGATTGAAAGCCGGATTTACTAATGATGAATATATATATTCTGGCGCTGAACTATTTTCATTAACATCATCTGGATTTCCTGCCAATACCTTCATTGTAAGAGTTCTTCGTCCGAGTAAGGAACGAGAGTTGATGGAAAATAAATTTTTTCATGAAAATACAGCCATGTTAGGATTTTTATTTCCATTTGTAGCTGATAACCATATTGCTGCTTGGCAAGAACTGGGTCTTACAACGTTGTCATTCGATTTATTTAAAAGTATCTCTATCCATGATCCAAAAAATGCACAGGCTGCAATGAGTCGTATTGCAGGTAGGTTAGCTTTTTATGATGCTTTAAAACATTTTCAAGGCAAGAAACCAGTAAAAGTAACCGTTGTTGGTACTGGCGCTGCAGCAATTAGTGCTGCGTATGAAGCATTAAAAAATAAAGTTCCTGTTCAAGTTTTTGGTAGAAAAGAATGTTTCAGAGCAGAATTTGAGGCCGCTGGAATAACATATTATGCCTTACCTGATGCTGAAAATCAGGTGAGCTTTATTAAGTCATTTTTAGCTGAAGAAACAATAGTGATAACAGCAGCAAGAACGCCCGGGAAAAAAGCCCCCTTGTTAATTGATGAAGAAAGCTTAAGTTTTTTACCACCCCATGCTGTTGTGGTGGATCTTGCGATATCTAACGGTGGAAATGTTGCGGGATCTAAGCATGATCAAATTATCAATATAGCCAATGGTATCTCCATTATGAATATTTCTGGTTATCCAAAAACAGAGCCCAGATCTTCAAGTGAAGTATATTCACAATGTGTGTTTAATTTACTTGCGGAAATTATGTCTCCTGCAGGAGATATATCCTTTGAGAATGAATTAGTACAAGAAATCTGGGTGACCCACAATGTTCAACGCCACAATTCACTTTATGATGAATTTGATAAAGCTGATAGGCATGATTTTAGACTGCAATCAAAATAATAGGCAAATAATTAACAAAATGCTTAGAGGCGGAACCATTTATTGATATTAAGGCAGTTTTGGCCTTGTATTGCTAGCGATATTAAATGAAATGCTAATTAATGACAACTACATTATTGAAGTGGGAACTAATCTTGACCGAAAACAGCCCCGACGTACACTCTAGGCCGTTGTCGAGCTCAAGTCTGGAAAATTTAAACCAGAGTACGCAGGAAAAATGAATTTTTATTTATCAGCTGTTGATGATCTACTTCGTCAACCCGGTGATAACCCATCAATTGGTTTAATTTTGTGTCGTTCAAAAGTTGGTGTTCTTGCCGAATATGCATTAAGAGATATGAGTAAACCCATCGGTCTTGCTGAGTATAAGCTCACAGAGCTGCTACCCAAAGAAATAAAAACATTACTTCCATCTATAGAAGAATTAGAAGTAGAATTATCAAAAGAGCTTAAAAGTGAAGATAATGACATATAATTATTATGCAATTTTTCGAATGTATTATTTTCCTGCTAAATTAAAATAAAATAGATAGTCCAAAAGCAATTTTGTCTTCATTAGTTGCCTCTTCTTTAGCCTGTTTAATTCGCCTTAAGGCGCCATAGTTTTCATCATGCTCATATTCTATAAAAACATTGAAACCAGGTGCTAATCGATAATAAGGTCTTATGGTGAAGCGCATTAAATTCAAGCCCTTTCCAATTTCATTTTTTTCGATTGTTTTAGTTGCTAAAATGCTTCTAATGCCAGTTCTTATTAAGAAATTATGAGCAAGTTGCGTGTCCCTTGATAATTCCACATCAAATTTAACACTGCCTTTGAAATAATAAGTGCGGATATTGGTATCTATAAAATAAGGGGCTAATCCTTCAATCCCTATACCGGGTTGCCAATAAGGGCCACCTGGACGATAAAAATAATTAACACCTCCTTTAATTGCCCAAAATTGACTAATTAAACGCCAATAGAAAATATCCAGATCGGCATATTCAACCTTGCCTTTATTAATTTCAGCATCTTCACTGTACAATTCCAATTTGTTGTAATCAGAACCATATAAGCCTCTAAAACTGGCTTCTTGAATATTATGAAAGGGATCTTCACTAATATCTAAAAAATTAGCTAGGAAAAGACCTGCATGATGACCTATCGGATGATTAACTAACGATAAATCAATAGGGATTTGCTCATCAACTCTAACGATAGGCCTATTGTAATAGGGAGTTTCTGCTATTTCATGCTCTGGTTTTTGAACCCCTTTTGCAACATCAATAATAGTCTGGTATTGAAATACACGAGCCATTCCTGCCAACATGTGATAAAGGTGATGGCAGTGAAAAAACCATTGGCCACTGGCATCGGTATCAAAATCCGCTACAGCAGTTGCCCCAGGTGGCACTTCGATGGTATGCAATAAAGGATCATATTCTCCTTGGCCAATCCGTAAAATAAACCAATGACCATGAATATGCATAGGGTGACGCATCATCGAATTATTAGTAAATATTATCCGATAGCGTTTTCCAGGTTCAACAATAATGGGTTTTGCTTTGTACTCTGGTAGTCCATTAATAAACCAGATAAAACGCTCCATATAACCAAATAACTCCATACGAATGACTCCGTCAACCGCTTTTTTTGAATCATTGGTCTTAATAGCCGCAACCAAACCTTGGTATTTGGTGCCACTGGTTGTGGAATTTGAACTTTTACTCATAGGAACAATGGAGTCTCCTATGATAGAGGGTTCAGTGGGCATGCTCATGGAGTGATTCATTTGCATTTCCTCTGACATTCCTTTCTTATTTGTACCCTTTGAGTGATTTAAAGAAGCGGTTTTAGTTTTATTCATAGACTGTATAGGGTGTGATTTTTCTGAATACCTCATTGACGTTTGGTTTTTTTCTTTAACACCCCGATTACTAGTCATAGCCATTGAGGGGGATTTTTTGGTTTTCAGGGTAGAGAATGACTGGTTTGATTCAGTATTTGGGTTATGGGACATTGTGGATGGCATCTCTTTTTCATGTTTCATGAAAGAAGATTTCTTATTTACTGGCATAGAACCTTGATCCATTTTCATCGAACCATGATCCATTTTCATCGAACCATGATCCATCTTCATAGAACCGTGATCCATCTTCATAGAACCATGATCCATTCCCGACATCATCATGTTATCCATCATTTCACGAGTTACAGGAAGTGGTTCAGAGAAAGGTGGAACCTTTTGGTAGTCTATAAGTTGATTTGGAGTAGTAATTAAAGCACCAACTGCTGCACCGACAGTATCAATGGACTCCGCATAAATAATATAAGGTGTATTTTTTTGAATTTTGACAAGTACATCGTAAGTTTCACCAGGAGCAATGTCAAAATCCCGAATAGTAAAGGGTTTAACATCGTTACCTTGAATATGCACCATTTGCATAGCCGTATCATAAACTTTCACTCTGAAAATAGTGCTGGCTCCGGCGCCAACAAAACGAAGTCGCACGGTATCTCCGATTTTTACAGGTGCTTTCCAAGGATTGGTTTTCGTTTGGCCATTAAGGAGAAAGGCATCGTAAGCAACATCGCTTAAGTCATAAATACTCATTCGCATTTGCTGCATCATTTTATAATCATCGATTAATTTTTTTCGCTCAGTTGAATCTGCTTCGCGATAATCTTGAATAAATTTCTTTAACGAAGGCTGCAGAGGAAATTTAGGGGTAAAGTACTCACCAGTTTTTTTTAAGTTGTTTAAGAGTTGATCAGCTGGAATGTTAGACCAATCGGATAACACCACGACATAATCTTTAGTATATTGATAGGTAGGTTGTGCTTTTGGTTCGATTACAAACGCACCATATAACCCCTCCTGTTCTTGCCCGTGGGCATGAGCATGATACCAGTACGTTCCCGATTGGTGAAGGGTGAAGCGATAATGAAAAACCCCGCCTGGCGGAATCGGCTTTTGACTCACATTTTCTACACCATCCATTTGCCAGGGTAGAATAATGCCATGCCAATGAATAGAAGTTCCTTTATCTAACTTATTATAAACATTAATGGCAACACGCTCACCTTCTTTAAAATGAAGAGTGGGTGCTGGAATTTGATTATTTACAGAGATTGCACGTCTTAGTTTTCCTGCGTAGTTAACCATCTTATATTGGACTACTAAATTTATTACTCGCTCTTTACCAGGCATAACAGGAATTGCCTTAGCGCTTAACTTCTGTTTTTTAGCGACCTGCTTTTTAATCTGTGGCGATGTAATTTCAACTTTAATGGAAGATGCAGCTGCCGCAGGTTCCGCAAGGTGCTCATGTTGACTCCATAAATTTAAAGAGCAAAAAAGAAAAAATGAAGCAATGAACCATTTTAAACGTATGACCAACATGGTTTTAATCCTTTAAGGGTGATGTTTATTTTCTTCCGTTTGAGGCAATGACATCACGCCCATTCCATAGCGAAAGACTAATTCCGCACCGTGCCAAGCCGTTATAACCAATAAGCCTTGCACCAGCAATAAACCAATAATACATCCTAAGGTTAATTTTTTCTTTTTTCTATAACGCCATACCATTAAACCAGCTACTAGCAAAATGGCGCTTGCCGTTGCCAAAGCCCAGTTACGATGTATAGTCATGGCAGCATGAGAGATCGCATCATGTGAAACAGTATAATAGGCATGAAATCCAGCTGCCACAGTCAAAATCGTTATTAAAGCCGCAAACCATAGGCACCATCGGCCTGTAATTTCAAATTCTTGTGCACGCATCAGTGTGATAAATTTAAAATGTAAGAATAGATAAGAAAGAAGGGAAAATAATACTCCTGTGCTAAATAAAGCCACAGTAAAATGCACAAATAAAGGATGCCAATTTGGAATAATAAGGTTATTCATGCAGTTTCTCTTAAGTAAGAATAAAAATCTTAACAGAACTACCAGCAGTAGTGAATGAAACTTCCATCTATAGAGTATTTAGAAATGGAATTAACAAAGAGCTTAAAAGTGAAGAAATTAACACGCAACATGCAATAAAAATAAAAAAAATAGGTTTTTATTGTATAATGACCCCCATAATTTAGACCACACAAAAGTAAAAATTTAAGAGATAATAGCCTCCAACTGGAGGTAAGAATGGCAAAGCACAAAAAGTGGTCATCAGCAGCGAAATTTGAAATAGCTTTAT
>JACCWL010000071.1 GCA_013697645.1 Tatlockia sp. | reverse complement strand
TACTCCAGCTTTTTACCTTTTCTCTGCCACTTAGGCAGTAAACCGTATAACTTTTCTTGTGAACATCTATTCCAACAAATACGGTCTTTCCTCTATAATCTCTTTCCATAAGAGTCTCCTTTGTTAATTACGTTGCCTAACGTAAATCGTTTTAAAATTAACTCGGAGACTCTTTCTTAGCAATATCTTTTTTCCTGGGCTCAGCATAGCAACTACCCTGTTTAAATATTGATTTCATATTTAATATCAGTGCAAAGCCCATACCTCGTAGCCTGGTTAGCGCGCAGCGATAACCGGGTTATCTAAACAACTCATCAATATTGAAAGAAACCGCAATGCAGAAATCTAGCTCTAGCTAAGCATGAATAAGCGGAGATCCCGGTTATCGCTAACCGCGCTAACCAGGCTACCCTGTTTAAATATTGATTTCATATTTAATATTAGTGCTTAGCCCGTATATCGTACTCTGGTTAGCGCGCAGCGATAACCGGGTTACCCTGCTGGGCAGAAATTAGGATAAGCTTTTGAATTTTTATCGGAGGGTAAAGATGCCGCATCCTTGCGGCGAAGCACTTCCACTGTGCTGGTCCCTAACATTGACATCCTGTCAGACAATCCGTGTCATCCCTTCATGGAAATCAGTATAGTCCTTTTAGGCTTATTGTCCTAAAGGGATTGGATGAGCAGGATGTAAGAAATCTCTCAAATAATTTGTGGTATTGTCTCAAAAAAAAGCAGACAGTTTAAGGCAAGATTAAATCAAAAAATTCAGAGGGTTATACTCAATATTAGCTCTTAAATTATACTGACCGTCTAAATTTAATAAATATATTTTGCTAAAGTATAAAGTTTTAGCTTCGAAGGACGATTACTCTTATGAAAATGCTTGCTTGACTACAATAATAATAAGGAGTGGGCAATGTCTAAAATACATCTTTTACAAGACCCCTTTCTAAACGAGCTAAGAAAGGAAAAAATTCCTGTATCGGTATTCCTAGTCAATGGGATTAAGTTACACGGCGTGGTCGATTCCTATGATCAATATGTGCTCATGCTGAAAAACTCAGTCACTCAGATGGTTTATAAACATGCCATTTCAACAGTTGTACCGACACGAGCTGTGAAATTACCTGATTTTGATGCTGGAGAGGACGACTAATCTGTGGCAGACTAGCGTTTTTCTTATTAGGGAAAAGCTCTCTTGTTTGAACGTCCACAAGGTGGCGAGCGTGCGATTCTGGTTCAATTGGCGCTTCCGGGTATTGATGCTGATAAAGCATTGGCAGAATTTAAGGAGCTGGCTCTATCTGCTCAAGCTGAAATAATGGCTTGTGTATTTGGAGCCCGCACTACACCTGAGGCAAAATATTTTGTCGGGCTTGGCAAAGCAGAAGAAATTCATGAGCAGGTTTTAGCCCATGATGCAGAGATTGTCCTGGTTAATCATGAATTATCCCCCTCTCAAGAACGTAACCTCGAGCGTTTATTTCAATGCCGAGTAGTTGATCGTTCAGGTTTAATCCTCGATATTTTTGCTCAAAGAGCACGTACCTTTGAAGGAAAACTACAAGTTGAATTAGCACAATTACAACATCTCTCAACTCGCCTGATTCGAGGCTGGACTCATCTTGAACGCCAAAAAGGTGGAATTGGGCTTAGGGGTCCTGGAGAAACTCAGTTGGAAACTGATCGTCGCCTACTACGGGAGCGGATTAAGTACATCAACAAACGGCTTGAAAAAGTTAAGCGTAGCCGAGATCAAAATAGGCAAGCCCGACAAAAGGCAGCAATGCCGGTCATCTCACTAGTGGGTTATACCAATGCGGGTAAATCAACCTTATTTAATGCTTTAACAGGCGAACAGAATTATGTGGCCGATCAATTGTTTGCAACACTTGATCCAACCATGCGCAAGGTAGATTTAGCCGGTGCCGGTGCCGTAATTTTGACGGATACCGTGGGTTTTATCCGTGATCTACCTCATCAGCTAGTTGAAGCGTTTAGCGCAACACTTGAGGAAACCGAAGCTGCCGATTTATTATTGCATGTTATTGATATTTCAGATCCTTTCTGGCGTGAAACCATTCTTGCTGTTCAACAAGTACTGGCTGAAATTGGTGTAACTGAGATCCCTACAATACAAGTCTTTAATAAAATTGATCAGCAGCAAGATTGGCCGCCAAAAATTGATCAACATGAAGATAGTTGCAAAATCTGGGTGTCTGCTAAAACCGGCGCAGGTCTTGAGCTGCTTCGTGAAGCAATGGCCACCCAATTATTAGGTACAACCATTGAAGAAGACATCACAATTAAACCCGATGAGGCAAAATTACGGGCGAAGCTATATCAATTAGATGCTGTTATTAGCGAATCAAACTCTGAAGAAGGTGGCTGGCATTTAAAAATAAAATTGTCAAAGACGCAAAGAGCACGGTTGTTTAAAGATTAGATTCAGCTCTGGGTTCAAGGAACGCATCGAGCAGAATTAGTAGGTCGGGTCCTGAGGTATCGATACCTTTATGTGTCGTCTCCGCGTAGGCGGGGATCCATCCCTAAATGTGGCATTGTGTACTTTTTTGGATGGTTCCCCGCCTACGCGGGGACGACAATCATAATAAAAATGGACAGCCCTGGCTAAATATAACGGGAGCTCCATAGATATATGAGATAAATTTGAGGGATCTCTCAGCTGAATATTGCTGACTTTTCAGACTAAATCAGGACTTATTAATAGCCTGATTTAAACTCTCTTGCGTTTGGCCGCCGTATAAAGTAGCAATAAGCTTACCCTGTGGATTAAAAACAAAGGTTGCGGGAACTCCAATAATCCTACCCAACCCTAAGACTCGAGCTGGATCATATTGTAAGCTTGGGTAATTAATCTTGTATTTTCTAATTAAAGCAATTTGGCTAGGTAAGGGTACAAGGTCAAAGTTCACCGCGAATAACTCAGCCTTCTCCTTATTTTTTTTATAAAATTGATTTAATTCGGCAATTTCATCGACACAAGGTTGACACCAACTTGCCCAATAATTGATTAATACCCATTTGCCTTTTAGGCTTTCAAAATTAATAGTTTGTCCTCGGATATCCTTTAAAACAATAGGAGCGCTGTAGCTATAACCTGATATTGCTAAGCAAAAAAGTAGAGAGAGAATCAAATTAAATCGCTTCATGTAGTTACCTTAATTCAAGTTAGACAGATCTTAACGTAGCTCTTTTGGATTTTGGCTTGACCATAGGGTTAGCCTGTCGTGAGCGTTGGTTAAATCATTTGCACAATAATACCATCAGGCGGAGCACGTTCCAAATGCAGCTCTATTGATTATTTTTTGTAGAATAATATCTACCCCTTCATTTTGTGATTAAAAATTAATCATTTTGTGATTTGCTGCACCCTTTCATTAATGTATAATGTCTGGTCAGGCAAGGAAATCAGTCCCATTCTAACGAATATGACTTTAAAAAAATTAAATAAACACTTTTAGGAATACGATGGCCCTCACTTTGATTATTCTTGCGATATTGATACTAAGTCTTATTTGTGTCGTTGCTATGTTTTATCGTCTAAAACAACAACCTGCTGTTAAATTATCTTCTCTAGATTATATAAAACTTATTTTTAGCGGCATACTTGCTTTTATTGCGGATACAATAGGTATCGGCAGTTTTGCCGTGAATGTTGCCTTAGCAAAACTATTGGGAACCTTTCCCGATGATGAGTTGCCTGCGGTTAATAACGGGGCCCAGGTTATTCCAGGTACTTTCGAGTCCATTTTTTTTATGCAATTGGTTGATGTTGATTTAACCATGATGGTTACTTTAGTCGCTGGAACTTGTATCGGCGGCTTGGTTGGGGGCGCAATAGTTACTCGTTTATCTAAGCAGGCAATTCGCTTGGCAATGATGTATTGTTTTACCGGAATCATTATTTTATTAGTTTGCCATCAACTACGTATTTTGCCTGTTGGCGGTGAATTAATGGAGCTACATTCTTGGAAACTACTAATTGGTTTCTTAGCCTTAATGGTTTGTGGAGCATTAACTACAGTCGGTATTGGCTTATTTGCAATGGTTCAGGGCGTGCTTTTTCTCTTAAATGTATCACCTGTAGTTGCTTTTCCGATCATGACAACAGCTGGCGCAATGCAACAACCTTTAACGACTTTAGTCTTTGTGCAGCAAAATAAAATCCCTTTGAAAAAAACCTTAATCTTAAGTTTTGCAGGCTGTATCGGCGTGTTCATAACCTTACCCTTGTTTACTCAGTTAACTGTGTCTTGGTTACGCTCACTATTACTTTGCATTTTAATCTATAATCTTTTCGCCATAGGTCGAACCTATTTCCGCACGCGATCAAAAATCTTGGTTGAACCTAAGCTCGAGCTTTCTTCTAGCTGAAAAGCAATATCAATCTTTTTTCTTCAACTCAGCGACCAGGCTTGTTGCGCTTTGAACTGCTTTTTCGAGATTAAAGATGCTAAAATAGATCTCTTTGTTTGTATTTGATTGTTGTCCTCAAGTTGTTGAATAAGGTTCCTAATGGAAGATCTAAAATCTAAATCTCAGAAAAAGCGAGATGCGGCTGCTTTACAGCAGTTCGGTGTTGAGCTTATCGCCTTAAGCGAGGAGAGGCTTAATAGTCTGCCCTTGACTGATAATTTACGTCGCGCAATTTCCGAGGCAAAACGAATCAAAAGTCATGGGGCGAAAAAAAGACAGTCACTCCTAATTGGCAAACTCCTTCGTTCTTCTGAACCTGAGGCCATTTTAGATGCTTATGCATTATTAGTAGCTGAAGACAGCGCACAAACAGCTAATTTTCATGAAATAGAACAATGGCGTGATAAGTTGATTAATGAAGGTAAGGAGGCCCTAACTGAGTTTATTCAAGTTCATCAGCCTGCCGACGTCCAAACACTACGTCAACACATAAAGAAAGCCGTCGATGAAAAAGAAAGCGACAAGCATACTGGTGCTGCTAAAGCGTTATTTCGTTTTTTAAGGTCTTGCCTATCATGAATTATTCTCTTTTCGTTAGCTGCCCAAAAGGGTTGGAATATCTGCTTGAAGAAGAGATGAAAGCCCTCGGTCTAGTGGTTACTCGTGTGAGCCCTCAAGGCATATACGGTCTGGCAGATTTAGCCCTTATCTATCACCTTTGTCTTTGGACTAGGCTCGCTAACCGTATTCAGCTCATTTTGTTTAGCGGCGAAGCAATCAATGAGCAAGCCATTTATCAATTAGCTAATCTCTTTCCTTGGCAAACTGTATTTAGAGCTGACAAAACCCTAGCAATAGAATTTCATGGCTCATCAGCGCACATACGAAACACAATGTATGGTGCACAAGTTATCAAAGATGGCATTGTCGACCATTTTCGCCAATTTAAAGACATGCGCCCTTGCATTGATCGAGAAAATCCTGCGATTCGTTTACATGCTTATTTAAAAAATGATGAACTAACTGTCAGTCTTGATCTAACGGGATACAGCTTGCATCAGCGCGGTTATCGCAGCAAAGCAGGCGAGGCGCCAATTAAAGAAAATGTTGCAGCAGCTATGCTAATTCGTGCGAAATGGCCAGAGCTTGCTGCTAAAGGCTATGCATTAGAAGATCCTTTTTGTGGCGCTGGTACGTTGATTATTGAGGCCGCCATGATGGCCGGACAAATTGCCCCGGGTTTATTGCGCTCTGATCAGGCAATTGTTCATTGGGTGCAACATCAACCTTCTTTGTGGGAAAAAATCAGAGCCCAAGCTTTGCAGCTAGTTAAGCCTATCAAACTAAAATTGCGTGGTTCTGATAATGATCCAAAACTGATAGCGATTGCGCATGCTAATGCTGAACGCGCAGGGGTATTGCCTCTGGTGGAATTTGAGACACGCGCGGTAAAAGAATGTAAACCCGCTCATGAAAAAGGCTTAATAATTACTAATCCGCCCTATGGTGAACGACTAGGTGAACTCACCCAATTGGTTCCGCTTTATCACCAATTAGGCGCAACACTGCATGAACATTATCAAGGTTGGGAAGCGGCTGTTTTGACTTCAAACCCTATGCTTTCGAAAGCAATAGGCTTGCGGGCTAGCAAACACTACACTTTATTTAATGGGGCGCTGGAGTGTAAGTTATATTGCTTCTCTCTGGTTGAAGATAATCGGTTAAAAAACAAAGAAGATGGCAATTTATCATCTGGCGCAGAAATGCTTGCCAATCGCTTAAAGAAAAATCTAAGTCATTTACAAAAATGGGCAAAACGTGAACAGATTTCTTGTTTTCGTGTTTATGACGCTGACTTACCTGAATATGCTTATGCAATTGATATTTATAATGACTACGCTGTATTGCAAGAATATACAGCCCCAGCAAGTATCTCAGTGCACAAGGCTGAACGACGAAGCCTTGATCTAATTCAGGTCGTGCCTCAGGCTTTGGGACTTTCGCCTGATAAATTGGTGATTAAACAGCGCAAACCACAAAAAGGCAGCAATCAATATCAAAAAATGAATCAAACAAGAAAGACAATGACAGTGATTGAAGGTCGGGCGAAATTGAAGGTGAATTTGTACGATTATCTCGATACCGGCTTGTTTTTAGATCATCGCCCGCTAAGGATGCGCTTTGCTCAATTAGCCCCTGGCACGCGTTTTCTCAATTGTTTTTCTTATACAGCGAGTGCTAGTGTTCATGCTGCTTTGGCTGGTGCGCTTACTACCAATGTTGACCTCTCAAAAACGTATTTATGTTGGGCTGAGGATAACTTTAGGCTTAATCAGATTGATTTATCCCGTCATCAATTTGTGTTTTATGATTGCCTGGAATGGTTAAAAATATGCCAGGATCGTTTTGATGTTATTTTTCTTGATCCACCCAGTTTTTCCAACTCAAAACGAATGAAACAGAACCTCGATGTGCAGCGCGATCAGGAGCTTCTAATTAATTCGGCAATGCGCCTGTTAGATCCAAAGGGTGTTTTGTATTTTTCCACTAATTTTAGGCAGTTTAAGTTGTCAGCAACCATTAACGAGAAATACAAGGTGCGTGATATCAGTGCTGAAACTATTGATTTAGACTATAAGCGCTCAAAACGAATCCACCAATGTTTTATGATTACGATACCAGATTAAACTTGCACAAATTATGTAAAAAAAGTATAATCTTTGCTTTTTACGAGAGCAAAAATGACTAGATCTAGAGTTGAAACAATCGCAGGTTCTATTGGCACAAATTATCCTCCCCATACCGGACGATTAAAACAAGTCCTTGGAAACTCAGAATCTCCCCCCAAAAAAGTAGCCTTACTCGGAGATTCCACCTTGGATAATGGGTGTTGGGTAGAAACCGAAACCCCCTATGCTTTGAAAACAAAGAATGTGATTCATCAAACTGCAGAGGCATTTGCTAACATTACAGATTCAGATTCTTGTCAATTCGCTATGTTTGGCGTTGATGGAGCGACAACCAAAGAAGTATCAAAAAACTCCTATTTAAGTAGGGTGGTCCAAGACGAGGACCATCCCTCACGGCGTGTTCATCAACTTGAAGCCGCAAGTGAATGGCAGCCTGACATTGTTGTATTAAGTGTAGGAGGTAATAATTATCGTGAGGCCCTGGCTCAGAGCTTATTAAAAAAAATGTCAGTTTCACGGTTTTTTCTAAGATTTACTCCAGAAGAAGCTAAGGCAGAAATTTGCCATGCGTTTAACAAGGTAAAAGAGACGCTGTTAGCTGAATACAAGCTGATTATCGATCAGTTAATTGAGGAAAATCCCAAGCTCAGCCGCATAATTCTTTTATCTCAATATTATCCTTCGATTACCGAACTACCCTCCTATTTTATTTACACGGGCTTCTCGCATGTAGCGCACGCTGAAAGAAAAACCACTTTTCAAGCCGTTGAAGAAACAATGAATGAACTCTATCGTGAGGTTTTTCGTTATGCAGCAACTAAGGATAAGGAGTTTGTTTTTGTAGATGTCACCTCTTCTCTAAATCCTTTAGGGGGAAACCATTACAAACAAATCGAGCCTAATGAAAAAGGCTCGCAAATTATGGGTCGATTAATTGCTCATGCGGTGAACTATGAGTTTGAACCTCTTTCAGAAGAAGAGGCTCAGCAGCCTATTATTGCAATGCGAATGGATTCAATGGAGTTGCGTATCGATTCTAACCCCTTAAGTACAAGTGACATCGATTCTTATGGCGTTAAAAAAATCAGCCAATTTATTGATGAAAACCGCTATCGTCATTTGGGATTATTATTTTCACCGGCATCTAGTATGACCACCCGATTGGAAAGTACTTATTATACTATTGGAGGTAATCAATTTGATCCGGAATATACCGGTTTGTTTGCCTTTGGTTTATTGGATCTTAGTTTGGTTACTATTGTCGCTTCTTATTTATGGCGAGTAGCGGTCAATGAAGAGTTTCACGCGGCGTTTAGAGTTATTGCAGGCGTTGTCGCAGCACCTATTTTAATTGCTAGATTAATTGTTAGTTTAGCCTTAGTAGCCTTACTTGCTTTGCCTGTTTATGGTTTGCATAAGGTGCTTTATTCAGAGAAAAATAATGAATCTCAGGTCGAATTTTTAAATGAGGAAGATTTTGCATTTGAAGTTTAGCCAGGGAAAGATACGCCATTTTAAGTTAGTGAAAAACCTTGATTACGCTGCCGCTGCATCAAGGCTTGTTTTAATAGTTACATGTAGGTCGGCGCCCCTGGCCCGACAATGGCTTCGCGTGTAAGAAATGTCGGGCCAGGGGCGCC
>JACCWL010000015.1 GCA_013697645.1 Tatlockia sp. | reverse complement strand
ATGTCGGGCCAGGGGCGCCGACCTACGCTTGACTGCCAAACTTTCATTAAGTTTGAGTTTAGAACTGTAGAGGCCAGCGGCCAGACCTCACTCTAATTAATTGATTCATAAAACATCCTTTACTTTTAGATGAATTTATAATTAACTAGAAAGTTCAGAGAACATCCTGAAACAAGTAACATGGATTGGCTGGGATACAGATACACGCTATAAATTTTATTAAATCAATTATTCATTTAAAGGGAAATTAATCATGAAAAAAATAATCAATGTAATTATAGGCTCTAGTTTAGCTTTTCTAGTTTCTACAAGCTTTGCCGATACTACCAAAACTGACCTGAAATCTAAATGGAACTGCACCACAAATGCCTCTACTGCAAATACCGATGCTGGTAAAGCTGCAGATGAAAAAAGAGCAAAAGATCAGGCTTCTTTATCAAAAGTATTTGCCGCAGCCTCTAAAAACTGCCGTGATTGCACTCAGATTACCTGTAACGTCGCTAACTAATCGTTAAAAATCTAGTTACACCTCTATCTTGAGGTGTAACTTAGATCTAATCTATCCACTTTTTTATTTTCATATTCCCATTGATTAAGTAAGGAACGATTTTATGTCAAAGAAAGACGATAAAAACTCTTCAGTGAAGAAATCAACGCGCGAATATCACACCATCCAACTTCATGATCAAGAGCTTTTACAAGGATTAGGTGGCGACACCCATCCCGTTCCTGATACCTCTTTTTCCACACTAACTACCCAGCAAGGTACTCCCATAAGCGATGATGCCAATTCACTGAAAATTGGTTCTGGCCCTACCTTACTTGAAGATTTCATATTACGTGAGAAGATTTTTCATTTTGACCATGAACGCATTCCAGAACGGGTCGTTCATGCGCGTGGTTTTGGCGCGCATGGCTTTTTTGAAGCCTATGAACCATTAAGCCATCTAACCATGGCCTCTCCTTTTCAAAAAAAGGGAGAAAAAACGCCTGCATTTGTACGATTTTCTACGGTTGCTGGTAATAAAGGATCGCCTGATTTGGCTCGTGATGTACGTGGGTTTGCAGTAAAACTTTATACCCAACAAGGGAATTGGGATCTAGTTGGTAACAATATTCCCGTTTTTTTCATTCAAGATGCAATCAAATTTCCAGATTTGATTCATGCTGCTAAAGATGAGCCTGATTGTGGATTTCCTCAGGCCCAAACAGCCCATGACAATTTTTGGGATTTTGTCTCGCTGACACCAGAAAGCATGCACATGATTATGTGGATCATGTCTGATAGAACTATTCCCCGGTCTTTTCGCTTCATGGAAGGATTTGGTGTACATACCTTTAGGCTAGTGAATCAACAGGGTAAATCAACCTTTGTAAAATTTCATTGGAAACCTAAGCAGGGTATGCAGTCGGTAACCTGGGATGAGGCGGTAAAAATCAACGGTGCTGATCCAGATTTTCACCGACGCGATCTTTGGAATTCAATTCAAAATGGCGATTTCCCCGAATGGGAGCTTGGGTTACAGCTCTTTGACGAAGATTTTTGCAAAAACTTTGCTTTTGACGTGCTCGATTCCACTAAATTAATTCCTGAAGAAGATGTTCCCATAAAAATTGTAGGACGACTGGTATTAGACCGTTGTGTAGATAATTTTTTTGCAGAAACAGAGCAAGTGGCATTTTGTACTCAAAATATAATTCCTGGCATTGATTTTACAAATGATCCACTATTACAAGGACGAAATTTCTCCTATCTTGATACCCAACTGAAACGTCTAGGAAGTCCGAATTTCACCCATCTCCCGATTAATGCACCAAAGTGCCCTTTTGCAAACTTCCAGCAAGATGGTCATATGGCCTTTCACAATCCTAAAGGTCGTGTAAATTATGAGCCTAATTCTTGGGATGAGGGGCCACGTGAAGATCCTGCAAAGGGTTTTTCATCTTATGAAAAAGAAGATGAAGGCTTAAAATTAAGAGTACGGCCGGAAAGTTTTGCTGATCACTACAGTCAAGCGCGCCAATTTTTTATTAGCCAAACTAACCTTGAGCAGAAACATATCGCAGATGCACTGACTTTTGAGTTATCTAAGGTTGAAAAGGCTGCCATACGAATTCGGGTAGTTTCTCACTTAATTCACATAGATAAAGCCCTTGCTACAACAGTTGCTAATAATTTAGGTCTAGCAACATTGCCAAAGCCAGCTGAATCTAGCAAGCCAGTGCTTGAGAACCTAAAACCCTCTGCAAAACTGAGCATATTAAAAAATACCCACCCGACTTTTAGCGGTCGTAAATTAGGGTTATTAATTGCAGATGGGGCGGATGCTTCTATTTTTAACTCCTTAAATAAAGCAGCTAAAAAGGAAGGAGCAACGATAGCGATTATTGCACCACGGATAAGTGGAATTACCTTAAGTGATGGTTCCAAAACTGATGCGAATGAAAAAATAGGTGGCGGCCCATCAGTACTTTACGATGCGGTAGCGATATTAATTCCAGACTGGCAATCATTAAAAGATATGGACCAGTTTAAGGTAGAAGAATTTGTAAAAGATGCCTATATGCATGCCAAATTTATTGGCTATTCAAAGGGCTTGGACGCATTTTTTACGCAGCTTAAACTGAAAATAGATAAAGGGATGGTCGAATTAAATAATGGGAAGGACAGTGACGAATTTTTAGCTCTCTGTCGTAATCTACGATTTTGGCAGCGCGTGTAAGACTAAGAGGTAGAACTAAAGGGTATTTCTAATGTTGAAATAACTTAAAAAGGAGCTGCGAGCCAGGTTATCTAAACAGTTGTAGCCTTGATGAAGCGCAGTGTTTATGGATTTACACTTAAGCACCTCGCTGCACAAGGCTTGTTTTATTTAAAACGTGTAGGTCGGCG
>JACCWL010000305.1 GCA_013697645.1 Tatlockia sp. | reverse complement strand
TTGTTTAGGGGCCTTACCTACGCTTATTCTTGCGGTGTGCCCTTGTTTTTCAGGTATTCTCTAATCAATCGGGCATGTGAACCGTCGCATAGGGGGGGATCTTTTGTTTCTTTGCAAGCGCAAAAATAAACGGTTTCTGATGCGATAGCCTGGTATAAAACGGCCTCTTGGCAGCCTCGATCGCAAAGGGGTTGTGTATTGGACTTTTCACAACTGCACCAAGAATAAGTTTTTCCTTCCTCAACATCAAATGCTATGGGAAAAAAAGGCGGTCTTGCATCGGCTTCGGTCATCTTTTCTTCCCTGAAAATTGGCTTGATTTTCTTACCGTTTCCCAGGCTGCAACTAAAGCGATAAGCAAAGAAGCTACAGAAAGATATAATTTTGATAATCCAAAAGGATAAACAATTAATAAAATACCGATAATTAAGAGTAAGCACCAAGCCAGGCAGACCAAAATTGGCTTTAATTTTTCAACCTTTTTATGAGTACGACAATAGATAATAAAAGCCATCAATAGCACTAAGGGAATTATATAAATGCTGTGATAAAGGACGATATAGAGCTTTCTCTGGAGCACTGAAAGGCTTTGCAGATCGAGCCAATGCGTGAATACAAGGGCGTAATTTGGTAAACAGGTTTGTTGATAAGCTTCTACGACTAAAGCAGTTAGCCCGACCAAAATCGGTAGGCTAAGCCCTGGCCGTATATTGGTACCCTTTGAATAGATGAGAGATATATAAGCGATGAGACCTAAGCCAATTAAAACAGCAGGAGCTCTTAACCATCTAAGCGCCTGGTAGAAAAAAATCGTATGGGCCTGTTGATAATGATGAGTTATAGCAACGACAACAATATATAAAATCCCCAGCCCAAGCATGACTGATTTTTCTTTATACAGCCAAAGAAAAGCAAATAAGGCCAAGACGCAAAAAAGTGAGCAAGACGACAAGGCGTCTGTGAGCGCAACAAAAGGGATAAAGACCGCGGGATTTGATGATAGAGTCATAAACCCTGGAGCGAGCAGGTTTGCGTTAGCCCATTGTCTTAGCACTGCTTTTGTTTCGTGAGTTAAATGACCAGATTTGGAGATTTGCTTGTAGCAATAGTCCAGACCTCGTTCAATAACTTTCCCTGTGGTTTCAGCCTTGTCAAAACCAACCCAGCGTGAATCACAAAAAAATAAGGCTGGCACAGAATAGTCATCCAAATTTTGTTGTTTTAATTCTTTTTGAAACTGCTCCAAAGCTGTCTTGTCTAAATTGATCACATAACGATGGATTTCAAGCCAAGGTTTTTGCAACTGCAATTCCCGCAAAAACGCATCTTCCTTCTGACAATGGGGACAAGTAGAGGATAGAAATAAATTGGCGTGTAGCTTGGGCGGATTGGATTCTACTTTACTTTGGGCAGCACTAAGCGAGGTAAAAACACAAAAAAGAAGGGTCAAAACAATTTTAAACGAAGCTCGCATCTCAAGTATTCCTTTCATTGCGTCTAATTGGATCTGGCTTTCTGAATAGAAATCCAATTCTCCCCTTAGGACATCTCGAGGTCAAGCGCTATGCGGCTAATTTAAAATGGTGGAACAGGATACAAAATTTCAAACCTGCGGGTCTGCGAATAGTCATAAGGCTTTAGTAAGTATGTATGTAGTTTTCAAGTTGCTCTATAACTCGGTTTTTATCCTCAAGTATATAGAAAAGAATATCTCCAATTGAAAGAACTGCGACTAATTCACCCTGATCAGCGACTAAAATATGGCGTCTTTTAGTACCGGTAATAATTTCCATAGCCTCTGACAGTGGATCATTCATATCTAATACAGAAAAATCCTTATAGGCAATGTCTGAAGCGGTAGACTTATAGAGGTCAAAATCGGGGTGCATACAGGAACGAACAATGTCACGCTCGGATAAAATACCCACAACTCTATCTTCCTCTCGTACCACTAGAGCACCAATATTCTGTTTAATCATCATATCGACACATTGAGAAAGACTGACCACGGGTGGAACAGTGACCATAGGGCGCCTTGGTTGGGGCAAGGCTGAATAAATGAGTTGCGTCATAACTTTACTCCCTGAAAATGCTATTCAAGTCTCTACAATCCAATGTGAGAGAGGAATTAAGTGCATTTATAAACCATTGTGAATATAAATATAGCACAATAATCAGGGTGCAAACCTTATAACTAACACTGTTTTCTTAGCAACTGCCATACTTTCCAGGGCGAACAATATCCAAAGCCCTATCAATTTCTTCAGCTTTAATCTGGTTCTTTAAATTGCTTGGCTTGAAGAATCGCATTTTTTCTTGAGTAATTAGCTTTTCTTTCTCAACAATTATTATATCTTCTTGATTTTTTTCCTGTTTTACCGGGATTGAAAAGATGCAATTTAATTCTTTCACCAATTCAGAAACGATATTATTAATTTCTTTCATATCATCGCTAGTTTCAACAGACTCTTGAACTAGTTTAATTTCCTTATTGAGTATCTCAATCAGACGCTTTTCCACAATTTTGGGGACTTGATCAATACCTAGGCCAACACTACTTGCGGTATTAACATTGCTATGAATGTCATACCATTC
>JACCWL010000303.1 GCA_013697645.1 Tatlockia sp. | reverse complement strand
ATCTTCAACAAGAGCCTGCAGTTCAACAACAGCCCGATCTTCAACAAGAGCCTGCAGTTCAACAACAGCCCGATCTTCAACAAGGGCCTGCAGTTCAACAACAGCCGGATCTTCAACAAGAGCCTGCAGTTCAACAACAGCCGGATCTTCAACAACAGCCTGCAGTTCAGCAACAGCCGGATCTTCAACAACAGCCAGTAACTCAGCAACAGCCGGATCTTCAACAACAGCCTGCAGTTCAACAACAGCCCGATCTTCAACAACAACCTGGAGTTCAGCAGCAGCCCTGATCATAAAACTGGAGTAACTTTAGCCTTTTTAAATTTTAATAAAACGATCTCAGTATTTTGAAATTGTCCTAAACGGGGTGTGACAATCATTGGAACGAAAAGGAACTCAAACCATATATCTCTATGCCAGCTCTATTTTAATCTGCAGTTGCAGCTCGTAATCGCTTAGTCAGTGCCTCCAATATTTTCCATGCAATGGCAGGATTACGGTCGATAAGCGGGCGAAATTCCCAGTATGTAAGGCCATAGCAAATCATATCGCTTGTAGCGGTCACGGTGGCTGAACGGGGCATGCTATCAATTAAAGAAAGCTCGCCAAAAAAATCTCCGGGAATCAAAGTCGCAATCTCATTACCCTTACGGGTAATGACTGCGGTTCCCGATTCTACTAAAAAAAATGCAGAGCCCCCAGAGCCTTCCATAATGATAGTCTCACCTTTCGTAAAAGTTCTAGTTTTAAGTAAGCGAACAATTTGCTCGACTTGTTTTCGGCTCATACCAAGGAACAGAGGTACATGCTGAAGTGCAGTTCCTGGATCACGCGGTGGTGGCGCTTCACAGTGGTTTTTTCCCGTTGTGATTGAGCGGCATTGGAGTAAATAAAGTTTCTCATCCTGAATTGCCCATTCAATATCAAGCCGTAAACCATAAACTTTCTCGCATAAGTGAGCAAACTTAGACAAATCCGCAAGTTGTATGTCATTTAGGCAAAGTTGACTCATTCGTTCAGGAGAAAGCGGTTCCTCATAAGTTCCGCCATTAGGAAAGGGACGGATCGCCATTTGCTTTTGTCCTGCTCTACGCTCGAGTATCTGCCCGAGACGGTCAAGTCGGAAATGATCTGGAATGACAAGGCCTGCCACTACCGCTTCACCCAAGCGGCTGTTTATTCGGTTGCTACGGGTACTTTGCCTGCCTATTGGGGGGCTAGTTCAGCAGCTGGTTTTGGGATAGTGCAGCTTGCGAAAGTATTACCTGTTGCTGTTCCCGCTCTTATTGGGGCGGTTGTTGGTGGAACAGTAGGAGGAATAGGTTACGGACTCTATAGCTTTTTTTCTGGCTCACCTGAAAACACGCAACAACGAAATGCGGAGCCAGAGCCTAATAACTGTATTATTTTCTGATGAACTCAAAAGACAATCCGGCGGGCCGCAAAAGCGGCCAGAGCGATGTTCTAGGTTTTGTCGAAAATTTATGAAAAATGGTTTTTTTATCAGTTTTAATGGTTTTAATGGTTTTACTCACAGATCAGGAGATAAAATCAGATTTGTAGCTATAATTAATTTAGGGAAGTATGGTGATTAAGCTGTATTAATAGTTTAAGTGGTTCTGGACTAGGTCTTTGAACTGGTTAGATTTTTAATTATTTTTGGAGGTTCTATGTCAGAAAAAGACGCAATAGAGCTGGAAAAGACCTATGGTTCCTCACTGGGTGAAATAACTTGACTACACTAAAAATTACAAAAATTACCCCTGAAAATAATGCTTTTATACCCCCCGTTAATATGAATGTTGTGAGCTACTGCAGATAACATTGCCACCAACATTAATAAAATCTAAAAATCTTGAATTTAATTAATAGTCAGACCTCAAAAGGCAATTGGCTGTTTTGTGCTAACGGTAAATCACTAAAAGAGTTATTCTTACATCAAGGTTAGATTTTATCTAAAGTAGGTATGTATGAGTAGAGCCACATCCTTTCATAATCTAGAAACTTTAGGCGGCATATTATTATTTATCGCGGCAATTTTTGCCATCCTTGTTGCTAATTCCCCTTATCGCCTAATCTATGAACACTTTTTACATCTTCATGCCAGTATTTCAGTAGGGACTCTTGTTTTAGAAAAATCACTTTTGCATTGGATTAACGACGGCCTAATGGCAATCTATTTCATGCTCATTGGTCTTGAGATAAAAAGAGAAGTTAACAGGGGTATTTTAAGTAATAAAAAAGATTTATTAGTTCCTGCTGTGACTGCCTTGTGTGGTCTTGCTATCCCTGCTTTAATCTTCGTGCTTATAAATGCACACAATCCCGTTTTTTTAAAAGGTTGGGCAATTCCGACTGCTACTGATATTGCTTTTAGTTTAGGTATTGTTTCACTTTTAGGTACTCGTGTGCCTTTTGGTCTTAAGATTTTGTTAACAGCAATTGCAATTTTTGATGATATAGCTGCTATTGGTATTATTGCTCTTTTTTATACCAGTGATTTATCCCTAGTCTCTCTTATATTGGCACTGCTTTTCAGCTTAATTTTAATCGGTTTGAATTTTTTTCAATGCCGTCGTCTTTCTGTGTTCATGTTTTTTGGCATAGCTTTGTGGATTGCGGTACTCCAATCAGGCGTTCATGCGACGCTTGCAGGTATTGTAATTGCAATGACTATCCCTGATGAAGAAAAACAGTCTTTACTGGCTAAATTGGAAAATAGTTTGCATCCTTGGGTCGTTTTTTTTATCCTTCCACTTTTTGCTTTTGCGAATGCTGGCGTTTCCTTTATAGGGATTGATACGTCTTTATTTATGCATCCAGTTTTTCTAGGCATTGCCCTAGGATTATTTCTTGGAAAGCAAGCAGGAATTTTCTTATCCTTAGGCTATTTTGTTAAATATAAGCAACTTTTAAGAAAAGAAAACATTACTCTTAGCCAAGTGTATGGCATCGCCTTAATTTGTGGTGTGGGTTTTACCATGAGTTTATTTATTGGCTCACTCGCCTACAATAATGAGGAAGCTTATTTAATGCCTATGGTAAAGATGGGAGTTTTACTGGGCTCCTTATTCTCAGGCATAGCAGGCTTTTTAGTTTTAAGAAACACACGGTTAAAGAATTGAAACTGAGGAGTATCTTTAAATCTATTTTTTAACTATCCACAAATTTAAAATAAGCTGATTACACTCTTAAAAATGGCTTATAGATATGACAAGGAGAGTGGGGCATGGTATCTAAAATGATGGACGTCTATCAAAGCTACACAGCAGTTATTGGTTTATCCCTTTATTGATGGCAGTTTCAGCATTTTTTCTATCTGTTTTAACTATTTACTTTGATCAAAAAGCGCTACCCGATTGGCTTGCATCAATGGGTTGGGCTCTTACTAATAAGCCTGAAAATGCAGCCACTTTTTTATCAACAATTGCTACATCCATCATTACGGTGGCGGGTGTGATTTTTTCTATGACTATCGTTGCGGTGTCTTTTGCAGCAAGCCAAATCGGTCCCCGTCTTATCTCTAATTTTATGAGGGATAAATCCAATCAAGTTACCTTAGGAATATTTATCTCGGTTTTTCTTTACTGTCTATTTGTTCTTCTAGCACTGTTTAATCTAGGAGGGGACGGCACCACCAAACCGTTTATACCTCAAGTTTCACTCATAGTTGCCTTGGTTTTGACTTTAATTGGTGTTGGAGCATTAATCTTTTTTATTCACCACACGCCAGAAAGTATAAATATATCTAATGTTATAGCAAGAGTAGGGGAAGAGTTAGCTCAACAGATTGACTGTCTATTTCCAACTAAAATTGGATACGCTGGCCCAATAGTAGACTCAATGTCTTTAGATAGAAAAAAATATGATGCAACGGTTACTGCCAGTTGTCATGGGTATATTCGTATACTGGATGGCGCATCATTACTTAACATTGCCTGTAAAAATGACTTACTGATTGAAATAAAAGCAAAGTCGGGAGATTACATAGTGGAAGGTGAGGCATTATTAATCATCCATGCAAACGATATAATAAACGAAAACCTAAAAAAAGAATGCACTAAGGTTTTTGCCTTTGGAGCTGAACGAAATCAAGAGCAAGACATTCTTTTTTTTATTAATGAAATGGTTGAAATCATTGCGCGCGCTTTATCACCTAGCATGAATGATCCCTTTACCGCTATGACCTGTATGAATTGGCTGCAACTTTTCTTGCAGAAATTAGCTAAAACGCCTATACCTTCAAATTATCGGTACGATAAATCAAAACAGCTACGAATCATCGCACCCACCCTTTCGTTTGGTGATTTTTGCAATTTAATTTTTAGTAGAATTAGACCCTATGTCTGTAGAGATAGAAACGCAACCCTGCATATGATAAAAATAATTCACCAGATAGATGAAGCTATTGTTAATCAGAAATACAAAGCATTATTAATAGGCCATGCCTGTAGCCTTAAAAATGCAGCTTTATCCTGCCAGTTTTCAGAGGATATCAAAGATATCAATGAACTTTTTCAGCGATATTTTGGCCAACAAGTTAGTAATTGAATACCTTTGGCTTGTTTACCTTTTTAATAACCTGCATGGTTGGTTTTATTCTTCCTACACTAGCAAAATCCAAGATCAAACCTTTAACTTATTAATCTTTATAATTAGTCAAAATTTGAATTTCTTTTTTAAGTTGCTCTAGGGCTTCCAAAATATGCGTTTCAAACTGTTTATCTTTATTGTCTTTTTCAATCAGGAAACTGGCCACCACCGCGGTGATATAGCCAAAAATGGCAAATGCATAAATAGCGAGGGCTAAGCATAAAATTCGGCCCTCTATTGTTTTTGGCCAGTAGTCAGAGCCCATAGTTGTTATCATCATAGCAGTCCACCAGAGCGCATCCCCATAATTTGAAAATACATCCTCAAAAGTATAAATTCCCGCTGCTCCAATAAGAATAACTAAAAGCGTAAGGCTAAGAATGTAATAAAAGCCGTGTCGCCCTAATGTAAAGCCAAGAAAACGCATGCTATGACGCAGTGAGGTAAATATTTTGAATAAATGGAGGCTTTTGGTCACCCTTAAGAATGAAAATAGACGAAAAATGCGTATAGCTGGAAAAACCAAAGTTATTAACGCTAACCAATTTGCCTTTAGGTAGCTTAGTTTGAAAGGTGCTAAAGAAAATCGAACAACAAAATCGATTATAAAAATCATCCATATTGCAAAACTTAGTGTTTCTAGAACTAAGTTTAAACCTTGCACTAATTCTACAATAAGTAATATTAACCAGAAAAGCGCTAGGATAATTAATGGAAATTCAGACCATTTCTCCCAAAGAAATAGTGCCTTTTGTCGGCTGGTTAATAACTCCTTTTTATCCATAGATCTTCTTATAATTAGGTTAATCAGGGAATGCTATTAAGAAGTGCGTGATTTTTTATACCTCTCTAATATTATTTAGAGCATTTCATAAGAAAATGATACAGTAACTAATTAAGTAGAGGAACCTCTGCCTACATCAAAAACTGCTCATCACAATTATTTGCTATTAACTATCCTCGTCCTTCTACTTATTTGCTATACGATCGATATTTTCTTACTTGCCTTTGGTGGGATATTTTTAGCCAGATTAATAAATTGATTACCTAGCCTGCAACAAAACTATAAAAATAGGTTTTCATTGAATTTGTTTTAAAGATTACAAATTTGGCAAATTAGATATTCACATTTTTTTTATAAAAATCCATTTGCAAAATAACTGGGGCTAATAATGCTTACCGTTTAAACAGCTCGTAAAACCCCTGCCATGCCATGCTGTGTTCCCGGTTTCTCCGATTCAAACCACTTGCCAACCGTGTATCACCCGGTGGCGTAATTTAGCTATCCTAGTGCGGTTACCATTGATTCAATATACCTCTACAATGACCTACTTTAAACCCTTGCTCATCCAATGAAATCAGGATATCTTCAATTCACAGAGCATTTTTTAACATTAATTAGTCCTCCCTAGATGATTCGTTCAAAATGCGATGCCGTATTATTTTTTTTTGGATAACAATTTATGCGCTTTATATGGAGATGTGCATGCCGCAACCGAACTTCAGCTTCTCTGATCTAATTCCTATCGTAATAACTACGGTTGTTTTTACAATCTTGATTTTTAGTCTTTATGTAACAATAAAGTACAGAGATACAGAGCAATATAAAAAAACACGTTTAAATGTTTTTTTTTCAACGCTCGCATCGGTAGCGATTATCTTTGTGGGAATTAATATCATGTTATCTTCTATTGCTTTTGACTATAATAAGCAATTTACTCGCCTTACCAAAACAAAAGATGCTGTAGATAGATTATGGCTTTATCCTAATCAATTACTCAACACAAGCACTCACATTAGACCAGAATTTAAGGCAAGTTTTTTTTTAAATAATTCTTCAATCTATAATAAGTTTTACTTATCGAAGAATAGCCCTTTAACCACAATGGCTATTGTTCAAGAGCAATTTATTGCCAATGTTATGATACAGTCGTGGGAGGATTGTTTAGCCGATATAAAATATGATTTAACACCGTTTGAGATCTGGTTAAGATCATACATAGGCTGGGCACAAAGTCCTTATCTGAAGGAATATTATCAACTCATTAAATTTGGATACAACGATACAACACATCAGTTCGCAGAGCTTTTATTTGAATATGCAGCAAAGCTCCCAGTACCAGTTACCAATCCTAATCTCTATGTCACCACTGTTAATCAATTAATGAGTGATCCCAGGTATATCTCTTTGATAAAAGCTTTAGGGTAAATGGAGTTTTGGGGATTAGTAAGGAGTTATTCTCATTATTAAGGCAGCGATTTAAATGGAGAAATAATAGTGCGTACTTTTGACTTAGGCATTGAACTTTTACCAATAGTAATTAGCGTAGTCGTAATTTGTATAATGATATTTAGTTTTTATGTGACTATTAAGTATAGTAGTCCTGAACAATATAAAAAAACTCGCCTAAACGTTTTTTTCTCAACACTTGCCTCAGTTGCAATTATTTTTGTTGGAATCAATATCATGTTGTCTTCAATTTCCTTTGAATACAACCAGCGCTTTTCACGCCATACTAAAACTAAGGAAGCAATTGATAAATTATGGCTATATCCCAACCAATTAGTTCAGTCTGCCACTCACGTTAGACCTGAATTTATGGCTAGTTTTTTTATGAATAATCCAAAGTTATATCAAATAGCTATTGCAACAAATAAAAAAAGTCCCTTAACTTTAGAAGGTAGTATTGAAGAGCAATTTATTGCCGATGTAATGATTGAGGCTTGGGAAGATTGTTTAGCCATTCGAAAATATGATCAAACCCCCCTAAAACTTTGGTTAAGATCTTTTTTAACTTGGGCACAAAGCCCTTATCTAAAAATTTATTATGATGAAAATATATATGGCTACGTGAATACCACTAAACAATTGGGAGATCTTTTATTTGAATATGCTCAAAATTTACCTAAACCTGTAGAAGATATTAATCTTTATAATATCGCTGTTGATAAGATGATGAATGATCCTAGGTTTATTTCTTTGGAAAAGAGTATAAGTTGAATTCTAGAATTTATTTGATCTAAACATCAGAATTTTGAAAGAGATACTGATGTTGAGTTTTAAGGGGACTGTATTGATGTCGTGTGTAGACCCAATCCCCTAATGCCCAAACTGCAACGGTATCTTATTTTTAGGTTAAGTTTTGACAAGGGGTAATTCCGCCCACCGTGTCGTATAGGCAGGTGATTTTAATTGCGCCTTCATCGCCCAGGGTTTTGAATACCCTTCTGCTGCTAAGCGAATCGTTTGACTGCCGTATTTTTCGTTGATTGTACCAAAAACTGTCATTAATAGTTCTTTTTTTGCTAAGGCCTCATCGTTAGGCTGATGAAAAATATCCAGTTGACGGGGGTTTTTGGGAATAAGGTTTTCCAAACAGATACCCACTTTTTTGTATTGATAGCCATCCCTGTATAATTTTTTGAAACAGAGTTTTGCGATTTTAGTAATAAGGGTTAAATCATCAGTGGCATTCACTAATTTAAACTGAATGCTCTTGCAATACTGCGGCAAATCTTCTCGAAAACGATTGGTTTGTACAAAGACAGTGAGATTTTGAGCCACTAAGTCTTGTCGCCTTAGCTTTTCCCAGGCTCTGGCACAATGCGAACTTACGGCTGCGGCAATTGAATCAAAATCAGTTTGCATCTCCCCAAAGGATTTTGACGACATGATACTTTGTTTTGGCTCTGCCTCTTCAAGACCCGCACAAGGAATGCCTTGTAATTCCATAGCAGTTCGCATCATCACCACATTAAATTGTTTTTTTAGTAAATGAGTATTCATGTGAGCTAAGTCGTTTGCAGTATAAATTCCCTGGTTTACTAATTTTTTATTCCACTGCCGACCAATGCCCCAAACATCCCCTACTGCAATTTTTTTTAGCCACTCCCGCTGATTAGTCACATTAAATACAGGAATTTTTAACTCTTTCTTGCAAATGTGGTTTGCAATTTTAGCCAAGGTTTTAGTAGGGCCTATGCCAATAGAAGTGGGAATTCCAGTAATTTTAAGAATGGATTTTTGCAATTGCTCACAAAAAGAATCATGCAAATTAATTGCAAGCGAGGTTAAATCAATAAATGCCTCATCAATAGAATAGACCTCAACATCAGTCCAGGACTCTAAAATTACGGTCATTACTCGATGCGACAAATCACCATATAAGGTGTAGTTTGATGAAAACACATGCACTTTGTGTTGCTTGCATAATCCCTTTACCTGGAAAAAAGGGTCTCCCATTTTAAAGCCCAATGCCTTCGCTTCGCTGGAGCGGGCAATGACACAGCCATCGTTGTTACTTAATACAATAATGGGTTTATCGGCCAAATCGGGGCGAAATAATCGCTCGCAACTGGCGTAAAAATTGTTGCAGTCAATTAGTGCATACATGGTTCTTTCCTCGTTATATAGAATTGCGTTTTGCTAATCCTTCAACGAGCACGCTTTGCATCTTTGATATTTGTCACAATAATCAATATAGACTTAATTTAAAGGGCTGTAAATTAGTAAACTTAAGCGTTTTAGCCAGATTGAACATAAGGCACGGATAACATTTGAAAAAATAATTTGCGAAGTTGCTGGAATAATTAAACTCGTGGCTTCTTATTCATATTAGGAAGGTGGTTTTTTTGCAGTCAGTAGATACTGTCTTCAAATGCTAGAACGCCTGCGCCAGGTAGTTCCTTCGGCACCATCCTCTAGTTCAATCCCCTTTTCTGTCAGAATGGTTCTTATTTCATCCGCTCTAGCCCAATTGCGCTCTTTTCTTGCCTGCAGACGTTCCTGGATGAAATTTTCGATTTGAGACTTTTCTTCATCTTCAAGACCTGCTTGCAAAAAGGATTCTGGTGAGCTTTGTAATAGCCCTAGCATTGATGCTAAGTGCTTTAAAGTATAAGCCAATTGGGAAGAGTTGGTTTTATTAACCTCATGACTTAACTGAAATAAAACAGATAATGCAATCGGTGTATTAAAATCATCATTCATTGAAGAATTAAATTGCCGAACCCAATCTGCTGCAAGCTCAGTTTCGCTAATATCAATATCTTTTATCGTTTGATAGAGGCGTTCTAATGCTTTTTTTGCGTTGTGTAAATTTTCCTCAGAATAATTTAAGGGGCTGCGATAATGGCTACTTAATAAGAAATAGCGGATAACTTCCGGGTGATGGCTTTTTAAGACTTCTTCAATGGTAAAGAAATTGCCCACTGACTTTGCCATTTTTTCATTATTGACCTGCAACATACCTACATGTAACCAATAATTGGCAAAACATTTATCTGTTGCCGCTTCACTTTGAGCAATTTCATTTTCATGATGAGGAAATTTCAAGTCAAGGCCGCCGCCGTGGATATCAAAATGTTCACCTAATTCATGCATAGCCATTGCCGAACACTCAATATGCCAACCAGGTCGACCCTCTCCCCAAGGTGAAGGCCAATTAGGCTCTTGTGGTTTTGCTTTTTTCCATAAAACAAAATCTAGCGGAGAACGTTTTTCTTTAACAATTTCAACGCGTGCTCCTGCAACAAGGCCCTCGAGATCTTTGTGCGCTAATTTGCCATAGTCTTTAAAGCGTTCAACTTGAAAACAAACATCGCCATTGTCACTAAGATAAGCGTATTTCTTCGCAATTAACTGGGTGATAAGTTTTATAATTGATTCGATATGCTCTGTTGCACGTGGTTCTAGATCAGGGGCTAAAATGTTTAAAGCTTCTGTGTCTTCATGCATTGCTTTGATGTATTGAGCGGTTAGTTCATTAATTGCTATGCCGCGTTCATTGGCGCGAACAATGATTTTGTCATCGATATCAGTGATGTTCCGCACAAATTTAACTTCATAACCCTGTGAGCGTAAAAAACGGACGATGACATCGAAGGCAACCATAGAACGAGCATGACCTAAATGGCAGCGATCATAGACGGTTATGCCGCAGACATAGATACCAATTTTGCCAGGCTTGATTGGTTTAAATTCTTCTTTTGTTCCTGTTAATGAATTATAAAGATATAGCATGTTGCTCTTTCCTCTTAACCTAGCCCTCTTGCCTGTTCCTTTAAAGCACAGGTTTACAAGCATTTTATTTTTCCCAAGTATCTCTAAGTCCCACTACTCGATGAAAAGCGGATACTTTATTTTCTTTTAGCTGATTGACCGCATAATAACCCAGGCGTTCAAATTGAAAAATTTCATGCAGTGGTTGAGTTG
>JACCWL010000260.1 GCA_013697645.1 Tatlockia sp. | reverse complement strand
GTGTTATTGCGCGGTTACGAGGTACGGCAACTGGTGTAAAAAAGAAATTGGCTTCAGATGCTCCTTTAGCGGATATGCCATCTTTTAGTGTACATGACCTCCGAAGATCAGCAGCTACAGCATGGGGAGAATATTTGAAAACAGAACCTCATGTGATTGAGAGGATGTTAAATCATCAGCCTCTGAATAAGTTAGTTGCTACCTATCAGAGAGCAATTTATGCAGATGAGCAAAAGACTGGTTGGCTAGCGTGGGGAGAAATGGTTGAACATCAAATAGTCCATGCACCTAATAACATAGTCGCTATTAAAAGAACAGGAACTATTTAAAAACTATAAGAATCGGGGAATCTAATGAAGACTAATGAACAAAAACAGTTTATTGCATATCAAGAGGAAAAAACTTTTGGTATTTGATTGATTTTAAACTGTCGTTTTTAAAAACGATCAATTATTTTATTCTGTAAATCATTTTATGAAAGGTACCAATTGATTTGTAGGCGCCCGTGGTGGATTGTCTCTGACTTATTCAGCCTTATTTAACTCGCGAACCTTGCTGTGTATGGCGTCCCAGGGCGGATTCGAACCGCCGACCTGCCCCTTAGGAGGGGGCTGCGCTATCCAGCTGTGCCACCGGGACTTTGATAAAACCTTGCAAGTCTACCGGCAAGTTTGTGAAATAACAACTTCCTACCGTAGCTCAGATTTCTACATATCGACGTAATTAGGGCCACCTCCGCCTTCAGGTGCTTTCCAGACAATATTTTGGCGGGGATCTTTAATATCGCAGGTTTTACAGTGGATACAATTTTGGGCGTTGATTTGCAATCTTGGACCTTGCTCATCTTGTATAATTTCATAGACCCCAGCTGGACAATAGCGAGTTTCGGGTGAGGCATACATCTCGTAATTAACCCGAATTGCAAGTAAGGAGTTGCGCAGTTTTAAATGACTTGGTTGATTTTCTTCGTGATAGGTATTTGATAAATAAACGGATGAAAGTTTGTCAAAAGTTAAGACACCGTCAGGGTTAGGATAATCAATTTTTTTTGCTTTATCAGCTGGAAGTAGAGTGTTGTAATCGGCATGATTTTTTAAAGTCCAGGGCGATTTACCACGGCTGACATACGTTTCAAAGGCCGCATTGGCAAGACCAAGCCATAAACCGTAGCGGAAACCAGGGCGTATATTTCTCACTTGATACAATTCATCATTCAGCCAGGAATTTTTTACTTTCTCTGGATAGGTCTTAAGTTCTTGCTCTGTACTTTTTTCTTGGTTTAAAAATTCAAAACAGGCTTCAGCAGCAAGTATAGCTGATTGCATGGACGTGTGGATTCCCTTAATTTTAGGAACATTAAGAAAGCCCGCCGCATCACCAATTAGTGCGCCACCCGGAAAGCTAAGTTTGGGCATAGACTGCCAGCCTCCCTCATTGAGGGCGCGAGCACCATAGCTGATGCGTTCAGCTCCCTGCAATAAATCAGAAACTAGAGGATGGGTCTTGAAGCGTTGTGATTCAGCAAAGGCATTAAGCCAGGGATTTTTATAGTCCAAACCGACTACGAAACCTAAGGCAACACGATTATTGGATAAGTGATAAATAAATGAGCCACCATAGGTCGCATTATCTAAGGGCCAGCCTACAGTATGTATCACCTTGCCGAGCTGATGTTTTTCAGGCGAAACCTGCCAGATTTCTTTTAGGCCAATAGCGTAGGTTTGTGGTTGAGATTCATCGCGTAAGTGGTAGCGTTGCATTAGCACCTGGCTAAGTTCGCCTCTGCAACCTTCAGCAAAAAGAGTCTGCTTTGCTTCTAAATGCATGCCGGGTTGATAGTTTGGTGTTTTTTGTCCATTTTTATCGATGCCTACCTCGCCAGTGGCCACACCAATTACCTGGTTATTATCATTGTAAAGGACTTTAGCAGCAGCAAAGCCAGGGTAAATTTCAACGCCTAGTTTTTCTGCTTCAACAGCAAGAAATCGGCAAAGCTCACCTAAAGAGATAATATAATTTCCATGATTGTTCATTGGACTAGAAGTTGGCAGTCGATAGGCTTTTTTAGAAGTTAGGAAATAAAATAAATCTTCAGTGACTGCTGTATTTAAAGGAGCTTCTTGCCAATTATCAGGCAATAACTCCTGCAAAGATCGTGGTTCTAGCACGGCTCCTGAAAGAATATGCGCTCCGACTTGAGCTCCTTTTTCAAGAATACAAACTTTAACTTCCTTGTTTTCCTTTGCAGCTAATTGTTTCAGTTTAATTGCAGCAGATAATCCAGAGGGTCCTGCGCCGACGATGACTACGTCATATTCCATTGTTTCATATTCCACACTGACTCCCTTGAGATGGAAAAAATAAAAATCATCGCCTTTCTTTCAGCTAAGATCAAGAGCCTTAGCTATTGAGATTTATACTAGTGGAAAATTGTAAATAAATGGCGTATAAAATGAGGTTTATTCCAAGCAATGATTTTAATTTAGGCAGCTGAGGAAAGGTATGAGCAAGATACTAAGAATGCACTTAATTATAATAGGGTGCCTTTTATCCTTTAATGCGTTTACCAGCACTGATTCTCCGGTAATGATGATCTCTGATTCCGATTATATTAATAATCGCTGGTCTGTGCTTGGTAGTCTAGGCTACTCAGGCTATCAACAAATACGCACTTCAGGTAGCCAAACGGGGCTTGCTCGACTTGCATTGGCTAGGGAGTTTATTAATACTAGCCAAGCTAACTTTGGTTTGGAGCTAGGTTTACAATCGGGTTATCACATACACTTGGTTGTTCCCCCAGTTAGTTTCCCTTACTATGGACGCGCTATAAGTACTTCGATAATGCCAATTTTAGATTTATTGATAACTGCCCAAGCTAATCCAATCAATGAATCATTACTTTTCACTCAAATTAAAGGGGGGATTGCTTATCGTCACTGGCGAATAAATAATTCTTTTTTTGAAAATAAATCCGAAATTTCTGGCGAGCTACAAGCAGGTATTGGTTATCCGCTAACTGAAATTTCTAATCTTAACATACTCTATCAGGGAATTTTTGGTGGCAACCCAAAAATTCGCATAAATCCTTTTACTTACGCAGGCTATATTACAACCCTACCCATTCAGCATGGTTTATTATTGGGTTTATCAATAATCGTTTGATGCACGATTTTTATTGCTAGGTATTTTTGATGGATTACATAAAACATTTTAACCAGAATCCTGAAAATTATTTGCGTTTTCGTCCTGATTATCCCACTGCTCTATACGATTATCTGGCTAAATTAGTTAAAGAAAACACTTGCGTTTGGGACTGCGGCACTGGAAATGGCCAAGCCGCTTTAGCTTTAACAAAGCATTTTGATCAAGTTATCGCTACCGATATTAATCCACAACCTCTTTATCTCGCGCCTAAATCGGCAAAGATAAATTATCTATGTTGTTCTGCTGAAAAAATGCCGATTAGGGATAAATCTTTTGATTTAATTACGATAGCCCAAGCCTTGCATTGGTTTAACATCGATTCATTCTATCAAGAGTTAAGACGTGTTTCTAAAGACAGCGCTGTGATTGCTGCCTGGTGTTATTCTTTAGGTAAATTTAATTTTGAGGTCGATGAAGTCATTCTTAACCTTTACGATGGCATTTTGGGTAAAGTTTATTGGCCTCATCAGCGCTCTTATATTGATGAAGAATATCGTACAATTCCCTTTCCTTTTGCTAAAATAACAAGTCCCTCTTTTTGCATTGAAAAAGAGATGAATTTGCCAGAGCTTCTGGGCTATTTAAATACCTGGTCTGCGGTAAAAGAATATGAGTTGCGATCTAAATTAAATCCAATTAACCTTGTCGCCCAAGAGCTTGCAAGAGCTTGGGGTGAGCCGCTTAGAAAGCATAAAATGGTTTGGCCCCTGCACTTGCTATTAGGAACGCTTAAGTAGCCTTCTTTAGGAAAGAATTTTCATATGACTAAGATGAATACACCTCATCTGGAGTATCGTCCAGATATTGATGGCTTGCGTGCTTTAGCTGTGCTTTTGGTTGTTGCTTTTCACGCATTTCCTCAACGAATCAAAGGTGGCTTTATTGGGGTTGATATTTTCTTTGTTATTTCAGGGTTTTTAATTAGTAAAATTATTCTTAGTGGCTTGATAGACAACAATAGTTTTAGCCTTAGAAAATTTTATTCACGACGTATTAATCGCATTTTTCCAGCCCTTATTTTAATGTTGTTTGCCTGCTTTTGCTTTGGCTGGTTTGCCCTTTTGCCTGATGAATATAAACAGCTTAATAAACACATCGTAGGGGGGGCGAGTTTTATCTCAAATCTCTTGTTGTGGCGTGAAACAGGCTATTTTGATAATGCGTCAGTGGCTAAACCTTTACTTCATCTTTGGTCACTGGGGATTGAAGAGCAATTTTACATACTCTGGCCTCTGTTAGTTTGGTTTGCCTGGAAAAAGCGATTTAATTTAGCTTTAACCATTATAATGGTTGCGAGCATCTCTTTTTTATTGAATATAGCCACCGTCCATTATGATGTTACGGCTGCATTTTATTCACCGCAAACGCGATTTTGGGAATTATTAACAGGTTCATTTTTAGCCTTTATAACCCTTCAAAAAGAAAACTTGCTCGATAAATGGATTCCAAAGGGTAAAGAAAAGTTAATCTCTAATACTCAATCCTTCACTGGTTTTGCCCTTATTCTGATTGGGCTTTTAGTGATTAAGCAGGGACGTCATTTTCCAGGCTGGGCAGCACTTTTACCTACGTTTGGTGCTTTTATGATCATTTGGGCAGGACAGCAAGCTTGGTTGAACCGAGTGGTTCTGTCTAATCGTCTATTTGTTTGGTTTGGCTTAATTTCTTTTCCGCTTTATCTCTGGCATTGGCCTTTGTTGAGTTATGCCCAAATTATCAACGGCGAAATTCCCTCGTGGCAAATCCGAATTGCGGCTGTTTTTTTGGCAATTATTTTGGCCTGGTTAACCTATCAATTTATTGAAAAACCCTTACGCTCAGGCTCTAATAAAAAGCGCTCAGCAATCGTTTTGCTTATAACAATGTTTGTAATTAGTTTTATCGCTTATATAGCTTTTAAAAAAGAGGGCTTACCTCAGCGTGCTGGAGTCCAGCATTATGAAAAAATCTATGCTCAATTTGCTTGGAATTATTCAACAAATGATGCTTGTTTAAAAAGATATCCAATTAATAAATTAGATGATTATTTATGGATGTTTTGTATGGCAAACAAAGAGGAGAAACCAACTCTCCTTTTATTAGGAAATAGCTACGCAAATCACTTGTATCCAGGGCTCGTGACTAATAAATTTTTTAAATCCGAAAGCATTCTATCAATCGGGACTTGTGAACCCCAGTGGTATGATAAGGCATCCTTAGCTGATGCTAAGCTTACTACGAATCCTTGTTCCGGTATGCGGCCTTTAGTACAGCAACGATTTATCAATTCTATTATTAAAAAAACGGGTTCAATAAAGTATGCAATCCTTAGTGGCCTAAGCTTAAGCGCCGGGGGAAACTACATTGCTTCTCTAAAAAAACGAATCGATTTTCTCGAGAAGAACAACATAAAAGTTATCGTTTTTCTTCCTCATCTCAGGCTGGATTATGATATTCGATCTTGTTTTTCACGACCCTTTAAGAAGCCGGCATTTTCTTGTGAGCTAGGTTTAGATGAATATAAAAAATATTTACAAGGATTTCAGCCTGTTATTGAGTCTTTGAAACTAACCAATCCAAGAGTCGTTTTCTTTGATCCGAATCGCTTATTTTGCGATTCAAAAAAATGCTCAATGATTGACAAAGGAATCCCATTGTTTAGAGATGAACATAATCATCTTTCCGTATATGGTTCAAAAAAATTAGCTAAACTTTTTGAAAAATGGGCTAAGAAAAATATACCTGAGCTGGCTTCTAACATGAAAAAGACTCAGTTTCAGGGTTAAGTAAATATATTAAAGGCTTATTTTTTAAAAACGCGTAGCAACTGTCTTGAATACTAAATCAAGACAGAGCTCTCATTTAAAAAGTCATTACTCCAGAATTGGTTTTTTTTAATCATAGTATTCATGATAATTAATAACTTACGCATACAAGCGATAATAGCAGTCATTTTAGGTTTGCCGGCATTACACAAGCGCTGGTAAAAAGCTCTAATTGTTAAGTTGTGTCTTACAGCGACGAGAACAGGCATATAGAGTGCTTTTCTTACAGAGGCTCTACCGCCCCAAATGGTTCTTTTACCTTTTAAGGTACCACTGTCTCTATTAAAAGGAGCAAGACCCGCAAGAGCTGCAATCTGCTTAGACTGCAATTGCCCAAGCTCTGGGAATACAGAAAGAATAGAGGTTGCAGTAATAGCGCCAATGCCTTTGATGCTGCTTAGGATTTTTTTCTTATGAGAGTAATCGGGGTTGTCTTCTATGAGAGATTCTTGCACTGAATCAATTCGCTCAAGCTCGTTTTGTAATACATCTAAAATCCGTTGAATTGATTCCCGCAGCTCTGGCGATGCTTTATCTAAACGATTTTTCTCCATCGTTATCATATCGATTAATTGTTGTCTTCTGGCATTGTTATTGGTTAATTGCTTTTGGTCTTTATTAAGCATTATCTGGGGTTGTGGTTCTATTTTGCTAGCAAATAAAGCAATCATTTCTGCATCAATTTTATCAGTTTTGGCAAGCTTGCCCAATGCTTTGGCAAAGTCTCTGATTTGGCGAGGATTCATAACACAGACATTAGCCTTCGTCTCACTGAGGGCATAGGCAAGGGGTTGTTCATAGCCACCTGTGGATTCCATTACAACGAGGGCATTAGAAAATAAGGCAACTTTTTTTACGAGCTTTTGAATGCCTGCTTCGTTATTTTTGAATTGCATATATTTTCTTGTGGGGAGTACGAATATATCAAGCATTGCTTTAGAAACATCAACACCAATATAGATTTTATCTTCTTTAAGCATAATAATAGACGTCCTTTAATACTCAGCCTTGTAGGTACGGGATCCCGTGGGTCCCAGGCAACTGTTCGAGTTGGTTAAGGGGAAGAAGCGACGTTCTTGCTACGCGACGAGTTTATTAACTCAAGGTCGTGACGAACTGTCGCTTCTTTTTTTACTACTGTACGACAGTAATAACAGCTATATTAAATCATATTTTTAAGACACAAGGTCGGCGCCCCTGGCCCGACATTT
>JACCWL010000259.1 GCA_013697645.1 Tatlockia sp. | reverse complement strand
AAATGTCGGGCCAGGGGCGCCGACCTTGTGTTTTTAAAATAACCCCTTATAAGGTACAGGGGTCGACCCTGAGGTATCGACACCTTTTGTGTGTCTTCCCCGCGTAGGCGGGGATCCATCCATAAATGTGGCATTGTGCTAATTTATTGAACGGATCCACGCCTACGCGGGGACGGCAATTATAATAAAAATAGGCAATCCTGGCTAAATAAAGCTCCATTAAAGGTGCCGATACCTCAGGGGTCGACTTACGCTTGATATGTGTTAAAACTGATTACCAAGCAGGTATTGCTTCTTTGCCAAAAAGTTGGTTTGCCTTGCTCCTAACCTCTGGCGAATTCATGGCCTTCACAAATTTTATTAATTGTGGTTTTTTGGCAGAATTTGATCGACTCACTATCAAATTGGCATAAGGAGAATCTTTACCCTCAGAATAAATAGCATCCTTGGCACTTAAGCCTGCGGGGACAGCAAAATTAGTATTGATAACCGCAGCGTCAACATCTGCCAAGATACGTGGCAATTGGGCTGCGTCTAATTCTTTAAAGGATAGATTTTTGGGGTTTAAGTTAATATCAGCAACGGTCGGCATGGTTGTTCTGTTTAAACGAATCAAACCTGCTTTTTGCAAGAGGAATAAAGCGCGAGCTTCATTGCTTGGATCATTAGGGATGGCAATAATTGAATGAGCAGTTAACTGATCTAGTGATTTTATTTTTGTGGAATAAATGGCAGTGGGATAAACAAAGGTTTTGCCAATGGCTTCCAAATGATAGCCATGCGCTTTTATCGCTGACTGTAAATAAGGAAGATGTTGATAAACATTGGCATCCAAACTGCCATCCTCTAAAGCTTCATTAGGCAAATTGTAATCATTAAATTCGACAATCTTAATAGTTAATCCGTATTTATTTTGAGCAACCTCTTTGCCTACCTCCACTAAATCAGTTTCTGGACCTGCAATAGTTCCAATGATCAGTGTATTAGGTGAGGGTTTAGAGCAGGCCGCCAAACTAATTATTAATACCAATAAAGTTAAAATACGCATCTAAATCTCCAAAGTTTTCAATTATGAGTGTAATGACGGGCTAAACGATCACCACCCATCTGCAAGAGCTGAACAATAATAATTAAAATCAAAACAGTGGCGACCATGATGACCACATTAAACCGTTGATACCCATAGCGAATTGCTAAATCACCTAAACCACCGCCGCCCACTGTGCCGGCCATAGCAGAATAATTAACCAAGGTAATCGCAGTTACAGTGATAGCCTGGATAAGGGCTGGAAAGGCTTCTGGGAATAACAAATGACGTATCATTTGCCAAGTATTGGTACCCATGGAAAATCCGGCTTCCATTAATCCAGTAGGTAAATTTCTATAAACATTGTCAACCAAACGGGCAAAAAAAGGAGTTGCACCCAGCGTCAATGGCACCATAGCAGCATGAATCCCAATCGAAGTACCTACCAGAAAACGAGTAAAAGGAATTAAGGCAACTAGCAGAATAATAAAAGGAATTGAACGACTAATATTAATCAGGCCGGAAATAAAACGACTTAACCAGGCATGCGGCTTTATTTTAGAGCTGGTAAAAAGAAGAGTCCCTAAAGGCAAACCGAGCAAGACTGCAAAAAAGGTAGAGGCAAAAACCATGTAGATAGTTTCACCACTGGCGATTAGCAAATCATAGAACATTGTCAGTGACATAACCTAAAATCTCCACAGTTAAATTCGCCTCTTCGCAGCGCTTGATAAATTGATTAAGTAAAATATGATCCGCTGTTAGTTCCACTACCACTACACCACAAGTCAGCGTATCAAACCTGTCGATATTGGCGAGCAGAATATTAATGTCTAAATGCAAGTCACGGCTGGTTTTAGAGATAAAAGGGACCGTGGCAGACTCTCCTTGGAAAAAGAGCCGCAATAAGGGTTTGTTATTCGGAATGGTTAATAAGTGACCAATCAAACAGCTTGGCAATTTTGGACTAAGTTGGGCGTATAACATCGCACGAGCCTGGCTTGTTTCATTTCTAAACACATTGGCTAGCGCCTCGGTTTCGACAATTTTACCGCCAACCATGACCGCTAAGCGATGGCAAATTCGTTTGACTACGTCCATTTCATGAGTAATCAAAACAATGGTTAGGCCATAAAGACTGTTTATTTTTTTCAGAAGATCCAAGATGGAGCTTGTAGTTTCCGGATCGAGGGCAGAAGTTGCCTCATCACAAAGTAAAATCTTAGGCGAACAGCTCAAAGCGCGTGCGATTGCGACTCGTTGTTTCTGACCCCCGCTTAATTGAGCAGGATAGGCATTTACTTTTTCGCTTAACTCAACCAGAGGTAATAATTCATCAATTTTAGTTTTGATGAGATCCTCACTCATTCCCTGAATTCGCATGGGCAGGGCAATGTTCTCATAAACCGTTTTAGTATCTAACAAGTTGAAATGTTGAAAAATCATTGCCATCTTATGACGGGCTGTACGCAATTTTTTAGCAGAGAGAGAGGTGATGTTTTCATTATCAACGATTACTTCGCCGCTATCTGGCTGTTCTAGTAAATTAATACAACGTAATAAGGTTGATTTACCCGCACCACTTTTGCCAATGATGCCAAAAATCTCACCTTCTTGAATAAATAAGTTGACGTCATCTAAGGCAATATTCGCGGCAAAGGATTTTGTTAATCGATTTAGTTCAATCATTTGATACCTAAGGGTTTTGCAGCTTGCGGATTTGCTAAGGAGGGAGTTGTTACTCACCGCTTTAGCCGTATTTACAAGAGTCATAGCTCTGAGCTAGACAATTGAGCGCCCGCAAGCTGTGTTTCAAATCGGCGCAATCAGGGATGATACTATATCTAGTTTTAATCATCCAGCGTTCTTGAGGGCTTTAAAGAAGGTGGCCGTTTTCCAAGCAAGATAGCTTGAAAAACGGACTTAGGTTACTGAAAGTTAACAGAGGTGTAAGTTGGTTCTTTAACCTCAACTTCATTCTTAGAATTTGGCTTGAACATGCCGATAATATGCCAGGTCTCTTTACCCTGATTCTTATCCTGATTCATAAAATCTTTTATGAGGGATTTCTGAAGAGCTAGTTTGTCATTATCATAACCATGGTTTATAAGTTTTTTTCTATAATTATCCAGAGCCGTGGAATGGTTAGTATCTAAGGGGCCACTTTTATGCCCATAAAACCTATCTTGGTGCTTGAAGAGCTCCAGCTTTTTGGCTTCACATTTTTTTTCAAGCGTTTCGTTTACAATCTTATTTACCCTTTGCGGGGAATTTAATTGATTGAGTTCCTTTAACAGCATTTGGCTTGAGTTAGATTTTGGCGTATAGGCTGAAATTTCTTTTACTAAGCTCTCCATATTCTCTTTATTGAAGTTCGCAATCTCGTCTTTTTGGACCTTCAGTACATCTTCTGGAATTTCATTTGCTTTACGAGAGAAAAAATCAACGACAGTTTTTAGTAATGCACCAAGGGTTAAGGTAATAGGCATAAGGGCAATATGACTTATCCACACGAATGCCGCTAAATCAAAAATCGGTTCTATAAAACCTTTTTTAAAAGTTCCCTTCACATTACGCCAATAGATAGATAAAAATTCCCAAATACCCACTTGTGTCTCCAATTTAAATAGATAGATTAGATTTTAACAATTTAAGCTTAACGAAAAATTAAGAGATATCCTCTAGGTTTAATAAGGATATTGTATTTACATGAGCTAACTGCTATAAAATTTCTTCAAATTTCTAATTCCTGGCAAACAATACCTTACTTTATGGTCTAATTGGTTATGCCAATGCCCGGATGAAAATTAGTGAATCTGATACTACAGTCCGAAGCTCAATATCGAATCTATGCGGTCTGTGTTCTGGCCTTGGGTTGTGCAAAATCTAATAGAGCAATTAGTAATAGTTTTGATGGACCTGCAAAAGCTTATATTAAATAGGGATAAAACATGTTTAAAAAAATAATTTTCTCAGCCTTAATTACTTGTGCAATGACGGTCGAAGCCGAGGAGCTTAAAACTTTTGTCGAGGTGAGCGATGCGCTGAGCCGAGGTTCTGAGTTGGTTTTTGTAATGGACTTTAAAGAGTGTAGAGGAACTTATTCCTTTACTAATGTAAAGGTTTCTGTGAAACCCAATGCGCTAATGCTCGTTTCAGATAAATATATCAAAGCCTCAGACCAACATTTTACCCTTAATAATCCAGGATTTTCAGGCAATCCTGTGATTGATTATGGCAGATATACTATTAAAGCTGACGGCAGCGTTGAGATTGATATGACAATATTGAGTGCTAAAGGTTACCAGGAACTTAGAAAATATTTATCGACCTGTGAATTAGGAAAAAGTTTTCAGGTTTTTGACCAAAAGAGAATTCATAAAGCCCCCGGTATAACTTAAGTTTTATAAAACCCACAGTCGCGACTGTGGGTTTCGCACAAATGATTAAGCTTCTTTGCTGTACAAAGCAACTGCATTTCCTTCCGTATCGAGGAAGACAGCTCTGTGGCCATAGGGGCCGATTTGTTCTTTAGCACTCAGTATTTTACAGCCTTGTTTTTCGACTTCTTTAAGCGCTTCGTCTATTCGACCTTCAGCATTTAAATAGACCAGCGGGCCATTTTGTGAAGGTTTTCTGTCGTCCATCACAGCTAAACAACCTGAAACATTGTTCTCAGTGTGCGGAAGTAAACCGAACTCAAACCCATGTTCAGAGACTTTTGTTACCGGTTGACCAACAACAGCAGAATAAAAACTAATAGCGCGATCTAGATCATTGACAGGGATGTCAATCCAGCAAAAAGTATTGTTATTTTGACTCATTTTTTTCCTCGTTGTGTTTAAAAAAACTTTGATTCTAGCATGATTCTATAAAAATTTACTTATAACTAGGTCGAGCCTGGCCCTGATGTATCGACACCTTTTTAATGTGGAATTGGGGTCAGGTC
>JACCWL010000241.1 GCA_013697645.1 Tatlockia sp. | reverse complement strand
GTTTGCACACACTCGCAGACTTCTCGCCCACATACCCACAAGCCCAATAACAATTTATTATTTTTTTAACAAAAAGGGACATTTTTAAATTGGAGATAAAGGGGACATTTTAATTTTGGTTTGACATCCTGACTCCAAAGGATTATATTTTAGACAGCAAGATGATATAATAAACATTTTTTACAGTCTATGAGGACTCTCTATGCCTTATTATGTGGTTGGAACAGCTAAAGAACTTATTGGACAACAGCTTAGGATGGTGTCTTTTACTAAGGATTACTTCATAAATCATTTTAACAACATACAGAATTTTAGAATATTCAATTCATTAGATGAAGCACGCCTTTATGCGCGCAGCTTGCATAAACAATATTCCTTTAATTTAGGTATTGCTTCTCTTGTTCATATTGAGACTAGACATGCTCCTCTTGTTCATATTGAGCCTAAAAATGAAAATGGGATACGCAGTTTGAATGTAAAACAAGAAATGGAGAATTTAAATGGAGATAGTAATGACGAAGCTACTAAAATTCATTTTATTTCCTCTTCAGATACAGATTTTAAACTGGAGAATTTCTCGTTTAAAGCCTATGAATACCCCAGTGCACACTGTTCTATTCAATATTTTCCTCAAGCAACCTTTTTCCGCGGCTTAAATCCTGCATCAACTAATTCTGGGGTAATGTACTGTTTAGCTATAGATCCACATACCAACAGTAGTGCAAGGCGGGCCTGTCAAGGACGGGAAATGCTTGATTATACGGTCGGCGAGGTTATTCAGCGTTATTTTGATAGTAATTTAGGTTTTCTTTCAGGAATGCTGGCTACTTTTCATATTCTTGTTGGCGGTCATTATGATCTTCAATTAATTGGTGCCTACGATGATATTAAGGGTGGAACAAAAGGAGCTTTGGACTACTTAATTTTTCCCTTAGTTGCGAGAAAGCTCATTGCTGATACTTATTTATCAGAGCGACAAGAGAGTTGCCTGCTTAATTGTTTAGCCTGGGCAGTAGCAATCCCCTTAGAAATTTTAAGATTTGGTGCCGGGATTGCATTAACCTTGCTTCTAGCGCCAATTGTTGCGATAACCACTTTTGTTAGATCATTTCAATGCCAAAGCGAAGAATCTCTAGAAGATAATGCCTTTAGCAAGTTTGAAAGTTGATTTAGCAATATACGTCTGAATTTAAATAATTAAAACTTAGCTCTAGGATTGGCATTTACCCAATTAGCCACATACTCAATATAATTTTTTTTACCGACAGCAACACATCCGCGTATTGCTGTCGGTAAGTTGTTTAACCAACTTAACCACTATGTATAATACGGGTTCACCCACTAAAAATTTTAGGCGCAATAATGTACCAAGATACTCTCAGTGACGGTTAAACAGATAAAAATTGGTTAAAAAAGACCAAATGACGTAGCAAAATTTATTGATTATTTCTAATGGGTGACCCCAATACACTAGACTACTGACTTGGCCCCTTTATTTCTGGGTATATAGATTGGCTTAAAGATTCTACCAATATAACTTGGCTCTCCTTATCAGAGGGAGGTACTAAATCGACCGCCATTTTTCCAGCATAATTTTTTGCTGTGATGAAGTTATCTTTTTTATCATCACTTACACTCGCCAAGAGTAACTTAACCACTTCTTTATATCCTTTTGCTGCAGCCAAAAGGAGTGATGTATTTTCATGATAATCTTTAGTCATAAGATAAGCATCTTTCATATCTGCACTTATCTTGTCTAGCAAGAATTTAACCGCTTCGGCATGACCCGTACCTGAGGCTATATGAAGGGGCGTTTGATTAAAATTATCTAAAGCCATCAAGAAAGCGTCCTTATCCTTTGATCTGTCAAAAAGTAATTTCATAACCTCTAAATCACCAGTTCTTACAGCACCGTGTAAGGGTGACTGATGGCGCTCCACAGCTGTCAATCTAAGATAAGGGTCCTTATCTTTCATTTTTCGAATCTTCTTATTAAAAGTACCAACCAAATCCATTGCTATTTTCCCAGCATAATTTTTTTCGATAACAAAATTGATTTTTTTGGCTTGGCTAATATTACCAAGGAGCAAACTAAAGACATCTGCATATGCCTTAGCTGCGGCTAAGTGGAGAGCTGTATTTTTATGATTATCTTGGGCCATAAGATAGGTATCTTTCTTAAATTGACTTATGTTATCTAAGAAAAATTTAGCAAGATCGAGATGCCCCGTATGTGCCGCCCTATGAAGAGGTGTGCGATTAAATGAATCTACAACCATTAGATAATCATCCCTATCTCGAGCTGCATCAAGGAGAAACGTTGCAATCTTTGTTTCTCCACATTTTGCAGCCAAATGCAGAGGCGTACCCCCTAAAGCCCTCAACCTAAGATAAGCTTCTTTATCTAAAGCAGCTTCTAAAAGAACCTTAACAACCTCCAGATGACCACTTAATACAGCGGAATGAAGTGGAGAGTTACTGTCATGAGCTTCGGTCTTGAGATAAGCTTCTTTCTTGTTAAAGCCTATTTGGTGCAGGAGTAACTTCACCATCTCTCCGTGCCCCATTTGTGTAGCTAAATGAAGGGGAGTTCGTCCGTTGGAATCTTGGGCAGTAAGAAGCGCATCCTTTTTATCCCCAGAAATCCCCGATAGAAGTTTTTGAACCGCTTTCACATCGCCATCCCCTGCAGATAAATGCAGAGGAGTTGTGCCATGCAACGCGGCATGGGCCTCTTTGTCGAGTCCACCTTCAAGAAGAGCACGTGATTCCTCATCAAAGGATTGCACAATATCAATAGCTGTTTGGTTAAAATGATTTTTAGCAAGGATATAATCATTCTTTTTATATTCGCTAATACTCGATAAGAGCAAATTGATGACCTTTGTATATCCCTTTTCCGCTGCCAAATGGAGAGCGGTGTTTTTATGAGTATCTTGGGCCATAAGATAGGCATCCTTCTTATCCTTACTAATCCCATTCAAGAGTAGATTGACTGCCTTAACATGCCCTGTTCGTGCAGATGAATGAAGAGGTGTCCGATTAAATGAATCCACAACCATCAAGTAAATATTCTTATCTTTAGCAGCGTTGATAAGATTATTCATATCCTCTATTTCTCCCTTTTTTGACGCCAGGTGTAAGGTTGTTTCTTTTCCCACAGCAGTCAATCCAAAGAATGCGTTTTTGTTAGGGTGAAATTTAGCCATCTCGGAAGATTCAGAATACGATTCCGCCGGCGGAGAATGCTCAAATCTAGCCTTTCCTTTTTCTTTGTTCGCAAAGGAAGTAATTGATAAAGTAGTTTGATCATCTTCTGGTTGATTAAGCTGCCATGATAGGCCCTCAGCAGATGCATTAGGTAAATAGTTAGATACTGTATCCAGCCTATCTTTTCGCATGCGAATAGTTTCTCCAATAACAACACTATTACCCATGATTTCTATAAATTTTTCCGCCTGCTGCCTGATATTTGTGACATAATGATTAATTGGTTGATGCTGTTTGCAGGCTTCATACAAATCGATAAGATTATCAAGCCGCTCATCGAACGTAGAATTTTTATACAAGTGTTCAAGCGCAGTTGTTATTGATAAGTTATCAATCCGCTTTCTGCTGCTCAATTCTTTCCACTGGGCGGGCGTTATTATTTCATAGGTAGACATAAAACAATCTCAATAGTTTTGGTATATTTATAAGTATATACGTTAATTATTAATCAATGTTCTGCGTGGTAATGGCTCCAAATAAAGGGTGACCATCGGAAAAAGTATTGTCTCTAACAGTTTAAAACCCTCCCGGAAGGTGGGTTATTCTCTTTAAAAGCCAGTTCAGGACAAAGAGGTTTTAGGGTTCACAGGTAATTCCTATCAATAAAATCAATGGGTTACAGGAAATTATTCTTGGCGCTCTTAATTGGAACAAAGGAAAAAGGAAAGACCTGACCCCAATACATCACAACGAACAATTAAATCAGAGAACAGCGGGGTAATTCCTCTTCTTTAATGTCGTTAATTAACGTAGATAAAGGTAATCCTGGTCCATACAGTTTGGCTAGGGAATTGTATGTTTCCTGTTCAGAACTAAGGAAAAACAGCGAGTAGACTGAAAACCCAGGTTTTAGATCGTATTCAACTAACTTAAAAACCGTGCGTTGTAGTTGTTTATTGGGAAAGTTATCAAAAACTTCAGAAACCCAGTTAAGCTTGTCTTGATAGGCCACAGCTAGGTTCATGATTTTTTTGATTTGATAAACTGCGATTAATAGGGTTTCAATTTCTGTCAAAATTTGGTCATCGAAACTTTTCCCAAAGACCATTTGACCAACTAGTGACTGCGAATTTGAGAGTACATTTTCTTGGAGAAGTCGTCGAATGGCTTGTTTAATAGTAGTCACAGAAGACACTTCTAAAAGCAGCTTTGGCATTATAGTAGCTACATTTTCCGGTTCTTTTACCAAGGCTCTAATACACTCGTCCAAATAATAAGGAAGACGAGTCACGTTAAGGGTAGAACAATCGCCAACTGTTCTTTTTTGCAAATCCTCTAAGACAAACCAGAAGGGAATTTCTACATTCTTTAAATAAACCACCCCATCACCGCCTTCCTCATTAAAGAGAATGGTTTCTAGTAGCGTGGCTGTTTCCTGCTTATCTTGCTTAATTAAGAGTTCGAGAACCTGTTCAACTGTGGTTTGATTAGACACCACCAATTGTTTTAATTCATTGACCAATCTAAGAAGTTGATGTCTCTTTTTGAGTGATACTAGGCTTGCATAGCTAAGCAAACTTAGTGCTAGCTCATGTGTTGAAAAATGGGCTTTTAGCTTGGAATTTTTTAAAATATTGCCTAATGCTGTCTCATCAATGCTAAATTCGCGAAGCTCCTCACCTGGTGTTTTCATCGGCTGCAAAGGTAGCTCTGACCAGACTCCATCAGTCATGGCGATGATAAAATCCCCTTCCTTAGCCTCATAAAATTCATCAACTAAAAATTTTTTATACCGATCTTCAATCAACATTTGTACTGAAGCTGGCGACCAACTATTGAAACCACGATAAATATGCTGTGCGGCGATTTGCTTTTTTACCCTCAAATCTGGACTTAAAACAAGGAGAAGGGTATCGCCCATATTAGCCAGTTTACCTTGGTATTTCCCTTTACCTTGATAGCTGAATAGGGCTGTAGCCATAGCGCAATGCGAGTCATATTCTTGAAAAGATTGTCCCGCTTTAGAGTTTTCTGCGATTTTTTTATAGATGAGAGATGCAGGTTCATCACTCTCTATGAAGCTTTTACAAGCAGAAGAGGTGGTTTTGGCAAGATGGTCGTTTTCCCCTTCATCCTCAAGCGATCCGCCTAAGCCGTCAGCTGTGGCTTGTCGGATTCCAACGTTTATATTGGTTTCATCCTTAACAAAAGTCATAGCAGCTGCATCTAGTACCTGCTCATTTTCGATACTTTTTTGTTGCATTGCCAGAGTAGACCCGATAATGACTGCACTGTTATGGGAAACACTCATGATATAAAAGCGCTTCGCCATAAACTCATCTTTAGAGTCACTTAGCGTGGAAGAGATTGATGGGGATACAATCTTTATTGTTGAACTTACTATTTCATCCTTAAGCATAGCCTTGACTTCACATAGAAATATTAATGGTAGGGTTATTATCAAAATAATCATTGCCTAAGCTTTTCAATTCGTTGGCAAGGTCTTCGACTTTGAGCTCTTCAATTTTATTAATCGATTGGATAACTATATTATCTTTAACCAGATAGGAAGCCAGTTTAGTCATGAGTTCGCTATTCTCTGTCCCTTTTAAAATGAACATCAAAGGGCGGGTAAAATCACATAACCTATAGTTTCTTTCGAGAGATGAAATCGATTCCATTGTCTCATTTTCAAGATTCAGAAAAAGGACCTGCAATGAAGCCAGATTGACAGGAGGTTTGCGCCCATCATTAACTATCCTAAATCGGTTGGGTGGGGTTGAACTTAAGAATTCAAGCTGGGTTGAGGTCTTAAATTGGTCCATTAACTGGGTTTTTTCTTTAGTATCTTGTCCATAAACCACAACACGTTTTGTCATAATTTCATCGCCTAAGTGTCTGTAAAATAAATCATTTGAGCAAATTTATCTATGTTAATTCTTCACGTCAAAATCGCTTGCTCACCATGAACTTAATTATATCATATTGTGCTAATAATATGTTAATAAATTCAATCTATACTAGGGGTATACAGTAAATTGAAAGGCAATTCATGACAATTTTTGACGCTACAGCTCTCATTGATGAGGCATTAGAAGACTACCCTCAGAGTGCGCTATGGCGTGTTCAAACAGATGGTTGGCAAGCGGTTAAAGGGCCAAAGAATTTTCGCCCTCAATTCTACGCAGGAATGAATGCTGGCTTTGATTTTCTACGAAAAAATGATCGAAAAACTATTACACCCGAACTTATAGAAGGTATTTATCAAAGCGTCTATCAGTATGAAGATAATTACGAGACGGATGATATTGCCAGAAAAGGTTACAACGAAGTATCTGGTGCCTTTGAAATTTTCTTACCAGAACCCGGCTTAGAGCATGAAGCAGGAGTTTCTTTGGCGGGTATTCCCGAAGTCACAGCAAGGCTGCAAAAAGCGGTACAAAGGCAAGGGAATCGGCCTTATCCTTTTCTAGAGCTAATCGTTGAGCGTTTTCAAAAACCAACTCTTGTGTTGAATCCCTTTAGTGAAACCTTTGAACAGGACTTGATCTACCATTTAGAAAACGCAACTTTAGGCAAAGAAGAATATACCGGAGATAAAGAACGGCCTGGTGAAGATAAGCTTTCTATGGTCAGCTTCTCTAATATTCCCACGGAAAGAGCTGAAATAATTAACTTAGTCCAACAAGATATTAATGATTTTTATGAGGAGTTAAGTTTAGCCAAAACAATGTTGGGAAGCGATGAAGAAAGAAAAATTGCAGATTTAAATGCCATTAACCATTTTATTACTAAACTACATGACTCCCACTATTTTCCCGATGGAAATGGCAGAACCTTTATATTTTTATTGTCCTTTGCCCTGCTTTTACAAAATGGACATGGCTTAAAGATCATTGAACACCCAGCTCATTTCGCTGGGTATTCTAATGCAGAGTTATTGGCTGAAACAGAGGCGGATTTAGCTCATTTCAATGCCTATAAAATAACCGCGGCGAAAAATTTTCTCTCTGGTCTTGATTCAACAGACATCATTGACCACATCACGAATATAACCGCTGAACTAAACCTTCGCCTTAGTACTGATCCTATGATAGCAATGGCTCAGATTGATGAACTTTTTTGCAGGATTAATGATAATAAAATGGTGGTTCCCCGAACTTATAACCCCCCCAATTTCAACAATATGTATAATATCAGTTTCTTTGGTAATCCTGATCAGGCAACACCTGCACATACTGCCGTCCTTAATTTACTGAAAACGATGTATATGCAAAAATTATATCTTCTAGCAGAACAAGCACCTAATGTAGCTCTAGCAAAACAAATTGGTTTTGGATGTAACCAAGGAGCTCAAGCCGTTTTAATGGATATCGTTGATTTACAGCAAATTTCAAAACACTGTGATCAACCTCAGCTGATGGAAGCTATTAGCACCTATGAGGTAGCGACTTTGCAAGAAAGGGCTGAACTTAACATCATCTAACAGACTTCATAATTCCCACGGGAATATTCCCTTAAACTCCCGAGGAAGCAAATCTATCGCAAGCCCTGGTTAGAAAAGAGGTGATTTCGAAGATCAAAAAGATCTAACTAATTTAAAGCACGGTATCTTAGATAGAGCTGATAAATTGCATCAGCGTTTCTAGAAAATTTGATCCTCTCATCAAACAAGCGCTTTATCGCCCAAAGCTGGCATGGTTTGCAATTGGACTTGTGCTGGAAATTTTTCATTGGGCCAAGTCAGGACATAATCACAACCTTTCTCTGAGATATTATCATTAAGAACTATGACGCGATGCGGCATGTAGAAATAGACTAAAGGCATAGCCAACTCATAGGCGAGCCCTGGTGGTTCTTTGAGACAGAGCGTCCAATCGGGACTATTGGGTAGCTGCTTATTTAAGGTTTCTACTATGGGATAGATTGTCGGTAAATAATATTTGTAGGTCTTTTCAACTTTTCCAGATATCAGGAAAATCAGAAAGATTGAGGTAACCGTAATTGGCAAAGCTTGTTTAAAACTCTGAACCTGTACTTCAGATTTTTCATCATAATAAAGAAGGATTGAAAATAGAGTAAAGGGGATAAGTAACATATTGAAATAGCGCCCAAAATCGAGCACATGCTTCTGGCTATTGCCTAAATCAAATACTATGGCTTGTAATAGATAGAGCATAATAAGATAAAGCCCCATCGTACATAAGAATACCCCCCTTAATTGCAAAGCAACTCGATAATTTTCAAAGCCCATGGCTTTGGAAAGCCTATGCCAAATCAATGCAAGACCTAAGTAAGAAACAAGATTTGGCCAAGCTAAAACATGCCCGAAGCTTTCTAAAAAGATAGCCTTTATAAATAGGATCTTAGCTGCATGATAATAGGAATTAAATGGATTTAAGGCATCCAAAGACCGAGTGAGAGAGACCCCTTGTGAAAAACTCTGGAATCCATACATTTTACAATGGGCAATCCATATCCACTTAAGCGCTAAAACCCCGAGCAGACTTAGCAGACCGTATAAAAGCGCCTTTTTATTTGATCTAGTAACTAGTAAGGCCACAATGCACATGATGGCAAATAAAAATCCAATTTCTTTGATTAAAGAAAGAAACAAAATTGGGAAAAAAAACAAGAAATAATGGTCATTCTGCTGCTTTCGAAAAATCATCCAAACGATTACAAACACAAAAGCTGCAACAAGCGCATCAACTTGCATTCTTGCGAAAACAGTGCCAAATCCAATGCTTAAGAAAATAAAGGCAATAGCCATGCGATACAAAGAAACTTGAATTTTTTTCGCATCAAATAAAACCATTAAAGTTGATAAAAGAACAATTCCCTGGGCAAAATAGCCTAAAAATTGCGAGTACTTTCCGAGTGCAAAATAGAATAAGTAATGAAAACAAGCCATGCCAGGAATGTAGGTTAAGAAATTATGGATAATAAAATCAGTGTTAGAAGGCAGTTGACGAAAAGTAAATAAATATTTAGACATAGTTCCCCAAAAGGAATAGTCATCAATTAATCCAAAACGTAGGCCCCAGACAAAAAGAGCGAGGAAGAAAGAAAAGACTAAGAAATAAGTAATAGTGAGCCAATTCAATCTGCGTTTAGGGTAAACATATAAGAGATCACGAAGGCTAAAAAAAACAAAAAGACCCAGGCCAGTAATTAAAAGAAATGACGATCCAACTTGCAAATAATTGCTGATAGCGAATAAGAACTCCAATACGCCAATGAAAGAAGTTGCACTGACAATGCAGAGGGAAAGACTAGTGTTGAAAATTGATGAGAAAAAGAAAGAATAGCCAATGATCACCAAAAGAGGCAGGATAAACGCTAGATTTGAGAGCATTTTTTTAAATCTTCTAATATTTTTTAATTGGGAGTATCATACCGCAGACTCGTTTAAGTTAATATTTGAATATGCAAAATAGTGCACTAAATCCCGTTGTTTTGATTCCAGCTTATAACCCTGATCAAGAGCTAATTAATCTTGTAACAACGATTAAAAAAAATTATCCTGAGCAAAAAATCATTGTAGTTAATGATGGATCAAAGCCCGAATTTGAGGCTATTTTTACCCTTTTGCAAGCGCAAAATATCATTGTATTAGACCATGCTTTTAATCGAGGAAAAGGAGAAGCGCTCAAAACAGGAATGAAGTATTTTCTTGTGCATTTCTCGATGAATCAAGGTGTTGTTACCGCAGACGCAGACGGACAGCATTGTGTTGAAGATATTATTAGCCTTCGTCAAAAGCTAATTGATGAGCCGAATTTCTTACACATTGGGGTTCGAGAATTCTCCCAAAAAGACATTCCTTTGCGAAGTCGCTTTGGCAATAATTTAACTCGTATTTTATTTAAACTAGCTACCAAGACAGAGATTAGAGATACACAAAGCGGTTTGCGAGGAATTCCAACCGCTTTAATTGGTGAGCTTATTGAGTCTAAGACCTCACGTTATGAATTTGAGTTTGAAATGTTTTTTGTAGCGCGAAAACTTCAAATTCTTATTCAACAAACGCCAATTCAGACAATTTATATCAACCAAAATGCCGCTTCACATTTTAATCCTCTACTGGATTCTTTAAAAATTTACTACATTTTTGTTCGATTTTGTGGCGTAGCATTATTATCTTTTTTTATTGATTTTCTTTTATTTTCTATTTTTTATTATTACCAAAACAACCTAGTTCAGGCCATGATTGAAGCCAGAATCGTCTCTGCCTCCTTTAATTTTATGTTAAATAAGAACCTCACATTTATAGCTAAATCCCATCTCTTAAGCGCCATTATTAAGTATGCTTTACTTGCGATTGTAGTTGGATTTTGTTCGCTAAAATTAACAGTATTTTTATCAGCCCTAGGCTTAGATATTTATGGTAGTAAAATATTTGCGGAATTTTTATTATTTATTGCGAATTTTTTGATTCAATATTATTTCGTTTTCTTGAAAAGAAAATTAGATTCTCAACCGGTTCAATCAACCTCAAGCTAAGATTATTAGCATCGAACTCCTTCAGCCGAGGTAGCTTGGTTAGCGGCACGATAACCGGGACTCAATTAATGAAAACCTGGTTATCGCTGCGCGCTAACCAGGCTACAACTTTTAAAAAAATCACCTAACGTTATCCAGCTTATTTTTATACTTATGAATTGCTTCAGCAAAGGCAGCTGCGGCCTTTAACTGCCCTTTTTCACTCAAGTGACAATAACCCACATCTCTGTCTTCAGATAATAAGAATCGATCCGTATCAGCGCCTAAGTAAATTTTTTGCTTTGGATTGGCAAGAGAACGTTGACCACTAGCCAAAGAATTGTTAGGAGTCCATTCAGGGTTATGACCGCATAAAGTAGCAACGGCATAGAAAACAGGAGGCATAACATCACCCTTGTGACGGACAGTTTCAAGGAGGGAGTTAAAGCATTGTTGGTATTCCTTCGCCGTTGTTTTTTCAGCAAAATCACTTTCACCCTGGTGCCAAATCACTTCTGTCACTTTAAACCTGGGGCTTAAACCTGATAAAACAGCTTGCATCATCACGTTAAGATCACCTCCTTTGTGCCAACGGTTTATAGTGCTCCCTCCAATTGCCAAAGGAACAATTAGAACCGAACCATAATCACCATTAGCGATAAGTTTGTCAGCTAAGGGCGTAATGAATTCCCCTGCATTGCCACTAGCACCAAGCAATGGAGATGCAGCGATAAAACATTTTCCATTGAAATAAGCAAAGACTTTCGAGGGATATTGGGTGGTAAATTGCTTCTCTGCGTGATTAGCAGCGTTTGATTGGCCAATGACTAATAAGACTGCGGTGTCTTTGTTTTGCTTTGGGCATGCTACCTCTATTTTACCAGGATAACTAATAAGACGACCAAAATTATCAAAACTGATTTCTGAACTAAATGATTGAGTTATTAAGAAACTTCCGATAAAAAAAATAGCGATTTTGCAAATCATTAGCGCTCCTTATACGACGGCTCTAGCAAACCATTTCGATTTTTTCTAATTATAAAGACCGAAAACTGTACATAAATCAGTTATACTAATAATAGATTCAACTAACCTTTAGCATTCAGATGAAAAATCTTGTAAAACCCTTTAAAAGATTATGGCGTTCTCGCCGGGACCGGAAAATTGCCGGTGTTTGTGGGGGATTAGCTACCTATTACAACATTGATCCCGTTTGGATACGCTTACTTTTTGTTGCTTTTTTCTTAATGGGCGGCGCTGCTTTTCTTGCATACATCATTATGTGGATTCTCGTTCCTCTAGAACCCGAAGTTTGGCATTAATAAAAAATAAATTTAAACTATAATCGGTGACAAGGTTTATGGAGCGTAATGAAAACCTTGATACGCTTTGCTGCATCAAGGCTACGATTGATTCTAAAGTTTTATGGCTTGTTTACATGGTCGTGAACGGGTTCTGATTTTAGTTCTTGCACAAGACTTAGAGGGCTAAAGAAGGAGAATTTCGAGACCATTTTTTCTGCTGCCACATGTTCTGGTTTGGGAACTAAATGGAGAATGCTGTTGAGCTTCTCTCTTGGTTGTTGTCCTGCAAGCTCGGTGATCCTTGCTGCCGGTACCGCTGCAATTGATTGGCCGTTATGAGCTAGATTGAAGCGTATTCCATCAGGATCAATGCGCTTAAGTGCTTGTAAAAGCTCATCCCTCTCTTTCGCTGTTTTTCCCTTAAAGAGCTTATTATGACTGAGATCAATTAATTTGACTGTCATTGGAATAGTTTGTAAAAATGCGATTAATTGCTCATTATTAAGCTGCTTTATTGACTTATCATCAGAAAAATCAACACTTATTAAGGTTGGGGGGAATCCAGAAAAGGCCTCTTCTAATTCAGCGAAATTCTTTTCAGGAAAGCCATTTCTACTGAGCTTCACTGAACTTAGTTCCGGTTGAAAACCTGAAAACCCCTTTTTCAGTTCAAAGCCTCGCTTATTGCCCAAGTTATTGTAACTTAAATCCGCAGTAATCAAGGTTGACGGTAAAAGAGAAAAAAAGGCTTTGAGTTCAGAGCCGCTACATTTATCAAGTTCATTAAAGCAAAGATTGAGCGAACGAAGTTTCGCAGTTATGCTCGGAAAACTTTGTTGCAGCTCAGGAATAATTTTATAAAGTGCATTATCGCTCAAATCAAGGGAGTTAACCGGTATCTTTATACCCGAAAAAATCTCGCGCACTTCCTCACTGTTTCTAGAGAAAAGCCGCATTGCACTTAAATCAACTAAAGTCGTTTTAGCAGACGAGCTAGAAAGGATAAGTTTTAGCTCAGCACTAGTTTTTTTGTCAAAATTATTGTGTGCCCAATCGATTGAAAATTGATTCGCAAAAACGCTTATGAAGTTTGCAAGTTCCAAAGCGTTTTGAGTCCCTAAATCATTGAAGCTCAAATCCACCCACTTAACCGTCTCTGGAAAACCTGAACAAGCCTCCATTAAGGTATCAATGCTTATCTTGCCAAGGCAATTCGCCAAACTTACGATAGTCACGCTGGGAGGAATTCGGGAAAAAAAAGCTTTCAACTCTGAAGCAGGTATTTTGTCTAAACTATCTGCAGTGAATTTAACAAAGCTTGTACCTGCTGGTATAGAAATCACATTGTTTAAGGAATCAGAGCTGAAAATCTCTACTTTATAACTTGCCATCATTGGCTCAACTAATTGATAGATTTCCTATCTTACAATTTAATTGTTAATAATCATAGCTCATCAAATTATTAACTGCTTTCGGCTTTTAAATCTGCCCAGAAGTACTGCACAGCAGGGCAATTGCCTGTTAAGATCAGAACTTTAAACCGTCGCCAACCAACAAAGTTAAATAAACAATGATTAGCACAATAAAACCCTTTGCTGAGCTCACTTTAGATGAATTACATGAAATTTTAGCCTTACGCTGTGAAGTCTTCATTGTTGAACAACAATGCGTTTATTTAGACGTCGATGGCCGTGATAAGCAGGCTCATCATTTACTAATTCATGAGCATCATAAATTAATTGGTTATGCTCGAATTTTGCCCTTTGATGAAGAGTCAATGAGTTTCGGCCGTCTACTCACAGCTCCTTCCTATCGATCAAAGGGGCTTGGCAAACAGTTAATGGAGACCATCTTAAGCTATTTACAACTCCATCACCCTAAACAAGTAATAACCATTACCGCCCAACAATATCTCCAAGCATTTTATGAAGGCTTTGGTTTTATTACTAAAAGCGCACCTTTCGATATGGACGGCATTCCCCATCTCATCATGGTCAAACAGCCATGAGTCAGACCGAAGAAAAGTTATTTAAAGAAGCTTATGAACTGCAACGACAAGGTCAATTAGAAGAAGCCATTAGGCTTTATGGCGAACTACTAAAAATCCAGCCTGAACATGCTCAAGCTTTGAATTTTGTCGGTATTGCCTATGCGCAGCTAGGGGATCTGGAAAAAGCTGTCGTTTTTTTACGTCAGGCTATTCATTTGGAAGCGACGAACGCCCATTTCCATAATAACCTTGCCAATGTGTATAAAAATGCGCGACAAATGAATGAGGCCATAAAACATTACTCAGAAGCCATTAAACTTGCTCCTTTCTACGCACAAGCCCATCATAATTTGGCCACAGTTTATGCTTCGCAAAATAATTATAAAGACGCATTAAATCATTATCGTTTGGCAGTCCATGCTGAACCTGATTTTGCTATCGCTCATTTTAATCTAGGTTTATTGTTGCTTAAAAATAATCAATTAGCCGCAGCCAAAACTCAATTTAACAATGTATTGACCTTAAACCCTGAACATCCTGAGGCAGACTTTTATCTAGGTGTACTTTGCCTTGAAGCCAATGAATTGAATGAAGCAGAGCAACATTTTCAAAAAACTTTGACGCGGGATTCTAATCAAATTCAGGCGATAACTAATCTCGGTGTGATTGCCTTAAAAAGAGAACAAGGACAAATTGCGGTTGATTGTTTTAGTAGAGCACTTGCGATTGATAACAATTACTTAGAAGCACGCAATAATCTAGCAGCAGCGTTCATGCACTATGACCGCTTTGAAAATGCCCTGATGCACTATGATGTACTCTTGCAGCAAGAGCCTGATAATATTGAATATTTATATAATTCTGGCGTTGCCCAAATGGCATTGGGCCATCTCAGCGAAGCTATGCTTCATTTTGAAAAACTGCTTAGCATCGATAAAAATCATTTTGCCTCACTGAATAATTTAGCAGCTATCTATATTCGTCTGGAAGATAAAATAAAGGCGAAGACTCTACTTAAACGAGCTCTAGCTGCCAATCCTAAAGATGCCTCTAGTCGCCACATGTTAAATGCTTTAAGCGGTGGATCAACAGAGGCTATAACCTGTCCGGATTATGCAAAAAATTTATTTAATAACTACGCACTTTATTACGATCAGCACATGCAAGCCCAATTGCACTACAGTCTACCGCAGCATATTGGGCGGCTTATTCATAGTTTGAATCTATTTGAACTTAATAAAGTTGTGGATTTAGGCTGTGGCACTGGGTTAACTGGTATTGTCCTGCGTGAAATTAGCTCTCATCTAACAGGAGTTGATTTAGCGAAGAAAATGTTGGCTCAGGCTCAGGAAAAAGGGATTTATGATCGCTTAATTGAAGCTGATTTACTTAGCTTTTTAAGCGACGATAAGGAGCAATATGAGCTTGCAGTCGCTATAGATGTACTTCCTTATTTTGGCGAATTGGACAGTTTATTTGCTGCAATAAAAGAGCGGCTTAGTCAAAACGGTTACTTCATTTTCACTACAGAAATCTCTCAAGATAAACCTTGGCAATTACAAGCTACGGCTCGGTTTAGCCATCATCCTGATTACATTAGCAAGCTTAGCAACAACTATGGTTTAGCACTCGTTCAAAAAGAAGAGGTAGTGGCAAGGCAGCAAGATGAAGAAGCGCTTTCTGTTATGGTATATGTTTTGTGTATTGCTTAAGATTAATTGACTACCGCGAAAAACACTGAGTTTTATATATCGTGTACGTCGGCGCCCCTGGCCCGACATTTCTGACTGTAATCATCAGAGTAAGGTCCGACCCTGAGGAAGCGGGGAACCATCCATAAATGTGGCATAGTGCTAATTTTTTGGATGGTTCCCCGCTTCCGCTGGGACGACAATCATAATAAAAATAGACAAACCTGGCTAAATACAGCCAAATTAAAAAAGGTGACATACCTCAAGGTCCAACCTAAGACTAGATCCTTAGCTTCTATCATTCTAAATCTCTGCTATAATTGATAAATTGAATAAAAATTAACCACGGAAGGCTCTTATGACGAAATCTAACAATCACTCCTGGCCTCTTTTGCCCTATGTTAATTTCAAATCAACAAGTTATCTTTTACACCGAGGGATTCAAGCAATCGGTAAATTAAAATTAAATACTATTTACGAACCGCATTGGTCTAATGTGGCGCTGTGGTTGACCTGTAAAGGCCTAACTACAGGCCCTATTAGTCATAAAGACGGCGTTTTCAGTGTAGAGATTGATTTAATAATTCATCGAGTTGGCGTTATCACTTCCCAGGGATTGAAAAAGAGCTTTCCCCTTGTTTCAATGTCTGTTTCACAATTTACAGAGAAACTCCTATCTTGTTTAGAGCAATTAAATATTCATTTAACAATCAATTACATGCCACAAGAAGTCGAAAATCCAATCGCCTTTGATAAGGACATTCAAGAGCAAGATTATGATAAACAATTAGCTAATAAATGGTGGAATATTCTTTTAAACTCCTATGTGGTTATGCAGCGATATCACGGGCTTTTTGCTGGATATAGCCCTCCGATTGGGCTCATGTGGGGCACTTTTGACTTGCGAGATGCACGTTACAATGGTGTTTCTGTGCCAACGAAGGGTATTAATTCGGATTATATTAGACGTAATGCCATGAATGAAGCACAAGTAGAGGTGGGCTGGTGGCCAGGAAATGAGAACTATCCCCGCCCTGCTTATTTCTCGTTTATCCATCCCCAGCCGGAAGGTCTAGAACACGTTTTAATAAAACCGCAGAAAGCCCATTGGGATTCTAGTTTAGGTGAATTCATTTTAGATTATGAAGACCTCACTCAATCAACTAATCCAGAGAAAGACTTATTTGATTTTTTTCAATCCTCTTATAAAGCGAGCACTGAATTGGCGCATTGGCCTTCAAATTTAGTTAACAATGGAAGACCAATTTGAGATTGACGCGATTAGATATTTAAAATAGTTTGATTACGCCCGGCATGTTTTGCCTGATTCATTGCTTCATTCACCCTGACAAATAACTTCTCAAGCGTGTCCCCATGTTGGAAAATAGAGAGGCCAAAAGACACTGTAAGGGATAGTTTCAGGTCATTATTGTTAAATGCAGTTTCTTCAACTGCAATTCGCAACTTATCAAACACAGCCCAAGCATCGGATGGAGGGGTATGCTCTAAAATAATGATAAATTCTTCGCCACTATAGCGGGCGACGAAATCAACTGCACGCAGCGAGGATCTGAATAGGGTTCCGATTTGTTTAAGTACGGCGTCACCGGCAAGATAGCCATATTTATCATTAATGGTTTTAAAATGATCAATATTGACAAGGCCCATGGAAATCTCACCAAAACCTCGTTCCCAGCGATGGAAGGCGCCTAATAAATACTCTTCACAAGCCACTCTGTTTGGCAAACCAGTTAAAAAATCTCGATTGAGTTGGATTTTATGAGAAGACAATTTAAGTTTAATGTTGTCAACAATTGACTCCATTTCAGTCAATTTTGCTTGTAAACTGGATATTTTCTCTTCGACATTTTTTATTCGAATTATTTCTGTTCTTCTGTAAGTCTTAATTTGTTTGGCAATTGACTCTAAATTTACTTCCACCTTGTTAGACAATACTTTGATATTTTTTGATTGTTCAATATTTTCTCTAATCGACTTGATGTTGCTTTGCACACCTTTTTCTAGCTGTTTTACCTCGTTTTTGGTTTGCAAATTATTGTGAGTTGACAGTTGTAAATAGCTGCCGAATTCTTGAAGATTGGCGGCAAATATATTTAAAAAGCCTTTTAAATGACTATGTTCAAGATTAAAGGCTTCGATAACCAAATCTGTTAAATTGTTAACCACGTTGTCAAGCGAATCAACTGTTAAGCGTTTAGCCAGATTGCCTTGAAGTCTCACCAATTTAGCTGCAAGCGATTCAGGAATAACAAGATGTTTTAGTAGCTGGCCAAGTTTGACACTAATTTGGTTGTTTAAGACGAGTTCTGACATTTCTTTTTGTTGAATTAGTTGCGAGTGATTATGCTGACAAAAATTTAAAGACTCATTAACCCAATTCACACTATCATCGAGGATCTGGGTAAAATGCACTAAAAGTGCTTGTTCATCAGTCTCGGCATGTATTAATTTTTGCACGTATTCAAAAGTTTTTTGATCCTTTACTGTAACAATCATCTTTCCTAAAATGTTTGTCGCTTTTTTGACAAATTCACTGATGTTAAGCTTATTTTCTTGCTTTTTTTGCCGTAAATCCGACATGGCATTCACTAAGAGCTCAACTGATTTTTTAATTTTATTAGAGTCTTTATTTTCCTGGATGTTAGTTTGTAAATTATGCATCTGCCTATCCAAGCCCACATAGATACCGTTTGGAAGTAGACTCAGCTGATAGATAGCGCTTTTGAGCACGTTAATTTCATCTTCTAACTTGTCGCACCTGTTCTTGTAATCACTTAAGGTGCTATCAATTTTATTTTTTAGTTCTCGTTCAAGCATAGTGAAATTCCATTTAATTAATTTCAGAAAAAGAATAGAATGGCTTTTTAATTGGCATTTAGTTTAAGTATATACCATTGGGAGGGTTTCATCTGATCTGGCACAGGTCATCTGAGCTGAGAGTTTTCAACCAAACAAAAGCTAACAATTTGATTTATTTGATATTAAGAAAAATGCTTACATAGCGAGGCTTAAGATATACGTAGGTCGGCGCCCCTGGCCCGACAATGGATTCACGGGTCAGAAATGTCGGGCCAGGGGCGCCGAC
>JACCWL010000216.1 GCA_013697645.1 Tatlockia sp. | reverse complement strand
AAAAAAAAGTAGTTGATCATAAATGGAACCATAAGGCAACATGTGTAGAAGATTCAGGCCTACGCGTGGACGACAATCATATAGAGATCGTAGGTCAGCGCCTCTGGCCCGACAATGGGACAGATGAGTAAGAAATATCGGGCCAGGGGCGCCCGACCTACACTTTTTATATTTAGCGGGTAGCCTGGTTAGCGCGATAGCGATAACCGGGACTTCATTGAGTGGATAACCCGGTTATCGCTGCCGCGCTAACCAGGCTACGGTACTAATTTTTTGGATGGATCCCCGCCTACGCGTGGACGACAATCATATAGAGATCGTAGGTCGGCGCCTCTGGCCCGACAATGGGACAGATGAGTAAGAAATATCGGGCCAGGGGCGCCGACCTTTTTTTAAAAATCTAGATAGCGGGTAGCCTGGTTAGGCGATAGCGATAACCGGGACTTCATTGAGTGGATAACCCGGTTATCGCTGCCGCGCTAACCAGGCTACGGTACTAATTTTTTGGATGGATCCCCGCCTACGCGTGGACGACAATCATATAGAGACCGTAGGGCGGCGCATCTGGCCCGACAATGGGACAGATGAGTAAGAAATGTCGGGCCAGGGGCGCCGACCTACACTTTTTATATTTAGCAAAGCAGAAGGAGGTTAAGAGTGAGTTCAGATATATGCTGCTACCGAGGCCATCAAGGCAAAGCCAATAATGACAAAACTAAAATCACGCAAATTGCAGCAGCGCTCTACCAGAACGCAGCGCTCTAAGCCATGTAAAGTGCCTAAATAGAGAAAAGTACCTGCTGAGGCGGCAATCAATATCGGGTCAAAGAGTGAATTAGTTTCAACGCCATAACCAAAATACCAACCGATGAATATTCCTAAAGGGGTCATTAGGCTAAAGGTAAAGAAGAAAAAAAGGCTTTGAAATCGGGTTAATGAGCTTTTAGTTAATTGCACGGCAATAGCAAAGCTTTCAGCCCACTTATGAGTAACAATCGCCAAAAATAACATAATTATCAACGAATTATTATGATTTAAACCGAGCGCAGTTCCTATCATAATGGAATGAATGGAGAGCATGCCCCAAGCAAGAAGGGCGAAGGCTGGGTGAGTGGCACTATGGTGTTGATAAAGCTCTTTACCTAAGTGTTCGAACCATAAAAAAAACAGAAACACAGCGCCAGTAATGATAAAAGCCCAGGGATAATGATAATTTGATTCAAGAAATAGAGCATTGGATTCTGGAAGCATATGCAAAAGCGCGGCTCCCAAGAAAACACCTGTAGCAAGGGTTTCACCTATAGCTAAATCGTGGTGTGCATCCTCTGTTTTAGAGCGTTTTTTAAAAAAAGGATACCAGCCGCCAATTAATATGATCGCAAAGGTTACAAAGGCAAAAATTATTTTTAAACTGCCCGCCTCCATAATATTCCTCTGTGGTTTTTAAGAAACTCTAAGGTAGTGAATAATATTTTCACAGACCGCATTTAGCAAGCGTTTTCTTGTTGCCACTGATGCCCAAGCCATGTGCGGTGTTAGCGTGCAATTGGGTAAACCAAGTAAGGGATGATTCGCTGTTGGCGGTTCTTGGTTTAAGACATCAAGGTAGGCTTCTGCAATTTGCTTTGATTTTAAAGCTAAGGCCAAAGCTGGTTCATCAATTAAGCCGCCACGACTGGTGTTAATCAGTACTGCTGTTGGTTTCATTAGTTGCAAGGAATCGCTATTAATAATTTTATCCGTCGCTTTATTAAGAGGGCAATGCAAACTTAATACATCAGAATTTTGTAAAAGCTTAGGTAAGGAGACTGAGAGGACTTGTTTATCATTAAAACCGTTTGGCTTATGAGCAATCACTTCCATACCTAGGGCATTAGCGATATGCGCTACCTTTTGAGCAATTTGGCCAAAACCCAGTAGACCTAAGGTCAGTCCTGCAAGGTCTTTAATGGGCTGTAGCCAATAGGAAAAATAAGGTTGGGCTTGCCAATCCCCGCGCTGAATGGATTGATTATGAGTCTCGATATGATTGCTGTAATTAAATAAAAGGGCAATCACATGTTGAGCCACGCTATTGCTCGCGTAATTAGGGACATTTCTTACTAAAATATTACGTATGGCCGCGGCTTCGAGGTCAATATTATCAAGGCCGGTTGCTGTTTCGCCGATATAGCGAAGCTTGGGTAATTGCATAAAATGTTGTTCATTTAATTTTACTTTATTGACTAAGATAATTTCAGCTTCAGAGGCGCGTTCAATAATTAATTCATCAGGAGTTTGATCATAAAGGCTTACCTCACCTAAGAGGTTTAATCGTTCTAGATTCAAACCATCATTGATTAAGGGCCTAGCGTCCAGGTAAACAATTTTAGGTTTCTTCATTAAAGTCGCCTCCTTTTTTGCTAAAAAAACGAACCTCGCAGGCCACCTCGTTGGAATGCAAATCTTTATCGATTCGCGTCTTGAATGCCTGCCATTGCTTAAAGGTAGTCGCACAATACAAATCAATAACTAATTTGCCATCAAGGTAATGCAGCGTCCAATTCAATAGTCCTGGGTAATCTTGCTGCCAGGACAATAGTAAATTTTCCTCTACCCTTTTACGGTTGGGCAGGTGAAGCGAAGGGCAGCCTATTTCATCATCCTCAGGATCAACATGCACTGTCACATCCTTCACGGCTGGCAGTTCAGTAATAAGGGTATGATGAACATGTTGGGCAATGTAATGCCCTTCCGAAACAGAAATAAATGGCGACACAATAATGTGCACATCAATAAAGATATCACTACCCATTGAGCGACTTCGTAATTGATGAATTTTGTCTACGCCATTGACTCCTTTGATAATTGTTTCTATCTGCTGCAACATAGCAGGTTCAACGGCTGTATCAACTAATTCTTTTACGCTATTCCAACCGTAATTAATGCCCATTTTAATAATCATGCAACCAACAATAATGGCAGCAATAGCATCGAAATAGGTAAAACCAAAAAGCGATCCCAGTAAGCCTAAGGCAACAACTACTGAAGAGGCGGCATCAGAACGATGATGCCAGGCATTGGCAATCACCAAAGAGGATTGAATGCTTTGACCCACTCGAAAGGTGTAATGAAACAAGCTCTCATTCGCAATAATCGATAGTAAAGCAATAATAAGAGCAAAAAAATCCGGCCTTAAGACTTGTCCATTTAGAAACTCATCAAGCGAATTCCAGGCAATGCCGCCACCCGCGAGAATCAGTAGCAAGGCTAATAAAAGGGTTGCTGCGGTTTCTATTCGTTGGTGGCCATAAGGATGAGACATGTCAGCATCCTGGCTGCCATATTTTGAAGCAAAGACGACCATCACATCGGTAATTAGATCAGAAAAAGAATGTACGCCATCAGCAATAAGTGCGTGGGAATGAAAGAAATAACCGCCGATAATTTTAATCGTTCCTAAAATGGCGTTGATAATTGCGCCTATCAGAGTGACTTTTCTTGCTTTTAGATAACGATCCTGTTGATTCATTTTTTTCCCTTTTAATATGATTAACTATGGTGCATGAGGCGACGGGCCCGGAGCCTGACCTTGAGATATCGAAACATTTTTAATGTGGCTATATTTAGCCAGGATTGTTTATTTTTATTATGAGTGTCGATATCTCAGGGCCTGACGCTTCCACTAGCTATGATCTTCCTTAACAATTTGCAGCCTAATATGAATTTCCCCATCCATCTCTTTTACTTCAAGTAGTTGATGGCCATTAATTCGACACCAACAAGGCAAATCATGTTGCGCGCCAGAGTCTGTCGCAATCACTGTCAGCGTATCGCCATCGAGCAATTTTTTGGTCATGTTCTGCGCTTTAATTACCGGCATTGGACACAAGAGCCGACGCGCATCAAGTTCATAGTGAGACATGTTTGCTCATAAATACCAGCCAGGTTGGATCTCATCAACCTGCATGGGCTGAACCTTTAAAGTTTCTGATTGACCATTGAGGTGATGCAAATTTACGCTCACTTCACTTTCCTTGTTGCCCGAGCAAAAACGTCCAGCTATACGTGCGCAAGTGATTAAATCTTCAGCGCTCGGCTCGCCCTCAATTAAAATTATCGGACCACGATGCTTGTCAGCCTGCATGTGAATAAATTGCTTACGATAACCTATTAGAAAATTAGACTCTGCTTCATCGCGAGCAATAATCA
>JACCWL010000215.1 GCA_013697645.1 Tatlockia sp. | reverse complement strand
CTCTTCCAAATACGCCTTTCTCTGCTCTAAACTCATCATTTTTGGCAACCTCCACGGTTACCTTTAATTTGAGTCAACGATTAGTTTTTTTGCGACCTTCGGTTACATTTAATTTGATTCAACTCGTTGAAAAAGAAGGGTATTGTAACAAAACTGCTTATAATGGTATAACCCCGCTTTTTTTAGCAGCGCAAAATAATAAAACTGATATGGTCAGTTTATTACTTGAAAATGATGCAGACATGGATTTGCCAATGTATAGTAACTCTGAGTTATTACTAGGGTTCGCTAAAAACAATAACATCTATGCTCAAATGGAAGAACTTATACACAAAAAATTAAATACATCTGAGACGCGATTGCCGTTGGAGGTATTACTAAGCTTCTCAAATAAAAAAATTTCCAAACCATACATTGCGATTACACCTAGGGAAATAGCGACTCTGTTAGGGCACAATGAGGTGGTTGCCTTACTAGATAACAATTTAAGCCCCGTTTTTATTTCTTAAAATGATGGATATTTAAAAAGCTCATCTTTTCAATCTCTTATAACGCCTGAAAAAATATTAGAGAGCATAAAAAGTGAGAGGTAAAATAAACTGCATTGGGGGAGATGACTAAAAACCGTCCGGAAAAATTGCCGGTTCCGGGCTAGAACCCCGAAACCCGGGAATCCCCTGATTAAAGATTTCCCAATACTTATACCTGGGGTATGACAATCATGAAGCACCAGGTGTTATGATTAGTCGTTCCTTATTCCATAAGGCGGCAATAATAACAAAGGGAATTGGAATATCTACTTAGGCAGCATAAGTTTCATTTGTTTTATTTTTTAAGCTCTCCTTCAAATTGCTTGAGGTGCATGCAAAAAGCATCCATTAAATTATCATTTAAATGTAGGTATCGCTGTGAGAGAACAAAAGGTAAAAACAGCTGAGTTCAACTTTAATTCCTTTCGTAAATCATAAACATCGTAATAATCGACAAGGCTTACCTAATATTGTCCCTCGGCCGGGATCCTCGCTAAGTGGCAATAAAATTAGGAAGTACTATCCCAAATTACCTGTACAACGTAATAAAGTTTATGAACTCACTCGATATTAACCAACCGCTGTTAATTCCAGCAACAATTGACACAGCCAAACCTCTACATTTCAGTGGAAGAAAAAAGGTCATAAGGCTTTAGTATTTCTGTTCATTACTATAGATACAGAGGAAGAGATTGAGCGCTTTGGGCTAGTCTATTAATCCTTTTAAAGTAGACCAAGCCTAAAAGAATACAAAATGCTTAGAATTTGCAAGGGAAACCCTAATAAATGTAAAACTTTTGTAGATTATTATAAATAGTTAAAATTAATTGCATTAAATGGTATACAATAGGAGTGTTGCTTCAATTTGAGTTGATATTAATTCAAAATGTTGCTGCAAAAGAAAATTTAAATTATAGGAATAGACAATGTCAGAGAAAATACGCGGTAAAGTAAAATGGTTTAACGAAAGCAAAGGCTTTGGTTTTATTGAGAGTAACGGCAAAGATTATTTTGTTCACTTCAGCGCCATCCAAGGTAGTGGTTTTAAAACCCTTACTGAAGGTGCAGATGTACTTTTCAAAGCGGCTGATGGCCAGAAAGGTCCTCAAGCTGAAGAAGTGGAAATGGCCTAATCGATATTTAAAACAGTTGACCAGAATTTGTCATTAATTCATTGTTTTTAATGTTCTTGGGGCAAATTCCAGGCAGCTGATTTGAGATCGCTGAAATAGGCAACCAAGTTGCCTATTTAACTTTTTTGTTAAAAAACACCCCTATAACTCTTTAACTTTCTTTTAGACAAATGCAGTCTTTTTATAAACTCAATCGATTATCAAGTAATTTCTTCATTAAAATAAAATATAAATTTCAATAACTTAGAGCTTAGCTTTTTGAAAGTTTACTTTAATTGTCTTTAAAGTACTGCCCTCAGCTTCCCAAGGTCGGTGATATTTAAACTCCAAGGTCGTCTTGGCAGGATAGTTTTTCCCTGCAATCAATTCAAAAGTAAACTGCATTTCTCCGCCAGCACCCGCTAACTGACTCTTGGGTGGCAGGTATTGGCTATACAATAATTGTAAAAATGATGAATCAAAGCTAATAACCTCCCACTGATAGCCAGTAGTTGGATTAGCAGGAAGAGTTACCTGAAATTGATTTTGATTGGCATTAACAGTCATTGTATCGGAGGCCTGCGCTAGCCCTAAGAAAAACACTAAAAAACTTGAGAGTAATATTTTCAAAATCAGATATTCCTATTGTTTTATGTCAATTAAGTATAGTAAAACTAAATTTAAAAATATAAGAGGACTAAAAATTGAAAACTATCGTACCCATTCTGCCTCAAGAGCTAGTCCATGAGCTAATACTTAAGAATGATTACTTTCCTAATAATTCACGTTTTCCCTTATTGATTTATAGGCAAGTGTTTAATTTAACAGATACAACCTCAGAAATGATTCAAAATTTTTTGCAACAAAATGAATGGGTTAACTCTTGGGTGGATTCTATTTATGATTATCACCATTACCATAGTAATACTCATGAGGCCCTAGTAATTATTTCAGGACGCTGCAAGGTACAGATTGGTGGAGATAATGGTAAAAAATATGATGTTTTTAAAGGAGACTCAATTATCTTCCCTGCAGGTGTTTCTCATAAAAATGTAGGCTCCTCTAGTGATTTTAAATGTATTGGTGCTTATCCTGAGGACATTGACTATGATCTGAAATATGGTTTAGCAAAAGAGCACCCACAGGTTGATGAAAATATTAAAAAGGTTGATGTTCCTAAAAACGATCCCATCTTTGGAAAAAAGGGGTTACTGTTTGATTATTGGATCTAATAACAAAATATAAGGACTTAAGATGAAAGCAGTATGCTGTCAAAAAGCCAAAGCCGAGGATAAAATTAATCCTTTGATTGATCTAGAACTGCCAAAGCCTAAGGCTAGCGGACAAGATCTCTTAATTGAAGTCCAAGCAATTGCCGTTAATCCTATTGATTACAAAACTCGTATGCGCGCCCAACTTCAAGACAATGAGTACAAAGTGCTTGGTTGGGATGCTTCAGGGATTGTCAGAGAGATAGGTTCCGAAGTGAGTTTATTTAAACCTGGTGATGAAGTTTGGTATGCCGGTGATATCACTCGTCCAGGCGCTAATAGCGAATTTCATTTAGTCGATGAGCGCATTGTTGGTCATAAGCCTAAAAGCTTATCCTTTGATCAGGCAGCAGCCCTGCCCTTAACAAGTCTCACGGCCTGGGAGCTTCTCTTTGATCGCTTGGAGATTAGAGCATATCAGCAAGGAAGCCTAATTATCACTGGTGCTGCTGGTGGCGTAGGTTCTATCTTAGTGCAACTAGCAAGGCAACTTACATCCCTAACTGTTATAGGCACTGCTTCTCGCGAAGAATCTAGTAAATGGATCAAAGCAAATGGCGCCCATTATATTATTGATCATACAAAGCCCATGCTAGCTCAATTAACTGAATTGGGACTTGGTGAGGTTGATTATGTTATCTCTTTGACTCACAGCGATGAGCATGCTGAGGAACTATTCAATTGTTTAAAACCGCAGTCAAAATTTGCCTTAATCGATGAACCTCAGCAATTGGATTTTAAACTGTTCAAGGCAAAAAGCATTTCCATCCATTGGGAATTGATGTTTACCCGTTCAAAATATCAAACCCCCGATATGATTAATCAACATAAAATTTTAAATGAAGTGGCAAATCTGGTGGATAAAGGGCTAATAAAAACCACGCTCAAAGAAAATTTTGGCTCGATCAATGCGACAAATATTGCCCGCGCTCATGAGCTTTTAGTCTCTGGAAAGAGCCGTGGAAAAATTGTTTTATCTGGTTTTTCGATGCTTTGAATCACTAAAAAAAAAGCTTGACCCTATAATTACTATATACCTTATCTTGCCATTTTGGAGGAAAAAGCAATGGCACAATGGTACATTAAAGAATTGGGTAAATTAACTAACGTTTCGGTGCAAACCCTGCATCATTACGATCGTATTGATTTGCTCAAACCCTCTCTTAGGCTACCAAATGGCTATCGTTTGTACTCTGAAAATGATTTATCCAAACTACAGCAAATCATTGCTTTGAAATTTTTTGGTTTTTCTTTGTCTCAAATAAAAACTTTGCTGAGCAAGCATGTGGATCTTATCGATCATTTTGCGATGCAATCCTCTTTGCTTGAGAAAAAAGCAGAAACCTTGTTTGAAGCAAGTCAGACCTTAAAAAATATTATTGCTGATTGTAGTCACGGTAAATCAATTCCATGGAAAACCATTATTCAACTTATAGAGGTATATCGTATGACAGAAGCACTGGAAAAAACTTGGATGGGTAAAACCTTAACCCCGGAAGAACTGCAAGAATATGTCAATTTTGAGCAGGAAGTAATTACAAAATTAGCTGAAAAGGAAAAAAAATCCTTTGAAAAAGGCTGGGTTGATCTAGTGAAGGAAGTCAATTCCAATTTAAAGCAAGATCCAACAAATGCCCTTGGTATCTCTTTGGGCGAACGCTGCATGGAATGGGTCAATAGTTATTATGGTAGGAAATATGCCTCTCTTAGAACGACAATTTGGGAAAAAGGTATTAAAGAAGGCCACCTTAGCGAGGAAATCGGATTATCAATAGAAGCAGCTCAATGGTTAGATAAGGCCATGGACGCTTATGTCAAACAACGAACCTCAACCATCCTTAACCTAATTGAAAGCTATCCTCATGAAGCCGTTTTAAAGCGCTGGGAAGATATGTTGGTCGATTATTTTGGTGATGACCAAGGGAAAAAAAACGACTTTTGTTTAATGCTTCTTAATGATAATCAAGTACCCAAGGTAGCAAAGGATTGGGTGAAAGGTCTTGCTAAAATTCATTAAAATTTCTTACCAGGAAATTATCAGTTCTCACTCTATATCCAGATATGCCCTGAAATTTCCTGGTACAAAATTCCCACAAAATTTATCTTAGTTGAGAAACCACAATGAACAAAAATTCGATGAATCAATTTCTTGAAGGCAATTATGCCCCTATACAAAATGAGAGTCATTACCAAAACATTAGATCAATCATTGGAGAGATTCCTAAAGAATTAAAGGGCGTCCTCTATCGTAATGGGCCAAACCCCCAATTTCCAGATGTTAATAAACACTGGTTTGAGGGCGATGGGATGCTACATATGTTTTCTATAAATAACGGTCAAATCTCTTATCGTAATCGTTGGATAAGAACAGAGGTTTTTAAACGAGAGCGTGAAGCGGGTAAAATGCTTTTTAGCAGCTTTAATGATCCAGCCGAAGCTACGACTTATTTAGGATCCTCTAGTACTGCAAATACCAATATCATTCAGTACGGTGGGAAACTCCTAGCCCTAGAAGAATCCTCCTGTGGCACAGAGATTAATCCCCTAGATTTAAGCACCTTAGGTGAATGGGATTATTATGGTCAAATGCAAAACATGAGTGCACATCCTCATTTCGATGCGGCTTCTGGCGAAATGCATAATTTTGCTTACACGCCAGGATCAAATGATCTAACTTATTATCAATTCAGTTTGGAAGGCTTAGTAAAAAAAGGCGAAACTATTTATGCGCCTTATTCTAGTTTGATGCATGATTTTTTCATTACGAAAGATTATGCACTTTTCCCTGTCCATCCATTGACTATTAATATGAATCGTATCGAACAAGGAAAACCCCTTTTAATGTGGGAACCTGAACTGGGTTCACACCTAGGTATCATGCCGCATAAGGGTGAAGCTAAAGATATTATTTGGATGGATATGAATCCCTGTCATGCTTATCACTACATGAATGCTTTCCAAGAAGGAAATAAAATAATCCTGGATGGAATGAAATCAGATCGTGCAAATTTATTTCCAGATGCTCAGGGGAAAGTTGCAGATCCGAGTGAATTTCCACCACAACTTACGCGCTGGACAATAAATCTGGATCAAAAGAAAGTAACAGAGCAACAATTGGATTCAGTTCTTGCAGAATTTCCACGTTTTGATGAACGTTTTACTGGAGTGCCCTATCGCCACGGATTTGTAGCAGCAAAGGTAGGACCCGAATCATCACTCTTTGGCTTTGATGCAATAATTCATTATGATCTGAAAAATAATAGCCAAACGATTCGAGAATTTGGAGAAGGGAGCATGGTCAGCGAACCTGTTTTTGTACCCCGACAAAAAAATAGCCCGGAGGGCGATGGATTTATATTAAGTGTGATCTATGTTCCTGAAAGAGTTGCAGTGATTTATATATCTTAGATGCTATGAACATTAATAAAGAGCCCCTGGCAATTGTGCGATTACCTCAGCGTGTACCGAATGGATTTCATGGAAATTGGTACGATGTGTAGCTTGGGGTTAGCTCACTCTGCTGCAGAGCACAGCTAGAGTTAAATATCGGCCCAAGGGCCGGACTATGTTCAGATCGTAGGTCGGCGCCCCTGGCCCGACAATGGGTGAACGGGTAAGAAA
>JACCWL010000172.1 GCA_013697645.1 Tatlockia sp. | reverse complement strand
TTGTAGGACTCAGATCTACAGTTTCCAGCGTTTATGTAGCCATAGCCATTGTTCGGGATGAGCTAAAATGATCCGTTCCAGTGCCTGATTATAATTTAGCGTATTGCGATAAATTGATTCCTTCGCTGTTTCATGTTCTTCCCAGTGGATAGGTTCATGAAACTCAAGGACATGCTTGCCATTTGGTAGACGATAGCTCGCTGCAGGCACAACTGCTACACCCGTATGTCGAGACAAGGTCGCTAAACTGCGATAAGTTCCAGCTTTTTTGCCAAAAAATTCAGCGGCAACGCCATCTCTATTCACCAGTGAAGCATGTTGATCCAAAACAAAAATAACAGCATGGTTTTGATCTAAGGCATCACAAACTTGGTGTAAGGAATTTTTCTTGGGAATGATATTTAAGCCCGCTTGGTAATACCGTCTGAATAAAATTTTTTCGACCGTTTTAGAACCGATAGTACGGCGGATGAAATGAAATTGGCCCTGAAATTCTTTGAAGTTGAGAACCCCGCCAATGGGTGCAAATTCCCAATTGCCAAAATGGCCCGTTAAGACTAAGACCCCTTTGTTCTTGGCAACCATTGCCAACATATGTTCAATACCTCGCACCTCGACCCGTTCACAGAGTTTTTTTTCGCTCATGAATCTTAGTTGGATGCCCTCTTTAATTGAAGTCGCTAGATGAGAATAAAAGGCTTTGGCCAGGCGTTGTTTCTCTTTTTCATTCAATTGTTCGCCAAAAACTTGATTGATATTTGCCATGATTACAGCTCGGCGATAAGGTAGAAATCGGTATAAAAACCGTCCTGCCAAAGACAGAGCCAAGTGATTTATTTTAGTTTTTAATTCATTCACAGGCTTTAATCACCAAGCAAGAATTGATACTGGCAAAGCCACGATTAACCATCATTATCGCTTTGCTCCTATGAAGGCTACGATGTTCGGCGCTAATATTCAGTTCCTCACAGGCGAATGCTGGGGTTTTAAAATTGGCAATGCCTGGGATGCAGTTGTGGCGAAGAGCATAGCTCGCTAAGACAGCATCTATAACTCCTGATGCACAAATTGTATGCCCCATGGACCACTTAAATGCGGTTACCGGAACCTTGTATTCACCAAAAACACGCCCAATAGCCTGGGCTTCGCTATTATCTGATTTGCTATTACCGTTACCGTGAGCGATGAACATGCCAATATCAGAGGGGGAAATTTTTAGTGCATCTAAAGTCTCTGTCAATAATGCAGCTAAGTGCTCGCCATCTGCTTCAATGGAAAAAAGACCTGAGGCTTCGCTGGCTGATGATCCACCTGCTATTTCTCCATAGCAAACCGCCGAACGTGCCCGCGCACTGGCTTCACTTTCTAGCACCATGGCCGCTGCACCTTCAGCTAGGATAGTCCCATCATGTTCTTTATCAAAAGGTTTCAGATGTTGGGCGCTCATCACCCCTATTTTTTCATAGTAAAAGAGGCTTTGGGGTTCAATCATGTCGTAGGCTACAACAACCGCTCGCTCAGCTTGACCTTGTTTAATCGCATGATAGGCTTCGATTAGGGCTTGAGTCCCGCTTACTGCATGATTAGCGATATTATGATTTGGACCTTTAAAACCGTATTGAATTCCGGTGTAAGCCAAAACATTATTCGGTAAAATGCGTAATAACCACATCGGATGGACTTCGGAAAATAAATGCTCCGCAAACTTTTGCATGTCACCCTTAGTCTTTGCTAATAAGGGTAAAAAATCATTCTGTTGAAAATATTTATTCCCAGGAGAACCCACATAAATTGCTGTTTGGTCGTTGAAGGGCGCATCATTTTCTAAGGTGTCGCGGTAATTGATAAGTTGGCTGTGATTCACAGCTTGCATCGCAGCATTAATCCCCATCGCATCGTGACGAGAAATCACCTTCACTAATTTGCGATCAGGCAACATTTTTGCGGGCTGAAAATCTTTAAGCTCGCCAGCTAAGCGATGGGACCAGGATGAAAGATCCCATTGACTAATCTCAGCAATCCCAGACTGGCCAGCTAATAGAGCATCCCAAGTCTTATCAGCTGTTTCACCGCTGGAAGTTAAGGCACCTAAACCCGTTATAAACACACGATTAGTCATTCCCCACTCCTTCAAAATCAGGATGCTTAAATAGTAAGCAACTATTCGACCCACCAAAACCAAAGGAATTCGATAAGACAACGCCTAACGATTTTTCACGAGTTCCCTCAGTTATGTAATCCAAATCACAGTCAGGATCAGGAGTAGTCAAATTAGCCGTTTTAGGAATATGACCCTGTTGAATGGACATCACTGACAATACAGCCTCAAGCGCACCAGCAGCGGCAATCAGATGACCTGTTTGGCCTTTGGTAGAACTAACAGGGATTTGCTGTGCCCGTTCAGCGAAGACTGCCTTGATGGCATTGGTTTCGCTTAAATCGTTCATTAGCGTTGAAGTTCCATGGGCATTAATATAGTCAACATCCGAAGCCTGAACTCCGCCATCTTCTAAAGCTCGTTTGATGGCTTGAAGAGCCCCGTCGCCATTAGGATGAGAATCCGTTATACGATAAGAACTCAAGGAATTGCCTTCACCTGCTAATTCGGCATAAATTTTAGCGCCTCGTGCCTTGGCCTTGGACCATTCCTCAAGAATTAAGAAAGCCGAACCCTCACCCAACACAAAACCATTACGTGTTCTATCAAAAGGTCTTGAAGCGGTAGTTGGCGTCTCATTGTAGGTTGATAATGCGCCTAAGAGGCAAAAGCTTGATAAGCCTAGCGGATTAATCATGGAATCAAAACCACCGGCTAGCATATAATCAGCCTCACCTCGTCTTATTACTTGCAGAGCTAAGCCCAAAGCCTGTCCGCCGGAAGCACAAGCCGTATGCACTGAACTTGCATAACCTTCGATGCCATATTGTTGAATCAATAGCGACAAGCCTGAATTGGACGTTGTCTTACCAAAATCAGCTAAGTTAAAATATTTATTCGTATTTTTTTGTAAAAGTTGCCAATCTGGAACACCATCCACTGCACAAAGTTGCTGAAAGCGATGCAAATAGGAAAACTCCGCGGTCATCATTCCGCTACCAGCAACAACACCCCAGCGCCTGGCACTTTCCTTAGTTGGTTTAATACCGGCATCATTAAAAGCTTGGTAAGCAGCTTCAAGTGCGTATTGGGTAAAATCCATGGAAAAACGGTTATGTTTCCCTCGAATTGCCTCAGGATTTGCTTTAAATTGCTTGACCTCAGCTGCGATATAGGTCGGGAAAGCGCTGGCGTCGAAATGCTTTATCTCAGCTATTCCAGATTCACCAGCTAGTAGATTCTGCCATGTGGACTGCACATCATGACCTAAAGGCGTTACGGCTCCTATGCCTGTAATTGCCACTCGTCTATTTTTCATATTAGCCACCTTTTGCAGTCATCACTAAATCTAAAACGCAGACCCGCTTGCCATCCACCTCGCTGCGGTAACTCAGAATTAATTGTTCGGCGTCTTGTTGTTTCACTTTGATATGGCAAGTCACTATATCACCTGGATATACAAATTCACTCATTTTAATTTTGCGCAATTCACGGACTTTATAACCCTGTCCAAAAGCCGCTCTGGCAAGAAATTCTTTGGCTAAATTAAGCTTCGATTCGAGTAACACAGTTAATGGTAATACCGGTTTGTTGGGGAAGTGATCCGGGAAATAAGGAGCCGCTCGCGTGATGCATTTTTGGGCGGTTAGACTAAGACCAGGTACGGAGGCGATTATTCGATCAAATAACATTCCCGGCGCTCTTGAGCCTAAATCAGCACTGAGATCAAAGTCCGGCTCAATAGTCAACGCCTGCGGCCAATCACCAGGACGATTTATTTCATTAAATTGACGGCGTATTAGCTCTGAGTTAATAAAATTATTCATGGGTAATAAAGGACCTAAAGCTCCCTCGATGGTAAACACCTGCTCTGTTCCAACACTGGCAACACTATGGTAGAGCACAACTTGGTCATCCAAAGATTCAATTATTGATTCAAGCTCCAAGGTTTCGCCAAGATAAGCTGGGCGATGCAATTTAGCGCTCGCAACAACACCAGCAACGGGTCTTAGGGTAAAATCATTGGCTGCCATCACAGACCATGCAGCGAGTTGTCCTAAGGTTTCACCAATTAAGGAAGGAACAAAGCAAAGCCTGCCGCTTCCCTCATCCGAACAAAGGTAAGCATCTTCTCGTGTTATATGCTTTATCCCCCGAGCTAATTTGCCGGGATCTAAATGCAAGATTCTATCGACAAATAAAAATCGCATTAGACAACAGTTTCGCAGTGTTTTTTCTCGTTAAGGGCATTAACGATGAGTTTACAAAAGGTTTCAACGGTAAATAATAAAGGGATTTCATTGACCTTCATATTTACTTTGAAATAATCTTCTGGCACTTCACTTAAATAATTTTTAAGCGCTTCCATCCCTTTTGGCGTTAAGACACCGCCTTTTTCAAACTCAGCTTCTGCTAAATCGCCACGAGCATTTTTTTCTAATTGGCCACGAGGGATTTTAATGCTAAATTCTTTCTCCAGCTGAAAAACTAAATCAAGAAAATCGATGGATTCTGCACCTAAATCACTAATTAGGCGATTGTTTAGTGACACCTCTTCTTCATCAATAACCAAGACATCAGCGATAATTTCCCGCACCTTAGGGTAAACGCTATCTACATTCATGTTTTATCCTCAAAAGACTCACTCAGTTCACAAAATCCCGGATTATATCACAAAGTTTTGACAAGCAGCCAGACTAACAAAACCAATGAAGGCCACCGGACAAATCGTCGGGCCTGGGGCTTGAGCTACACGTATAAAATGTGTGATTAGAGAATCCTTGTTGCAAACAACCAGGCTTGCCGGTTCTTCATCCGAGGCCATTACTAAAGTTAGAAGTTGTAACTGTAATAATCTCTTTATCCGAGGCAAAAAAGTTTAGATATTTATTATTGGTTATTGTATTTGCTTTTAGATAAATCACTCCCGGTTGGACTTCAAAAACTTCTTTATCCTTGTGAAAGATTCGTGCAGAATATGGGCCCAATAGAGTTATGTTTTCGCCCTCTATCTTTAATGCAGAGCCTTCTCGTAAACCAATTACAGGAATTTTATTTTCTTCATGAAATTCAGCTAATCGTACCTCACGAGTTTCACCTTGGTGTTTTGAATCGGGTTGAGGATCTAAATAATGTGGATTTATTTGAAAATTTACCAAGCCTAAAGCGTTAAAAGAGGGCGGATAAACTATCGGCATATCATTGGTTGTTTTAATAGTGGGACAAACAACATTAATACCAGCGCTAGCGCCCATGTAAGGAGTACCATTTTTAATTTTGTTAGCTAAGGGTTCGATTAACTTATTCTTATACAGTTCATTTAACAAACGGAAAGTATTACCTCCCCCAATAATGATGCCATCTACCTGGTCTAATAATTCAACAGGATTTTTTCTCGTGTGAGCAGAAATAATTTCTATATTCAGTTCTTTCAGGGCATCAATCATTTTATTGGTATAACTTTCGTGGTTTTTTTTGGCATAAGGAATAAATAATATTTTTTTTAGGCCGCTAAAATGTTCTTTTATCCAAGGCATTGCATGCTCAAGATATTGTTGTCCGTAGTTAGTAGCATTGCTCAGTAAGAGTAACTTCATTTCAAAATCATCCTTTATTTAAAAGTGGGCGATCATATATTTACTCCAATTGTAAAGCAACGCTCTCCTGAGAAATGAAGGAATCGATTTTTGCATCTAAACATTCCTTTGATTACACTTAAAAATTCTAGACCTTTTCCGGGCGAATTATGAATATCCTTTTTCACCTAGCCTTTCCCCTACATGATTTTGAGTTAGCCAAAGCCTTTTATGTTGACCAATTAGGTTGCAGATTAGGCCGTGAATCAGAAAATGCTTTGATTTTTCAGTTGGGGGATCATCAAATTGTCGGACACAAAGTCGATGAACAACCGCCTCGTCAACAAAATGTTTACCCAAGGCATTTTGGTTTAATTTTTCTTAAAAAAACGGAGTTTGATACATTTATTCAGCAGCTGAAAAATAAACCAGTTCGCTTTGAAATTTCTTTAAAGACTCGTTTTCCAAATACGAAAATTGAGCATCAATCCTTTTTTCTCTGCGATCCGTCTAATAACTTACTCGAATTTAAATATTATACTTACCCTGCGGCCATCTTTGGCGAAACCGACCTAAAGCAAATTGGTGATAGTTAATACCCAAATGAAAACCTTGATGCAGCGCAGTTTTCATCACAGGATTTACACTTAAGCACCTCGCTGCAATCAAGGCTTGTTTTATATATAACGTGTAGGTCGGCGCCCCTGGCCCGACAATGGCTTCGCG
>JACCWL010000152.1 GCA_013697645.1 Tatlockia sp. | reverse complement strand
GACGATCTACCGCCAATCGCCGCGGGTCGTGAAATCTGGGGCTTTCCTAAAAAGCTGGCACAGCCTAGTTTAACAGTTGAAAAGGAGACTCTCATTGGCCTCCTAAACTATGGATCTTGCCGTGTTGCCACGGCGACGATGGGCTTTAAATATGAACGTTTGGACAATGAATCGGTCGCTAAATCGATGAGTGGACCTAACTATTTATTAAAGATAATACCTCATGTTGATGGCACAACTCGCCTATGCGAATTGGTTGAATATCATTTGGAAAATGTGGTAGTGAAAGGCGCATGGACTGGTCCAGCTAGTCTTGAATTTGCCCATCATGCCTTAGCACCACTTGCCTTTCTACCGATCAAAAGAATCGTTAAAGCAATTCATATTTTATCCGATTTGACCCTACCCTATGGCCGAGTTGTTCATGATTATCTTAAAGACAATGTCGCCAATACAAACCATTCTTAAGTCTTGGCGAACGTCCTGCTAAAAATTTTTTAAGCCTCCGATCGGGCTTCGAGCTTCTTTTTTAAACAGACTGATTGACTCATTAAAAAAATAACAAGAAAATACGCAACTTTTGAATTTTTCTTAAGGTTTTGATGAAAATTATTTTCACTACAATCAAAGAGTTAGATAAAAATCTAATTTGGGACTTAGATATATAAAAACTAATCAAGCTAGCTGTTCTCCCGAAAATATTGAAGATATTTTTAAAACGAAATACTTTACTTTGCCTGAGGGTGTCGTAAAGGAAAATAATTATTTAGTGATTAGGAACGTAAAAACCTTTCCTCACCACTACAGAATTATAGATAGCCCCTTAATTGTTCAGAATAGAAAAAAAGAATCTGAAACGCTTAACTCATCAAACACTTTTTTTGGTCGCACTCGTTCTGACACCACACTGTGTTTCAACAATTCTGAAACAATTCCTGTCATTAAAAAGCGTAATTCAAATTCATCTTTTATTAGTGAATTCAGTTTAGCTAAAAAAGAAGAGAAGCGATCTATTCTGCTAAATGATTTGGTGATGTTCAATAAAGACTTAAAGAGTGAAACAACGGCTTATAATAAACTTATTCATAAACGTAAAAAACAAGAAAAGGAAACTATCAAGGAAACTACCCTTGAGCTTGAGGCTCACTATATAAAAACCAAAAAATGCTCGATCTGTCCTGATGATATTCTAATGAAAATCGAGCAACTCAAGGCAGACTTACTTCAGAATATTGCCCGCTTACTCAAATTAATCAATTCCAGTTACCTAATTTTTTGCCAAGAATCGAGTCTTTCTTTAGAAGCCCATAAGGAAATTAGCAATTATTTTTGCAAAGCTATAATGCAAACCATGTCTAATGGGGAATTTAGGAAAGCACCTTCTGAATTTCAAAATTTGAAAAAAAAGCAAGATGATCGGCTTTTTGAGAGTAACTTAGATTGTTTCGACTTTTTTAATAAACAAAGCTTTGACTTAAGAATTCAAGCCTTAACTTTCAATTGGTTAATTCTTTATGATGCCAATTTGGATATAAAACTTAGCAAAGCTAAAATCATGAACGCTGATACGAAAGAGAGCTTTAATAAATTTAGATGTCACCTTCAAGATCCTACCAAGGTGAAACTTGAACCTCATCTGAAGCAGATTAGTAAGATCAACAAAATTCTTCTTAAATTAATCTCTGTTGAACAAGAACAACAAGCCTCTAATCAATATTATGAAAAAGCCTGGTTAGAAGATGCTAGGTTTCAAATTTATAAAAAAATCGAGGCAACTAAAGAAGTTGCTATTAGTCAAAGTAGCGTGGAAAACACAGGGGCTAGTTCTCAGAATAACGAATATTATTCTTTTAAAGCCTTGCTCCTAACTTTTCTTAAAAAATCACCCATGAAAAAAATGTACTATGATATGCACCTTCAATTACAAGAAAAGATGGCAACCGATTTGTTAGCTACAGTCGTTCGGACTCTAAGCGACCCTATTAAATTGAATCATCAAGAATTAGCACCCTATATGGCTAAAGTCACTTTTTTCGAAACAGATCTTTATCTCCATGTTGATTGGAAAAATAAAATAAACCTCTGTTTAGAAGCAATAAGTGCTAAAAAAGAATTTAAGGACAAGATAGCTAATTTAGATTTAGGAAATGAGTCTATAGTTAAATTGATAGACTTTGTTGGGAAAAAAATTAATTTATATTTTGAATTCTTGCTATTGGGTAACCCCTCTTCATTCTCTGCAAAAATTTCACGAAACTCTTCAAGTCAGAGTACCCTGTCTACTCAGATCTGAGTGCTTATTTATTCAGGGGTAAACTCTGAGCGAGAAATAAATTCTAATCACAGGTCGGGGCACAACTATGTCGTCCCCCGTAGGCGCATTACCATTAAGTTAATAAAATTTGTTATAAAATCAATGAGATGTAAAAATGATTGAGCTAAAAAAGAACGGAAGCCTGGATGCAGCGCAGCGC
>JACCWL010000141.1 GCA_013697645.1 Tatlockia sp. | reverse complement strand
TGCTTGCATGATGAGCTCCTATAAAAAAGAAGCATTTGATCATGTCTGCTTTAGTTTGTCGATCCCTACATTAAACAAATCGTCTGAATTAGGGCGTCAGCCTTGATTTAGACGATCTTGCCCTGTACTTGATACAAACAAGTCGACAAGGTACTCAATAAATAGTATTTAATGACTCGGGTCTTTAAAGGCGACTTTCTAAAGAACGGTGATGGATATAGTTAAACGAATTAATATGATTTCGGTCTCACTTTTGCATCCAAGAAAATTACTTGAGTTAAATTACCTTAAAGTAAGCAAAGGAAACCTAACGAGGCTGGATGATTGAAACAGGCCTTCGAGTGGTAAACTCTAGAAAGGAATCCAGTAACGAAAAGTGGGAAGGATTGAGAAGAAAAAGTATTATTTACCAATCAATTTTGAACTCTTATGTACTAAAATACGTAATTGGTGCCCAGGGCCGGAATCGAACCGGCATGGAGTTTAACCTCCGAGGGATTTTAAGTCCCTTGCGTCTACCTGTTTCGCCACCTGGGCATATATTGAAGGCTGAGGCCGGAATCGAACCGGCGTACACGGCTTTGCAGGCCGCTGCATAACCACTCTGCCACACAGCCAAACTCTTGCGCTTAAAAAAAAAGCGACTTTGTTGTCGCTTTGTTTTGGAGCGGGAAACGAGACTCGAACTCGCGACCCCAACCTTGGCAAGGTTGTGCTCTACCAACTGAGCTATTCCCGCGTCTCTACGGGGTGCAATTCTACCTAAATTAAAGTTGCTGTCAATCAATTAAACTATATTTTTTATAGGTATCTGACCTTTCTTCATTAGTTGCGGCCAAGCCATACTAAGGTAAATAACCATTGACCAAATAGTTAATATGGCAGCCACATATAGCATAAAGAAACCCAATACGCCCCACCAAGAGTCATTCGGTCTAAATGCAATCAATAAAAAAAGAGCAGACATTTGCAGTGTGGTTTTTATTTTACCAATATAACTAACTGTTACAGAGGCACGGCTTCCCATTTCAGCCATCCATTCTCTCAGCGCTGAGATAACAATTTCCCGTCCAACAATAACAATTGCGGGAATGGTAATGTATTCGACTTCCTTTGCCCCCACCAGCAGAAGCAAAGAGCACGCTACGAGCAATTTATCCGCCACTGGATCAAGGAAAGCGCCAAAGGGAGACATTTGTTCAAGCCGCCGTGCTAAATACCCATCCAACCAGTCTGTAAAGCTGGCCAAGGCAAAGATAGCTGCTGCCAAGGAATGCGCCCAAGTGAGAGGTAGATAAAAAACAAGGATAAACACAGGTATCAAAACGATACGCAGCAAAGTTAGCAAATTAGGTAAACTGTTTAAATTGCTCACCGTCTTCCCCTCCCTTTTATTAAGGCAATTTTAAATATTCAGCCAAATCATGATAATCATCAAAAATTTCCAAAGCGCCAGCAGCACGAAGTGCAGCCGCTTGTTGATGATAAAAATCGACCCCGATGGCATCCACACCAATACATATTGCCATTTCAATATCGCTAACCGAATCACCAACCATTAAGGTCTCTTCAGCATTAACGCCAAATTCGTCCATGATCTCTTCAAGCATTTGCGGACACGGTTTGGCGGGTGATTGACCCGCTGAACGACTAACCTTAAAGAGTTTATCTAGCTCACAACTATGCAAAACTTTTTGCAAGGATTGATAGCCTTTATTGGTAGCTATTGCGAGATAAATACCAGCGTCATTTAATCGCTGGGCAATTCCTCTTGCTCCTGGAATTAAATAGACCTCAGCGGTCTTTGATGCTAGGGAATGATGAACTGCCAAGATAAGCTGCTCTTGTTGTTGCTCATTCAAATGCGGAAATGTTTTCTTCACGGCTAAAACTAGTCCTAACTCTACCGATTGACGAGCCAATTGTTCATCAAGCTCACCAAACTTTAATCGTCTAGCCTCTGCAGCTACTGTGTTTAGAATTTGTCCTAGTGTGTCGCCTAAGGTACCTTCCCAATCAAACACCACCAAACGATATGGCTTACCCATAAGTCAACAAGCTCCTCGCGCGCAATTTTTCCAGAGTTTCAGCGAAACTCTTATCTAAATTGGCTTCAAATCGGTAATTTTCTCCGTTCAGATTAAATTGAATTGCTCTTGCATGCAAATAAAGTCGTGATTTAATTGCTTCCAAACCGTCTAACTCCATTGGTTTACCGTATTTCTCATCACCAACAATGGCGTGTGCGATATAGGCGCTGTGCACTCTAATTTGGTGGGTCCGTCCTGTTTTAGGAGATGCCTCTACCCAACAAGCCTGTTGATAATTCTCCAGTAACTTAAAATTTGTTTGGGAGGGTTTACCGTCTTTATTTACCACAACAATTCGCTCACCTGATTTCAAAATATTTTTTTCAAGTGCTACCTCAACAACCACTGTTTTCTTGCCCTGCCAGGGGTTGGCTAGTAAAGCCCAATAAGTTTTAGTGACTTCTCGAGCTTCTAATAGTGCCTGGATTGCTCGCAGCATACTACGTTTTTTTGCAAGTAAGAGGCAACCTGAGGTTTCTTTATCCAAACGATGGACTAATTCAAGATACGCTAAATCATCGCGTGTTTTACGCAAAGCTTCAATTACGCCTAAGCTCAAACCACTGCCGCCATGTACAGCAATTCCGGCAGGTTTATTGATGACCAAAAGGCTATTATCTTCGAAAATAACAGACTCGCGCAATCGTTTCTCTAGTTTTTCGCCTACATGAATATCCTTTCCTTGAGAAACTCGTACCGGCGGTATACGAATGCTATCACCTTGTACTAAACGTGAAGAGACTTGGGCTCTTTTTTTGTTAATTCGCACCTCACCTGCCCGAATTATGCGGTAAATATGGCTTTTGGGAACGCCCTTTAGTATTCGCATTAAATAATTATCAAGGCGTTGACCCTGTTCTTCGGCACTAATTTCTGTATAACGGACATCACTCATTGTATAGACCTATTTGCTGTGACTGCTTTTTTTTGTTACTATTAAAAGTCGTGCGAAAATTCACACGACCGAATTATAACGCATAAACAGAGAAAAAAGTTTATGGGCTGAGAATAAACTCAGCCGTTTTAATATTGGGGTTTTGTCTGCTTTCTCGCTGGAATACCAGCTGAATTAAAGACGAACCAAACGCGCTCTCCTTAAGTTTAGATGTAAGGAAGCAACCAAGTACCAGAGTCAAATTGAAAACGAATTTATCAGATACCCACGCATGCCAGACATGCCCTACATCAGTCATCGCTCATTTTGCAGATACCAGGCAAGGGATGTATTCACATCTTAACGAAACTTCTCAAACCTACTTATCCAGAAATCAGCCACAGTCGATGTATTTTTCCCAGTATGCGCCGCAATATTTGCAGGTACCATGCGTGAGGTCTGTCCCTATGGTCTTGGTTAATGCTTAAAGTGGATATTTTTTGTTTTTTTTAGGGATTGTTGTTAGTAGATATTAGGCCTAAAACCTAAAAAACTAACCCTAATTGCTAAACAGAGATGTTAGTTGGCTCCTTAGCTGGAGCCTAAGCCAAAACTTCTTGGCTAGCTTGCTAATAGTCTCAGAACAATTAATTGATAGCCTTTGATTGTCTTACTTGAGTGTGCTGCGCCCTTTTCTGGGGTAAATGATGGAAAAAATGTTAATAAATGCAACTCAAACTGAAGAAATTAGAGTTGCACTGGTAAAAGATAATAATCTCTATGATTTGGACATTGAGTGTCCTTCTGAAGTAAAGAAAAAAGGAAATATTTACAAAGCAGTAGTGACTCGTCGAGAACCGAGTCTCGATGCCGTATTTGTTGAATATGGCGCTAAACGTCAAGGTTTCCTTCCTCTTAAGGAAATTGCTCCTGAATATTTAAGCAGGCATCCCGATGATTTTGGTGACGATAAACCGCCGATTACAACTTTAATCCGCGAAGGTCAGCATTTATTAATTCAGGTTGACAAAGAAGAGCGTGGCAATAAAGGCGCTGCGTTAACTACCTATATTACCTTAGCTGGTTGCTATTTAGTTTTAATGCCGAATAATCCTAATTCCGGCGGCATTTCACGCCGAATTGAAGGGGATGATCGGGATGAACTAAGAGGAACCTTAAATGCCCTCGAATTGCCCGATGACATGGGACTTATTATCCGTACTGCGGGTGTTGGAAAAAACACTGATGAATTGCAATCTGACCTCGATATGCTTTGCAACCAATGGCATGCCATTCGCCAAGCCTATAATACTCAACTAGCTCCCTGCCTTATTCATCAGGAAGGTGATGTTATTATTCGCTCCATTCGGGACAATTTACGTAAATCTATTTCTGAAATCATCATTGATGATCAGATTTCCTACGTGAAAGCGAAGCAATACATTGAGCAGGTTAAACCTGATTTCTTAGCTAACCTAAAGCTTTATAATAATACAATCCCTCTATTCAATTTCTATCAAATTGAAAGTCAGATAGAAACTGCCTACCAGCGCGAAGTTTTATTACCTTCTGGCGGCGCTCTGGTAATCGATCGTACAGAGGCCTTGATTTCTATCGATATTAACTCGGCAAAATCAACAAGTGGCGCTGATATTGAAACGACAGCCTTAAACACTAACCTTGAAGCCGCCGATGAAATTGCAAGGCAATTGCGTTTACGCGACCTTGGCGGTCTAGTGGTCATTGACTTTATTGATATGAGCTCTAGTAAAAATCAACGCGATGTTGAAAATCGTTTGAAAGAGGCACTGAAAGCCGATAGAGCACGCATCCAAGTGGGTCGCATATCTCGTTTTGGCTTACTTGAAATGTCACGCCAACGTCTACGCCTTTCTTTGGGAGAATCAGCCCAAGAAGTTTGCCCACGCTGCGAAGGACGTGGCACGGTAAGAAACTTACAATCGCATGGTTTATCCATTACCCGCTTAGTTGAAGAAGAAGCCCTAAAAGATAAAACGGCTGAAATACAAGTGCAATTACCAGTAGAATTAGCAACCTTCATTATGAATGAGAAACGTGAATTTATCCTAAACATTGAAAAGCGCCATAATGTCAATGTGCTAATAATAGCCAATCCTTACATGCACACGCCTCAATACAGCATTACCCGCCTTAAAGAGGATAATGTTGGCAAGGTTAAAAAACCGAGCTATACATTGATTCAACAACCGGAATTAGCGATTCCTCGCGCGGAGCAAGATGCAAAATTTGTCGAGCCAGCGGTAAAAGGGTATTCAAGCCAACAACCAGCAAAACCCGCGCAGAACGGCTTTATTAAGCGCTTGTGGTCAAGTCTCTTTGGATCTGGTGATTCTGATGGTTCTTCTGACTCCTCATCTTCTAGCGGTTCTAGTAGTACCGGTACCAGTAGTCAAGACAGGGATACTCGCAGCAGCTCACAACAAACAAGACATGCAACTCCAGTTGCAGGTGAAAAGCGTCCGCAAAACCAACAAAATAGACGTCGGCGAGTAAGTGGAGGAAATCAGCAGCAACGCAGCAGCGGAAGCTCGAATAACCCGCAACGCAGGAGAAATCAACCTAGCACTCCCGGTGCTCGTGTTGTGCCAATTAAAACTGATGCGGCTAACCCTGTTAACCCGGCTAAGAGAAAAGAGCAGCCCAATAAAGAACAACCAAGCAAAGAGCAACCTAATAAAGAAACTGATAGGTAGTTGATAACAGCAAGGCATAACCCGGTTATGCCTTGCTGAGTTTGACGGATCAACTCAAAGGCAATACCTTATTAGTTATTTTTAAAAAACCCGTAAGTCGGCGCCTCTGGCCCGACATTTCTTACCCGTGTATCCATTGTCGGGCCAGGGGCGCCGACCTACGGTACGGTTCCACGTTAAAAACCTCCGGCGTTGGCAGAAAGCTTTCGTTAAGGGTCTCTATCCTTGGACTATTGGTCAACAGCTTCTATCTTGATAAACCGAACTTCAAACTGCCAATCACTCTTCGTCCTTTAACCCTGTTGCTATTGGCGTAACACCAATATTCGGATTCACCCCGCAGTCATCAAGCAATTTAAGCAAATTATTTCCTCTGCGAGTTAAACGCTTCACACAATAAGCATCTAGATAAGAACGAAGAATGTAATAATAATCCGGCAAGGTGAGGATTGTTAGAATTTTCTCCGCTCGTTTCACATGATGATGATTCTTATTATCACAGGCTTGGAAAAGTACTGCACCCAGCATGGCTGCAAAGCTGGCTTTACGGCTTGGGCTAGCACGATAAAAGCGATGAATACATTCATCAAGAGCCCTATCTTTATCCCATTCCACCCAAATATCATAAAGCTCCATCGCTGTATCTGGATTGAAGTCTTTTATAGAATTTGTGTCAAGTTGCTGCAATGCATAAGCTACAGGAATAATCGACTGCATATTAGCCCAGGAACAATTACCAGTGATTTGGGGTTTAACAGGCATTTGTAACACCGGCTCTAAGCCCAATAATTTATTTATAGTGTGATGAAAATAACGACGGCTTTGTTTTTTAAAAAGAAATTGCTGTAAAAATTGAACATCAATCACTTCAGGCTTGGTAAGGCGATATATGTTAACTGTGCCCTCGCTTAAACTATTTTCACCTCGATCAATCTTAGCCCACCAATTGTTATAACGAACGAAACCAAGCGCATGACCACGGCTAGCCGCTGGCAAAACAAGCATATCGGTTTTAAGTAGAGCTTGAAGTTGTAACTTGTTTTTCTGAGTCAGCTGTACTTTGTGCTGTAATTTCAATAATTCTGCAGCCACAGAAAATGCATCCATTATCGTATGTAAATAAGGGAAATGTTCGCGTAATTTTCGTGTCGAATAACTATAAAGAAAACGGCGTATAGAATCTTTAACAACAGCAACAGTGAATTCAAGTATAAACCCTTCATAATCAAGTTCAACAAATTCACCTTTGCCATTAATAATATCGCTATAACCTTGCAATTCATAACGATGGCCGAGTAATTTGCCGTTAATAAAATCAAGGGCAAAATCGAGTTTAGCACCGTATTGATAAAGCAAATGTTTTAAACTGTCTTGCCCTCTCAACACTGGATAGACCAGCACGGACAAACCAGTGTTGGTGTAAGCATTGGGATCAGCGCCATGCTCTAAAAATAATCGGGATAATTCGAGCTCATTATTATCAACCGCCCAATGAAGCGGTGTGCGCCTAGTCACATCTGATTTATTAACATTAGCACCACGTGCTAATAATTGTTCGGCGATATTTTTTTGTCTCGTAATCGCACATTCGATTAATGGCGTAAAGCCATAATCATCAATATCATCTAAAGATTCCCCAAGACGCAGATAGTGATCAAAATCAGGCATGCGGCAACTAATGATATCATCTGCAATCGTCATTTAGAGATCCTATTGCTCGGGCTTTGGTGCTGAACCCATTTTTGGCGTAAGACCCATACGCAATCTGTACGCTTCCTCCTGGTCTCGCTTTTCGTTCTCATGATTCATTTTTGCAATCGCATTTAACCGCGGATCTGGATTTTCAGTCCGTCCAATACCATCTTTAGATTGGTTATTTAACCAAGGATGTTGCTGGATATCGTTTTGTAATTCTCCTTCTGGCGCAGCCGACACAAGCGGTTCATGATGCTCCACCACATTGACTTTAGCCAATTGACTATGTCCTTGTTGCTCATCCTGACGTCGTTGTTGTTCCATTAAAGGGGTTTCAACAGCCAAATAAGAGCCATCCTGGCCCTCTTTAGGAGGCAGGGAGGCAGTTTCTCTATGTCTACCAATTTTAACTTTCATAATATCAATTATAAATTATAAATAATCACGCTGCAGGATTTCGGCAATTTGAACAGCATTTGTAGCCGCCCCTTTACGGATATTATCCGCAACTACCCATAAATTTAGACCATTAGGATGAGATATATCCTGCCTAATACGGCCCACAAACACTTCATCACGACCTACTGCATGAGTCATTGGGGTTGGATATAGGAATTTTTCAGGATTATCAACTATCTTGATGCCTGGCGCCTTTGCTAATATTTTACGAGCCTCAGCAGCGGTTAGGGGTGCTTTTAATTCAAGGTGAATCGCTTCAGAATGACCATATAGTACGGGAACACGCACCGTTGTTGGATTTACCAGAATAGATTCATCTTCCAAGATTTTTTGCGTTTCCCATACCATTTTCATTTCTTCCCGGGTGTAGCCATTTTCTAGAAATTCATCAATATGAGGTAGAATATTAAAGGCAATCTGATGCGGATAAACCGAAGGCTTTACCGTCCGGCCATTTAATAACTCACCTGTTTGCGCGATTAACTCAGTAACCGCTTTTTTGCCAGTTCCAGAAACTGCTTGATAAGTGGCAACATTAATTCGACTTAAGCCCACCGCATCATGTAAGGGTTTTAGGGCAACTACCATTTGAATTGTTGAACAATTAGGGTTCGCAATAATATTGCGATTTTTGTAATCGGCGATACGCTCCGGGTTCACTTCAGGCACAACTAGAGGAATATCCTTGTCATAGCGGAAACAAGAAGTATTATCGATTACGATGCAACCCGCCTTTGCCGCTATTGGTGCAAAATCTTTAGACACATCACCGCCTGCTGAAAATAGAGCAATATCCACCTGGCTAAAATCAAAGCTCGCTAAATCCAGCACGTGCAGTGGTCTATTTTTAAACATCACTGTCTTACCTGCTGAACGCTCACTCGCTAAAGGGTAAAGTTTATCGACCGGGAACTCCCTCTCTGCCAATACTGAAAGTATGGCTTCGCCAACAGCCCCAGTTGCTCCGACAATGGCTATATTTAATCGTTTATTCATTGGTACCTCATTTTTCGCTAAAGGGTTTAGTTTAGAGCTTTGTTACATAAATAGAGATCCATCAATACCAAAGCCATCATCGCTTCAGCTATGGGCACTGCGCGAAAGCCCACACAGGGATCATGACGACCTTTCGTAACCACTTCAACTTCTTTCCCTTCAATATTAATAGTCTTTCCTGGTTTAATAATGCTCGAAGTGGGTTTCAAAGCCATGCTGACAATTATCGGCTGACCAGTTGAAATTCCTCCCAACACCCCGCCAGCATTATTACTAAGAAAACCTTGCTTTGACATTTCATCTCGATGCTCGCTACCTTGCTGGCTTACAGCCGCAAAACCTGCTCCAATTTCAACGCCCTTTACCGCATTGATTGACATCATGGCAGAAGCCAGTCTTGCGTCAAGTTTGTCAAAAACAGGCTCGCCAAGCCCTATAGGGACCCCACGAGCCAGTACCGTGACGCGGGCTCCCACTGAATCGCCCTGACGTCTTAAACTATCAATATAATCCGCCAAAACTTGTATTTGATGCTTATTTGGACAGAAAAAGGGGTTATTAGCAATTTCATTTTCGTCGACAAAATCCAATACCAGTGTGCCCATTTGCTGCAGATAGCCAATAATTTCAATGCCCAGAATACGTTGAAGATAAAGACGGGCAATCGCACCCGCAGCAACTCTAGCGGCTGTTTCTCGTGCAGAAGAACGTCCACCGCCGCGATAGTCACGATGGCCGTATTTATGGTGATAAGTAAAATCCGCATGGCCGGGACGAAAAAGATTCTTAATCGCTTCGTAGTCGCTTGAACGTTGATCATTATTGCGGATTAATAAAGCAATCGGCGCTCCGGTAGTTAAACCTTCAAAAACACCTGAAAGGATTTCAACCTGATCATCTTCGCGTCTTTGCGTAGTGTACTTTGATTGACCGGGCTTGCGTTTATCCAGAAATGGCTGGATATCTTCAGCACTTAGCGCTAAAGCCGGTGGACAGCCATCTACTATACAACCCAAGGCCGGTCCATGACTTTCACCAAAGGAGGTTATAGCAAATAATTTTCCAAATGTGTTTCCACTCATTTAATGACCTTGGACTTAAAATGCGCTTGTAATTGTTGACGGGTTAATAAAAATACACCAGAACCGCCATGTTCAAAATCAAACCACATGAAAGGAACCTTCGGATAAGCTTCAATAAGCGCCTCTGCACTAGCTCCTACTTCAACTACTAAAATCCCCTGTTCACTTAGGTAATCATGGGCGTTTGCCAAAATTTTTTCAACAATTGCCAAGCCATTATTATCTGTTTCTAAGGCAAGCTGAGGTTCATGAAGGTATTCTTCAGGCAAAGTCTGCATTTCTTCATGACCTACATAGGGCGGGTTTGAAACAATTAGATCATATTGGACCTTAGGTACCTTTTGCCAACAATCCGATTCAATAAGTGTTAATACCTCTTGCAAGCCATAGCGTTCCTGGTTAATGGCAGCTACAGCCAAAGCGTCAGTTGAAATATCTACAGCATCAATTAAGGCATCAGGAAAAGCATGACTGCAAGCGATGGCAATACAAGCACTACCGGTACAAAGATCCAAAACGCGTTCTACTTTATCAGCCTCAATCCAAGGTGAGAATTGCTGTCTGATAAGCTCAGCAATCGAGGAGCGGGGAATCAATACCCGTTCATCAACATAAAAAGGTAAATCACAAAAATAGGCTTCATTAGTCAGGTAGGGAACTGGAACCTTATCAATAATGCGTCGGGAAAGACCGTTCGCAATTTTCAGCTTTTCAGCAGAAGTCAAACGGGCCTGATAATAGAGGGGGTCACAATCAAAAGGCAGAGACAGGCTACCTAAGACTAAGGCTACAATCTCATCTAAGCTATTGTCTGTACCGTGGCCATAAAATAAATTCGAGGTAGCTGCCTGGCTTAAGCCAAAGCGGATATAGTCAATGATTGTTTCAAAATCAGCCGTTGTTGTTGCATAGGAGTCGATCATTAAAAGCCCTTGGATTCAATTTACTACGTAAAGCACATAATTATCACAAAGTGTACGCTATTTTGGAGGCTTTGTCCCTAGAAATGCTTATTCCAGGTTCAAATACGTTATAATTAAAGATTCCTGTGTAACCCTTGGTGTAACTTTTATGTCTGATGATTCTTTGTCAGAAGAAGACAAAGCTTTATTTCGCCAACTAATGAGCGACGTTAAGCCTTTAGCTAAAAGCAAAAAAGTTGATTACCCAAGGCCTAAAAAATTAGCGGTTAAAGTAACTCGACCAGATATTAGTAAACCTAAGAAGACCTCGCTAACAACCAACCCTGTTTATTTATCTGATTCCTACAGCGTAGAAGTTCAGGCTAATACAATTTTGTCTTATTTCAGCCATAGTATCCCAAATAAACGACTGCGTGAACTTAAAAATGGCTTAATCCCTTGGCAATCACGCTTGGATTTACACGGGTTAAGACCAGAAGCAGCAAGTCTTGCGCTCGTTAATTTTATCCTAGCACAATCGAATTTAGCCCAACGTTGTCTTTTAATAATTCATGGCAAAGGCAGCCGCAGTAATGAGGCGCCAGTATTAAAAAATTTAGTCAATCATTGGTTGCCCCAGTTTCCACAAGTTTTAGCTTTTCATAGTGCTTTACCACGGGACGGCGGTCCCGGAGCCTTATATGTTCTTTTAAAACGACAAAAAGAAGAAAAAAATTGAATTTATTGCCATAAAGGCTTAAGCTCTGCTCAAATTTTCTAATAGTATTGCCATGAGCAAAAATGCAATCATCATTGGGATATCTGGGCCTTCTGCTTCCGGAAAAAGCCTGCTAGCCAACACAATTGTCAATGAGTTGGGTTCAAATCATGTCGTTGTGATCTCAGAAGACGCTTATTATAAAGATAACTCTTACCTATCTTTCGCTGAACGCGAAAAAATAAATTATGATCATCCAGAAGCCTTTGATCACGCCTTGCTTTGTAATCATTTACGTGAGTTACAACAAGGTAAATCAGTTGATATTCCAGTTTACTCCCATTCCAAACATATACGGCTGCCAGAGACACGTCATATCGGAGAACATACCATTATTGTCTTAGAGGGAATTATGCTCTTTACGGATAAGGTGTTGCGTGAACTAATGGATATTCGTATTTTTATGTCCACTCCCTTGGATATTTGCTTAACTCGCCGCTTAAAACGGGATGTAGTTGAGCGTCATCGTTCCTTTGAATCAGTTGTTCATCAATATGAAACAACTGTGCGGCCAATGTATTTTCAGTTTATTGAGCCATCAAGTCGCTATGCGGATATTATTGTTCCACGCGGCGGTGAAAATCGTATTGCTATTGACATGATCCAAGCAAAAATGCGCGAATTAATTGCAACGCACCAAAACGGTTAAAGGAGAATAAAGTGGGATTTTTAAACGGAAAAAAAGCATTGATAGTAGGCCTAGCTTCCAATCGCTCGATTGCCTATGGAATCGCTAAAGCGTTCCATGAGCAGGGTGCAGAATTGGCCCTAACCTATCAAAATGAAAAACTGCAAAGTCGGGTAGAAACGATGGCAGCTGAGTTTAAAACTGATTTAACTTTTCCCTGTGATGTTGCAAACGACCTTGATATTCAGGCTCTATTCGAATACCTAGGAACTCATTGGAACAAATTAGATATTATCATTCATTCCGTTGCCTATGCTCCTGCTGACCAAATTAGTGGTGATTTTGTTAATTGCGTAAATCGAGAAGGCTTTCGTATTGCCCATGACATCTCTGCTTACAGCTTAGCTGGTTTAGCTAAAGCAGCACTACCTATGATGGAGGGTACACAAGGAGCTATTCTAACTCTCAGTTATTATGGCGCTGAAAAAGCAGTACCCAACTACAATGTCATGGGTATTGCCAAGGCAAGCCTGGAGGCTACCGTACGCTATCTTGCTGCAAGTTTAGGTCCACGTGGCTTGCGTGTAAATGCCATTTCAGCAGGACCAATCAAGACCTTAGCAGCTGCAGGTATCAAGGATTTCCGTAAAATGCAAAATGCCTATGCCAATACCACTCCCTTAAAACGTAATGTTAGCGCTGAAGAAGTTGGCAATACTGCTGCTTTTTTATGTTCAGACTTAGCTTCAGGAATCACTGGGGAAGTTGTTCACGTTGATGCCGGCTATCATGCTGTGGCAATGTCTGATCTCGTCTAAGAACTCATTTTGAATCTTATCTTCAGGCACTACTA
>JACCWL010000106.1 GCA_013697645.1 Tatlockia sp. | reverse complement strand
CCGTTGAAAAGCTAGGCGCTAACGCTAATGCCCTGTTGAAAGGACAGCCAGAAGGAGATGTAAGCACCTATATTCTGGGTAAAGACTTGCCCCTTGAGCAAACCATTAAAAACATGACCGCCACGTTAGCCGACCTCGGTATGAAGATAGAAATATCCTCATGGCGTAACATAGTGCCTAACGTATGGTCTTTACATATTCGTGATGCGGCCTCGCCTATGTGTTTTACTAATGGCAAAGGCGCCACTAAAGAAAGCGCACTGTGCTCGGCATTAGGCGAGTTTATTGAGCGCTTGAATAATAATTTTTTCTATAATGATCAATTTTTTGGCGTAGAAATTACCAACAGCGAATTTGTTCATTATCCCAATGAAAAGTGGTTTGCATTAGAAGAAAATGATGCGCTACCAGCGGGCATTTTGGACGACTATTGTCTAGATATTTACAACCCCGATAAAGAATTACAAGGATCCCACCTGATTGATACCAATTCAGGCAATAAAGCTCGCGGTATTTGTTCTATTCCCTATACTCGTAAGTCCGATGGCGAAACCGTTTATTTCCCATCAAACCTGATTGAAAATTTATTCTTAAGTAACGGCATGAGCGCGGGTAACAACTCCCAAGAAGCCCATGTGCAGTGCTTATCAGAAATCTTTGAGCGCGCTGTAAAACGTCAAATCATTGAGCAAGAAATTGTCCTGCCAGATGTGCCCATGAGCGTGCTCGAAAAGTACCCTAGCATTCTAGCGGGCATTAAAGGCTTAGAAGAGCAAGGCTTCCCTATTGTGGTAAAAGACGCCTCATTGGGCGGACAATTCCCTGTTATGTGTGTCACCCTAATGAACCCGCGAACTGGCGGCGTATTTGCATCTTTTGGCGCTCACCCGAGCTTTGAAGTGGCCCTAGAACGGAGCCTTACTGAGCTGCTGCAAGGCCGCAGTTTTGAAGGCTTAAATGATGTACCAAAGCCCACTTTTAATAGAATGGCCCTCACCGAGCCTGAAAACTTTGTTGAGCACTTTATTGACTCTACAGGGGTGATTTCTTGGCGCTTCTTTAGTAGTAAATACGACTATGAGTTCTGTGAATGGAACTTCTCTGGCACCAGAGAAGAAGAAGCTAACGGGCTATTTGCTATCTTAGAAGCCATGGGCAAAGAAGTATATATTGCCGAGCTCACCGATTTAGGCGCCTCAGCTTGTCGTATTTTAGTGCCTGACTATTCAGAGGTTTATCCAATTGAAGATCTTATTTGGGACAACACTAACAAAGCGCTACATTACCGTGAAGACATCTTAAATCTGCATTCCTTAAGCACTAAAGCGCTAGGCATCTTAGTTAATCGCTTAGAAGAAAGTCAACTAGATAACTATACCGATATTAGCACCCTAATTGGCATAGTGTTCGATGAAAATACTGTCTGGGGCAAGTTGACTATTATCGAGCTAAAAATTCTGATTTATTTAGCCCTTGGCGCCCATGAAGACGCCCTCGAATTAGTCGGTGAGTTCTTACAATTTAACGACAATACAGTCCAGCGTGGCCTGTTTTATCAAGCGGTAAATGCAGTACTCGAAGTCACCTTAGATGAAATTCTTGAGCTTGAGCACTTTATCGAAAGCTTCAACCGCATGTTTGGTATCGAAGTGATGGAAAACGTGGTTGGTTCAATAACAGGTCAAGTACGTTTCTACGGCCTAACCAAAACCAGCATGGCCCTTGAAGGCATAGAGCCTCATTTACGGCTGATTGAAAGCTATAATAAACTACACCAAGTGCGCAAAATGCAAGCTATGAAGGAACATACCTTATGACCTATATTAACCGATAGTGTATGCCAAGTAGCTACGTTAACCCATCTTAAAGCTCGGGCTGGAATCACAATAAATATCAATCTTTTCTTTTTCATTGACCGACTCAGATTGAAGCAAACTCTGCTGTATACTCTTGTTTTCATCAGTATTGAGACAATTTCTCATGATCTCAGTCAAATGCTGATGGTTTTTTTCCAAATTGCAGTACTCCACTGGAGAAATATTCTTAAAACGTTTTCCAACACTGTCGATAAAATTCCCTTTTTGTAACAATAACCAGGGTTTAGAGGTAACCATCTCAATCACTTGAACCTTGTTGTCTTTGGAAAGATGCCACAACAAGATATCTATTGGCTTTGCATGGAATGATTTTGAACGTTCATAATTTTCCTTTGAGGTTGCAAAAAAAGCAGCCTGAGAGGACAAAGGAGATAGCTTATGTAGTTGCTTTGACAAAACTTGAGTGGGCGGTACCCATCCATAAAAGGCTAGTCGATTTAGAAAAATTTTTC
>JACCWL010000075.1 GCA_013697645.1 Tatlockia sp. | reverse complement strand
ATAGATTCTCATCAAATTATTCTGCGAGACGGACTCTGTCAGGCTCTCAAACTAGATCCTCAAGAGATGCCATTCGTAGGCGAATTATTGCAGATCCACCAGCAGTATCTATCCTGGGAGGGAGCTGCTGAGCGTTTGTTGCATAATTTTGGTTTATCGCTTCTCGTGCCTGATCGGTATTATACTCAAGTGAGTGAATGGGTAGAGCGCAATCATTTGAAGGGTCGATTGGTTTATTACCGCGTACCTAAAGCCAGTGATATCAAATTTGATAAAATACCACAGCCAGATTCATTAATTCATAAAATTCAAATTAAACCAGATAGTGAATTTTATTCTTGGATTGAGCAAGAATTACTAAAACGTTTTGATTATCGTTGTTGTGACAGTATGGAGGATTTCCGTAAATCACCCCAGGCCATTACCAAGGCAGGACAAATCAAGGCATCTGGGCAACGTCATGAAAAAGATGATCGCCATCGCCTCGATGATCGAAGTCGTTATATTCTTGGCTGGGGGAATGAGTCAAAAATCAAGTTATTATCTACCAAGCTGAATCATTTAAAGCAACAAATTCAACATATCGCGCAAGCTATCAGTAGACAACAATCCTTGCAAAAACAAGGATCACAACAAAAAACGCAATTACTGCGTTTAGAAAGTTTCAAGGAGTTTGATGATCTGAACTGGCAAATATTGACAGTTTCAATCGCTCAACTGAAACAAGAACGACAGGAACTGGAAGCTTCGTCTGATGTACTGAAATCACTAAACAACGCGCTGACCCGCATTACAGAATCAATAAAAGAACTTGAGCAACTATTGGATACACAAAAAGATACCAAATCCAAAAATGAAGAACGTTATGCTCATGCAGCGCAGCAACTGCTACTTTGTGAGCAAGAACCAACGCCATCAACAGAAGTGGATCAACAAGCGCTGTTGGATAATTTGGACGCGTATAGAGAAGATGCATTAGGCGAACATACCTTAAGTGTGGAATCCTGTGAGAATCGCCAACAAGAACTGCGTGAATGGCTACAAAAAAAGATTGACGGCCAAGATCGTCGTTTAAAAATATTGGCAGAGCGGATTATCAAGGCTATGGAAGGCTATAGGCGTGATTATCCGGCAGAAACACAGGATATCGATGCTGAACTTAAAGCGGGGGATGAATTTAAAACCATGCTTAATAATTTGCAAGCTGACGGCTTACCTCAATTTGAACAACGCTTTAAAGCCTTATTAAACGAAAATACGATTCGTGAAATAGCTAACTTTCAATCACAATTGAATCGTGAGTTACAAGAGATTAAAGAACGTCTTAACCAAATTAACCTTTCCCTTGCAGAAATTGAATACAATCCTGGCCGTTATATCCACTTGGAAGCCCAAGATAATAATGACTATGAATTGCGTACATTTCGCTCTGATCTTCGTCTTTGCACTGAAGGATCACTCGGTAGTCAGGAAATAGAAAACTACGCTGAGGCCAAGTTTCTTCAGGTCAAAGCGATTATTGAGCGTTTTCGCGGACGTGAAGGTCAGGGTGAGCTGGATAAACGCTGGACCCGCAAAGTGACTGATGTTCGCAACTGGTTTGTTTTTGCGGCATCGGAGCGTTGGAAAGAAGATAAGAGCGAACATGAACACTACACAGATTCTGGCGGTAAATCTGGCGGCCAAAAAGAAAAATTAGCTTATACCGTACTTGCTGCAAGTCTTGCTTATCAATTTGGTTTGCAGGCAGATTCAGAACGGTCGCGCAGCTTTCGTTTCGTGGTTATTGATGAAGCATTTGGGCGTGGCTCTGATGAATCGGCACGTTTTGGCCTGGATTTATTTAAAAAACTCAATTTACAATTGTTAATTGTTACTCCTTTACAAAAAATCCATATTATTGAACCCTATGTTGCGGCGGTAGGTTTTGTCCATAATAAAGAAGGATACGAATCCATGTTGCGTAATTTGACGATAGAAGAATACAGATATGAGCGTGAGACACATCTTGCCCTCTAGTCCATGGAGCACCCTCTCCCAAGTGCGCGCCAAACTGATGGCTCGCTGGGAGTCAGGGCAATTGTTGGCAGAAGTATTGGCGCCAACAGGATTATTTCCACTACGCATCCCCTTGAAGCATCCTTTAACCTGTGAATTAGGCTCGCAATTTACCCAAGTGCAACAGTGGATACAAGAACTGCGCTCTAAATCGGGTCTTAAGGGCATTAATCTTGAATGGCGGGAAATTAATCATCGTCAGCTTGGCCGTAACCAGTTACCTGTTGCATTGCGTATTGAATCAGCGTCTGATGCCATAGATTGGTTAGGCAAAACCAGCAAGCTCCGTGCATTTCTACCACTTGCCAGTCAATTATTGACCATTTTTCCAAAATTACAATCCTGGGTTTTAAAAAAACCACATCAACTGCTTATAGATGGCGAAAATTTGTCACGTCTCATGGCTGTTTTACATTGGCTATCAGAGCATCCAAAACCAAACATTTACTTACGTCAATTAAGCTTGCCAGGAATTGATACAAAATTTATTGAACAGCACAAAAAGCTGTTAGCTGAATGGTTTGATTTACAACTTCCGGCGGAGGCAATTGCGAATCAATACAGTAGTGCTAATCGTTTTGCTTTACGCTATGGATTCCAGGATAAAGCTGATTTAATTCGATTCCGAATTTTAGACAAATCCCTGTATTTGCATGACTTATCCGATATAACCATCCCTACTCAAGAATTTTCACGCTTAAGCCTTCCAGTTGATGTTGTGTTTGTGACTGAAAATGACATCAATGCATTAACTTTTCCTGACTTTTCAAGAGCAATGGTACTGTTTGGGCGTGGCTATGGCTTTGATTTTTTAACCGAGGCCGCCTGGCTAAAAGACAAGCAAATTAGATATTGGGGGGATATTGACACGCATGGTTTTGCCATTCTCAACCAATTCAGACAACATTTACCGCAAACAGAATCACTCTTAATGGATGAAGGCACGTTTTTATCTCATAAAACACACTGGACAACTGAGCCAAAACCTAATCAAGGAAAATTGAAAAATTTAAGTCCAGAAGAAACAGCTTTATACACGGCATTACAAAAGAACCACTATGGTCAAAACATACGTTTAGAACAAGAATATATTAGCTATAATGTTTTTTCAGAGCAGCTTTGTGCAAAAAAATGCATCGAATAATATGGCCTTTTTGGCTTGAACATTCGTAGTTCCTGCAAGCACTAAACGCACTGACGTGATTTTCAATAGCTTCCAGGTGATAGTGTATTGAATGGTTGGCGAATTTATATGAAAAATCATTATAAAGCGCTAGTTGTATTTCCATTGCTCACAAAATGAAATCACCTGAAAGAACTGCTTTGGAGGCGAGATTATTATGACTTTACGAACGTACTATCAAGATACAAATCTATTGCAGGCAAAAGCTCTCGTCAGGAGTGTGACTTTGCTTGATGGAATCTATCATGTTCTCTTAGACCATACTATTTTTCATCCACAAGGTGGCGGACAGCCCTCTGATCAGGGAAGCATAGGAGGCATTCCAATTCTTAAAGCCATTAATAATGATGTCGGTGAAGTGGTGCATTTAATCTCAGAAAATGATTTTGACTCATCAGTCATCGCGCCTTTGCAAGAAGTAGAATTGTTGGTAAATGAAAAGCTACGGTTTAAGCACGCGGCTTTACATACAGCTGGTCATTTAATTGATCGGATAGTTTCAAGAGATTTTGACCTTAAGGCAAAATTGATTAATCCTCAGGGCAATCATTTTCCCGAGCAAGCAAAAATTGTTTATGATCTTGTAGAGGGTGCCGAAGTTGATTTAGAAGAATTGAAAAAAAACCTTCATCAATTGATGAGCTTTTATATTGGTAAGACCCTGCCTATCCAGATTTTGTCAGCTCCTGATGAAAGAAAACGAATGATTAGTATAGCGGATGATGAGGCAGTTGGTTGCGGAGGTACTCATTTGCCAAATACGCAGTATATTGAGCATTTTATAATCCGGCAGATTAAAATCAAAAAAGGGAAATTAAGTATTGCTTATGATTGTGATTGTTCGTTTGGCCATTAAATATTTTTGGTGCAGAGTTGCCTGAGCATCTGGAAAAAATGGCATTATTTGCTGTAAATACGTATGCGGTTAATTAACCGCATACAAAGATTTTCTTAAGTTGACGCCATTACGTGAGCTTTTATTACAGCTTTCACAAACAATTCGGCTTATCTTCTGCTGATGAAAACAAAGCCACTTCAGAACCTGGAAAATTGAAATGTTTCTTGAAAAGCGCTTGAAATGTCGGAGAAGCAAGCATGTTCTCTAACCAACCATCAATTATTTTTTTAAGGACATCATTTTTTTTAAACATATAACCCTTAAAGTTTGATGTTAGTAGCTGCTCTGGATTAACTACTACAAGGTTTGCGTGTTTAGCCTGCCTATACAAGGCTTCAATTCTATCAGTAATCATTACATCGAAATTCGCCGTATCAAGGTCGTTGAAAATTGCTTCTATATCAGTATACATAATGACATTAGCATACTGAATTTTTTCTTTTATGAACTTGTCATTTGTCCCTCCTGGATTGACAGCAAGCTTCACACTTGATCTATCAATTGCCTCAAAGCTTAAAAGTTCTTTACTTTTCCCTCGATTTATCAGCGGTACTTTTCCATCACAAAGAATAGGGAGAGAAAACATAAATCGTTTCTCACGCTCTTCTGTAATTGATACTCCTCCCATTGCCACATCAAATTTTCCAATGAAGAGGTCTCTCTCAAACGTAGACCAAGTTGTTTTAACAAATTCTATTTTAATACCTGTGTATAGGGATAGAGAATTTGCCATTTCAACATCGAAACCCTCAAATGCATTTGTTTTTGTATTATAGAAAGAGAAGGGTGGATAGTCTCCTGTAATCCCGATTCGGACTAAATTGCTAGATCTTTTATTGGTTTTCATAATTATTTAACCCTAGCTGACTAATTAAGAATCCCTTGGGTAATTGATGAAACTTACGCAGTAATGGGGTCACACACAGTAATGGGAGCAAGCCTTGCTTTTGCTCTCTTAGTATAATCCATTTTTTACAATACGACTTATCCATGAATAATGTAACCCAAAATACTCGCTAATTTCTGCGAGACTAAACTGACCACTGGCATAAGCTAATCTGATGCATTCATCTCTATTAGATAATTTTTTGTCGTACTCTTTATTGAACATTTGACTGGCATATAATGCGATTGAGGTAGATAGGTTAATTTTTTTTCTCGTACAACTTTTTTCTGCGTTTTAAGAACAAAATTATCTGAGCCAAGTTAAATTTGATTTTTAAATTATCACTAAATTCGAGGATGATAAAGCAATAGCGTCCCTCAGGGTCAGGCCTTGCTTTTTGCTTTCTTTTTTAATAGCAAAAAGCAAGGCTTGACCCTCTGGGTTACTGCTAAGGGCAAATAATATTATTCCTAGCATGAGTGGTACTGGGAATTGCTTTGAATAACGCTGCCATGGAAAGCTTCTACCATACCTTAAAAACCGAGCATGTTTATTTCGAATCTTATAAAAGTAGAGAAGAAGCAAAACAAAGTAATTTTGAGTATGTGGAGGTTTTTTACAATAGAAAAAGGAGATATTCAACCTTGGGGTATTGTGCGCCAATGGTATTTGAAGAAATGGGAGAAAACAGAAAAATAATTCTCTTCTTACTGTCCATTAAAGGTTGCAAGATCAGAGACAAACAATTACGGCAACAACAAACAAAATCGAGTCCTACCATAGACTTGAAGACTGGTAAGGTTTGGCTCAAGATACCTGGTTGCTTCTAATGATCCAGATGAGATGGAAAAAGCCGTTAAGCATAATGATTTAATTGCTAATTGTATAATGTTGCAAAATGTAATTGACATCACCGATGTGTGCCACGCATTAATCCAGGAGGGCTACACAATTACCGAAGAAGATCTAAGTCATATGAGTCCGTACATAACAGAGCAGATTAAGCGTTTTGTGAATATGTGCTTGATTTAGCTCGTCGTCCTGCAAGCTTATAGGCGACAAGAGACAAATTCTTGTTTAAAGTATTTGGGGGTGAGCTGACTATCCATCCAGCAAGTGTCTACATTAGGTCTACATGGGTTTTGCGAAATTTTCTGAAAAATACGTAACTACTTGATTATAATGGTGGCCAGAGACAGAATCGAACTGTCGACACAAGGATTTTCAATCCTTTGCTCTACCGACTGAGCTATCTGGCCACAAGAGGTTGCTATTAAACTCTGAGAAGGGTTTTGAGTCAAGCGGTGTTTATTTTTTTTTTCTAAAAAAATAATGGACTAAAAATTTTTGGTTTATTTTATACCTCTATGAGTCAATTTTAATCTTTATTCTTTTGGTGATAAGCGAGGGCAATTTGGGCGCCTAGAATTGCGTTGTTTTTAATCAATTCAATATTGGCATGTAAACTTTGACCGGCTGTTAGTTCGGCAACTCTATTCAACAAGAAGGGGGTGATTGATTTGCCCGTTAGGTGTTGGGCATCTTTTAAAGCCTGGTTGATAATAGGGAGAATTTGTTTATCAAGAATTTCAGCAGCTTTGGGAATAGGGTTGGCGATGACTATGCTGTTATTCAGTTTTAATTGTTTATGATAGTGCATCATGGCTGCAATTTCGTCGGCGCTATCTAATCGGTGTAAAAGAGGGATTCCACTTGATTGGCTAAAAAAAGCAGGAAATTCATCAGTACGATAGCCTATTACAGCTACGCCATAGGTTTCGATCATTTCTAGTGTCTTTGGTAAGTCCAGAATGGATTTCGCTCCTGAACAGACGACAGTAATGGGGGTTGTGCTGAGCTCAATGAGGTCAGCTGAGATGTCAAAACTCTCAGCACTATTATGGTGAACTCCGCCAATTCCACCGGTAACAAAAAGAGGTAAGCCTGCTAAATGAGCGCACTACATTGTCGCTGCAACGGTAGTGCTGGCTGTCATTTTTCGGCTTAGTATGCGATATCTCGCTTTGATGCTTTAATCACATCCTTAGAATTGGCTAATGCTCCATAATTTTAGCGCTAATACCGATATGAATTAGCCCCTTATCAATAGCAATGGTGGCAGGTACTGCACCTTGTTCACGAATAAGTTGTTCCACTATTTTTGCGGTGGCCAAATTTTCAGGGTAGGGCATGCCTTGCGAGATAATAGTAGATTCTAAAGCTACAATCGGTTTTTTTGATTTTAAAGCGTCTGTAACCTCTTCATTATAGTTTAATAATTCATGAAACATGTTTAGTTAACCACAGTCTTTAGGGACGAAGCCCGCAGGTTTCGCGGAGCCATCACCAAAGAAGAAATTCTTCATTTCCTCTTGCAGAAATTCTCGTGCTTTGGGATCAATTAAACTAAGACGATATTCATTAATTAACATGGTTTGATGAGTTAGCCACATAGTCCATGCGGGTTTTGAAATCTCGTTAAAAATTTTTTCACCCAAAGGACCTGGGAAAGGGGCCTTGTCTAAACCTTCGGCCTCATGCTTTAATTTGGAACAAATTACATATCTGGTCATGCTTAATTTGCCTAAAAATTGATGGACTTTTCATTATCTTAGAAAATGCGGCGACTAGCTATAAGGCTTACATACATTTTCGACTATCTAGGTTGAAAAGGCATTATTTTCTGTGCTTCGCTGCTCATTTAATTACCGAAATGTAAACAGGCCTTAATCTTTAATCAGCCTGGCATTCAGATTGTTGCGCAATCATTATGTGCTGGGAAAGTAATTGTTCCTGTTCTTTATCCAGTTCTTCAAATTGCACTGCTGTATGGTATTGGCCTTCATTGTGATATTGGCTATAAATCACGACAGCATTCACGACAATAGGAAGCATCTTCGGTTTGGTATAAATGACTATTTTTGCACGAGTTTTGTCTTTAACCCGCTCTTTTGTTTTAAAGGCCATTCCGCCTAAGCTAATATTAACCTTTCGCAGCTGGATTTTTTCCCCAATTAGTAAATGACGTGCCAAATATTCAATTTTTGCATTTATTAAATTTAAATAATGGGCAAGTGCTGGTTCTTTTAACGCTAGGGCTTGAGTCATCTCGGCTAACTCATAATCCAGACTTTGGAAGTATTCACTGGTTTCAAGATACCGTTTACCGGTGTGGTCTAGGAGTTCCTTAGTAATTTGCTTATCGGTATACATTGTACCGGGCTCGATAAATTTATAATCAAAATAAATCTGATCCTCGATACGGAAATGTTGACGTCTCTCATGTACTGGCATGACAACTCCTAAGTCCATTTTAGGGTAAGGTTGACCAACTCTTATACTTTGTTGGCATCTTATATAACTATAGACAGGGTTTTGACGTGATGGTAACGGAAATGAAAATTTAATTTAACAATTTGGCTAAAAAGTAAAAAATACTTAAATGCAGGGGATAATAAACATAAAATAGGTAACGAATCCGAGGTACTTTTAAATCGACTTTGGTCGCAAGATAGATGATTGCTAGGCTTAGTAGAGCCCAATGATTGCCATTAATGCTATCAAGTAGCAGATAGGCAATTAACCAGGCGAATCCGCTCAAAAGGGTTGGTTTTCTGCAATAAACCCAAGAAGTGAAGCAGAAAATAATGCCTACCCAGTCATACTCTACAAAAAGACCGCCAATTAGAAAGATAAATAAGGCAATTATCCTATTGGAAGCACCTCCTTCCTCAAAATAAGAGAAGATGGCAACTGCTGCCGCCAGTAAAAACATGATGTTTAAAGGAAAGATATTTTCCAAATGGCGCATTGCGATATAGCCTGGTGTAGCTAAAAGGCCGAAAATTACTAGGCGAATGATAACGCGAGTATATATTCCACGAGATTTGACCCCTGGCTGAGCAAGGTTGTAAGCAAGGATAAAGGCAAAAAGCGGCATGGCCAGGCGGCCTGTGGAATAGGCAGGGTAAATGGATGCTTTAAAAAAAAATCGATTAATATGATCGATAGTCATGGACAACAATGCGAGCCATTTAACGGCCTCCATCGTTCCGCTGGTGATTTTTAAAGGCTTTAACTCCATTGAACAGGCATTCCAGAGAATTTGAAGAGCCTAGTCTCTCAATAACTTATAAAAATTTAAAGCTATTTTTCAATATCTTGGGTTCATCGTAAAATCGGGGTAGCCTTGATGCAACGCTGCGCTGCATCAAGGCTACTGCGTTATATGGCTTCATTCAAAGCGCTGGATAGATTTTGTGAGAGTCGATATTTAAATTCGTAGCTAATTGCACCTAGACTCTATCCAACAAGCACCGAAAGGATTGCAAACTTCAATGTTATAACACTCAGGCATCGGCACAAAATAATTTGGGGCAGGTACGTTAATAATTACCTCAGGTCCAGGGCCCCAACCGCCGCCAAAAAAGCCGTTGTCATAAGGCATGGTTGGACGGTGATAATTGTAGCCGGGGTGGTGTCGATATCGTTCATGTGCGCCATGCCAGGCGTTGCTCACAGTGCTAGCGAGCAAACCGAAAACTAATAGGAAACTGCCTATGACTTTGCTGTTTTTGTTCATGCCCATCTTTTTTACCTCAGGAAGTTTAATAATTAGACGGAAAGTATACTTAAGATCATTGAAAGTTGATACTCATGCTTTAAGGAAAATTTGGAGGAAATTAGCCGCGCAAACGTTTTTGATGTCAGGCAAAGTTATGAACTCCAATCCTTTGAAATACTTAGATCCTAACAAAATCCAATTATGAGCAATTATTGCTCCATAATTTTTTTATTTTTATTTTACTTTATTGAAGAATTAATTATTATGCACGCCCTTTATAGGGAATAGATAAATTGTGAGAAATATTTTTTACATTAAGAGAACCCCTTTCGCTAGCAAAGTGTTCTATGATTTTTGTTTTTTTTTCTTTCACTTAATACAAAAACTAATTATCATGCCTTCTTTATAAGGAAATAAGGATTAACTATAGGGCTTTAAAATTTTTAACATGAAGAGAATTTCAGTATGCTAGAAAAAGTCTGGTATGAATTTGATAAAGATGATTTTGAAAATGTAATACAAATAGTTGTTTTCAATCCGCAAGAAAGAAAAATCTATACAACCGTTCAATGGAACACTCCGCATGGTATGTCAGCGAGAAGCTATAAAAAAATAGGAAAGCATAATGAGGCTCTTAAGCTTTTTGAAAAAGTCTATCCTTGGATAGTTGGTTCTTCTGAAAATCCCTATTCACAAGCGAGCAAGTTAATTAATGATGCTCTAGCGCCAAATGGACTAATTTCAAGTAAATGCCTTGAACGTTATTTGAACTAGGATGGTCAAATCCAAATAATTTTAACAAAAGTAGAAAATTAAAATTAGAGAACATTCGCCTTATTCTGAAATAACCTTTAGAGAACCTCATTATGGAAACAAAAGCAGATTTTTCACTACCTCTAGACAAGATTAAATATCGTATTTCACGTCCCGAAGAAGTGGATTCACTTTTTCCTGATCATCTAATAGTTAGCTTTTCTGAAACACAGTTGAAGCACTATGTGACGACATTATTACTTCATCAAGAAAATGCCTTCATTAAGACGCGTATACTGTTAAAAACAGCCACTATAGATCCATTCAATGAAACATTGAATTACTGGATTATTACATCAGGATTTGTAATCGCACCTTTTAAGGCACAGGAAGTATTAATAAAACTTAAAACTCTTCATACTTTTAACTCTATTTATCATCGCTCAGAAGATTTAAGTAATATCACCTTTGAACGATATATACCTCAGGTTAAATCCGTGCTGCATAACTTTTTACTTGAGCTTAGGGATTGTATACCTCACAGCCCCTTTTTATGGTTTTATCTGCAGTCCACTCTAAATCCTCCCGCAAATACAGGTTGGGAAGGGTGGTGTAAATTGTTCAATACTTATAATCCAGAAGCTATTGAACAAACAAGGGAAGCAATCAATCTTGATTTCGTCCGCGCATGGCTTCCCTACAGCCCAGAACTTAATTCTGCATACCTTGCCTATATAAAGGGGAATTATTCCAAAGCGTTGCACTGTTCCAGGAAAATGATTTCGCAAGGGGAGAACCAGGGATCTAATGAGGAACACTATTTAGCTACTGGGCTGATTATCAAACTTGGTGAGATTTTTGCGGAAAGATTTAAGACTATTTTGTATGAATTTAATAGTAAAAATTACAATAAAGTAATCGAACTAGTAGACAAGATAATAATTGATCAGCAAGAAAGAAAAAATTTTTCAAATCTTGAATGGAACACGCTCTACCTTATGTCAGCGAAAAGTCATAAAAAAATAGGAGAGCCCGATATTGCACTGAAGCGTTATGAAAGAGTCTATCCTTGGTTAATCAATTCGCCTGAAAATAATTTTGAACAGCAAGTATTGACGGTTAAGGCTATTGAAAACTTGAAAGCTAAAGTGAACTCTCACCTTAATCAAAGCGATTTCTTTAAATCCAATAACCCACGAGTTCTATATAACCAGGGTCTTGTAGAAGCTGAACAAAAAAATTATGCGCAAGCGATTTTATTAATGGATGAAGCTCTCGCGCTTTATATCCCGCAAAGAGGACTAATTTCCATTGATTGCATTGATTGTTATTCAGAGATAGCTTCATGCTATCGAGCATCCGGGGATATTTATAATGCCTATATAAAATGCAATATGGCTTATGCACTTGCTTCTAAAGTCTACATAAAGGAGGAGTCGAAGCTCTTGGATATTGAAAATCAATTAAGGCAACTTGAGCTAACTCTTTCAATTCAAATCTATGGCGAAAATTCAAAAAAATGTGCTAAAGCCTATGAAAACTTAGGATTAATTTCCCTCAAAAAGGGAGATACACAAGAAGCTTTGGAGGCTTATGAGAATTCTCGTAAAATCTATTTTAAAAACGGTGGTATCAAAGATAATATTCAGGAAGTTTTAGCCAAAATACAGGAATCGCAACTGGCGTCTGAGTTTAGTTAAAGTGGGATGGAACACAGCTGCATACCCCTACGCTTCCGTCCCGCACAGTTCTGTAAATTTTTTGTGCGAAAAAGGGAGGAATGTCTAGCTCTATATGAAAGGTCTATCACCAAGGTGACTCATTTATTGCAATTTTGCCTTCTTTTTATTAGTATGCACAAATCTAAAATACATAGAGATAAACATGATTACTATTGAAAGAAATAATGCAGAAATTGAATTGAGCTCAAATCCAGAAGATAAAAAGAATGACTTAATCGCACTGAATGAGCTTTTAAAAGAAGATAAAATTGTAGGGCTTGATTTTACCGGGATTGATATTACTGATGAAGATTGCGAAATGGAGTGGTATAAAACCCTTGGCCACTGTAAAAACCTAAAATCAGTTGCTCTAGTTGGCTCTTCTTCTGACCTTAGAAGTTTAAACAGATTACTTCTGGGATTAAAACCTTGTCCAAATTTACAGTCCATAGGACTGTTTCAATCTACATCCACTGAGTTAAATAATGCCTTTGCTACTTTGGCGGAATTCCTTGAACCGGAAAAACAATTAACCGAGCTGTCAATCGAATCCTCAAAAATTGAAGGTGAAAATTTTAAATTTATTTGTGATGCTCTTAAAAATATAAAACGACAAATCACCTTAAAAGTCCACTTCCAAGTAACTTTATCCCAAGAAAATACAGCGCTACTGTATGCCGTTGCAGAAGCGAACCCATTGATAAAGATTATTTCAAGTGTTCGACCCAAATTATACATACAAACCGCTAGCGAAACCTATCCTTCTAGAAATCAAAAAATAATAAATTCTAAAAAAGGGCACCTTTTGCAAGATGCACCAAAAAATGATGAAGCTACCTCATCTAATAGCAATTTATATTTGCAGATTGCAAGTGGTTGTTTGATGCTAGGTGGTATAGCTGCAGTTATATCTGCCTTTGCATTAATGAATTTAATATCTGGTGGTGCTTTTGGACTAGCATTTGGTTTGGGTAGTGCCACATGTTTACTAGGATTAGTAGGATATGGAATGTTTAGATCTAAGCCCTCAGATGTAGCTGAACCTTTCATATCACCGAATTTCGTTTTATAAATTGATCGTTGGCAGGAGTGATTCCTCATTTAGCAGTTCTATTTGAGCAAGCGTAGCCTGGTTAGCGCGGTAGCGATAACCGGGTTAACCACTGCACCCCAATCCTTGTTTTACCGTGAGAAGAGCGACAGCGGCTAGCTAGTTTGAATCAGATGGGTGATAATTAGATGGGCTTGGATGGGTAGATCAGCATTCTATCAAACCGAGCAGGCTTGTGAATTTGTTTGCTGGTTACAGGTTTCTAATAACTCTTGAAGTAAAGTTTTAGGAGGTAGATTGCACCTAAGGTTAATGCTGTATTTTGATTGAACATGCTGATTTTGTAAATACCTATTCCTCCATTACAACAAACAGATACTAAAAGGGCTATCATGCCTGGGGTTGATTTTTGAATCTACCTTTACTTTAAGAATCTAAAAAACCTCAAACTGACATTTTTTTAGGGCTGTACAGAGACAGAAAGCAGTCTTCAAACCGATAAATTTAGTTCTCCAATCCTTAATCCAGAACCTTTTCAAATACGATATCCTGATGAGAGATTTTGCTCATCGTGGGATTGGTTATTTTCAAATACGCTAGAACGATGAGGTAAGAAAAGGCATGGTGTAAAGGTTGTTGTGTCGTTAGTATGTCCTAGACCTAGTTGACCGTTGCCATTTTCACCACATCCCCAATGGCCCATAGAAGTCTCTATCAGAACAAAATACATCCCTGTATAGATGGACTCAGGAATCTCGTTTACCTTTAAACCGTTAATAGTAACTTCCGTTAAAGTAGGTCGTTTCTTTTTATCACCCAAACCTAGCTGACCGAAAGTATTGTCCCCACAACCGTAGAGTTTTCCATTAGCACTAAGAGCAAAGGTATTCAATTCTCCTGCACCAATCTTAACAAAGGCCTCTTTTTCCAAATCCTTTATAGTGATAGGAGCAAATCGAGAGCGGTTGTGGTTGTTATTATCACTTAAGCCGAGTTGATATGAACAATTGCTTCCAGAACCAAAAAGGCTGCCCTTAGAGGTTAATAACAGGGTATGATTTTTTATACAAAAGTCTGCAATAATCTCATCTTTTCCTAAGCCCTCTATCGTGATGAGAGTGAAAGTGTACCGGCTACGAATATCACCTAAGCCAAGCTGGCCAAAGAAATTGACGCCACAACCAAAGACCCTATCTTTGGAACTCAGTGCCAAGCTACTATCAAATCCGGCACCAATCCTCACAAAGGTCTCATCTTTTTCCAATCCTTCTAAAGAGATTGGAACAAATTTATCCTGATGCTTTATCAATTGCCCCAAACCCAACTGACCTTTTTGATTGTCCCCTTTACCAAAGAGTTTGCCTTCAGAGGTCAATATCAGGAAATGATCATCCCCCGCACTAATCATTTTTGGAACCTCATTTGGCCCCAATCCCTCTATAGTTATTTCAGCGAAAGTGGGCACATTGTTATAATAGTTTAGGCCCAAACAGCCAAAAAGCCTGCCTGTGTTTGTAAGCACAAGGAAGCGTATAGCCCTGTGGAAACTTGTTCAATAACCTCGCCTGTAACTAAATTCTTTATGGCGGTTTGGATGGAATTCAACTGGTTTCCGCTATCCATTATATCGTCCCGGCCCGGGCCAAAAGTATTGAGCCCACAACCTAAAAGCTTTCTATCGTCAGTCAGTGCCAAAATACCCCAGCCTTGAGGGAGTATTTGTCGAAACCTTTTCTTAGAGTTTTTGATTTCCACAAAGAATGGGTCAGTATTAAAAAAGGACGAGGTACAGGCCAGAGCAGACAGTGACTTGCGATCTGCATAACCCCAAATATGTGAAGCGATCTCGGGTGGTCTTTTAAGAAGGTTCATTTCCAGATAGAAAGTCTTGCATATTTGGATAAAAATAACACAATTATTTTGTATCTCCAAACCTAATTTGTCCGCAATGATATTTATGTCAATTTCCTGATTTTCTGTAAATTTGATCAAAGTATTCTCAGGACTTTCTGCTTCTTTACGAATTGTGGGTTCTATTTTTGAAATAGCTTCATAGTGTTCAGTCGCATAGTTACGAATTTCCTTACAGGCTAATTGCCAATCTGCCAAAGTTAAAGTTATTGCAGTTATTTCCTGTTTCGTTTGCATTGAGTATCTCCCTCAGACCATAAATATTCAGAAAAAGCCTAAAAGATTTGAATCATAACACAATGATTGCAATTTATGCATGTTTGACAATTTACACACAGGGCAAGATCACCAAAATCTTTTAAATAGTATCGAGTTATGATCAAATACCTCCACATTTACAAAACGAGGAGATATTTTGTGTCGAGCAGTTTGATAGAGTA
>JACCWL010000269.1 GCA_013697645.1 Tatlockia sp. | reverse complement strand
GGCCCGACATTTCTTACCCGTTCACCTCATGTCGGGCCAGAGGCGCCGACCTACAAAAGATTAATCCCGTATAAATTCCAGCAGTGACCAACCGTCCTGACTAATTGTTCTTAGGTAACTAAAGCCTTCCTTATATGCGGTGATCAATTCAGCTGCTTGCTCATCTAAAATCCCTGAAACCACCAAAATTCCCTTATGTTTGATGAGTTCTCTAAATTTAACTTTTAAATTCAAAAGAGGGGCAAGCAAAATATTAGCGATGAGTAAATCAACAGGCTCTTGCAGGTTTTGAGGAAAATCGATTGTTAATTGCGGGCAAGCAATTGCGTTATTAGCGGCATTATTCTGGGTAGCAGTGAGAGCTTGTTGGTCAATATCAACAGCGTATACCTTTATCGCACCCAATTTCAGCGCAGCTAAGGCAAGGATGCCGGAACCGCAACCATAGTCGATGAGGCTTTTGTTGTTTAATTCAGCTTGATCAAGCCAGTTTAAACAAAGAGAAGTAGTGGCGTGTGTACCAGTACCAAAGGCTAAACCAGGATCAAGTCTAAGATTCACAGCCTCAGGTTCAGGTGGTTCAATCCAGGAAGGGCAAACCCATAATCGCTGCCCAAAGCGCACTGGTTTGAACTCATCCATCCAAGCGCGTTCCCAATCTTGATCAGCTAATTCATTGATAGAATAGGATAAATTCGGATATTGGTCAGCCATAATTGATTTTGCCTCTAGAGCTATATTCTCATCGTCATAGAGCGCAGTGATGCTGACATCCGGCCAAAGTGGAGTTGTACCAGGTTCTGGTTCCAGAACTGGTTCATCATTTTTGTCCGTTAAGGTTATGGATAACGCGCCAGTTTCGTCCAAGGCGTCACTTAAAAGATCCACTTCATCTCGGTGACATTGTTCAATCTTAAGCTGATACCACACTTTTATTCCTTCAGCATTTTTTCAAGATAGTGAATGTTAGTCCCACCTTGCATGAAGGCTTTGTCGCGCAAAATACGATGATGTAATTCGATGTTCGTTTTAATGCCATCAATGATAATTTCATCTAAAGCATTGCGCATTCTGGCAAAGGCTTCTGCGCGCGTTTCACCGTAAGCGATCAGTTTACCAATCATCGAATCATAATTTGGCGGGACAGTATAAGAACTGTAAACATGAGAATCAAAACGAATACCAGGCCCGCCAGGTTGATGAAGAAGACGTATGGTTCCTGGCGATGGCATAAAGGTCCTGGCATCTTCTGCATTAATACGGCATTCAACCGCATGACCCCTCAGAACGATATCTTCTTGTTTTAAAGTGAAGGGTTGATTACTGGCGATTTTAATTTGTTCTTTAATTAAATCAATTCCAGTAATCATTTCTGTAACAGGATGTTCAACCTGGATTCGTGTATTCATTTCAATGAAATAAAAACAGCCATCCTGATATAAAAATTCAAAGGTTCCTGCACCTCGGTATTTTAAGGCAGAACAGGCTTTGACAACGGATTTGCCAATTTTTCGCCTTAAATCTTCTGAAATTCCAGGTGCTGGCGCTTCTTCTAGCACTTTTTGATGGCGGCGTTGCATTGAGCAATCACGTTCGCCCAAATGGATTGCCTTGCCCTTTCCATCCCCTAAAACTTGAAATTCAATATGGCGTGGATTTTCTAGAAATTTTTCCATGTAGACGACAGGGTTATTAAATGCCGCCTTAGCTTCACTACGAGTTAGCGCAATGGCGTTTAGCAAATTAGCTTCATTATGAACTACGCGCATCCCTCGACCGCCGCCACCGCCCGCTGCTTTAATAATTACTGGAAAACCAATCGAACGAGCCATGTCCAGATTTCGGCCATCGTCATCCAATAAAGGACCGTCCGAGCCAGGAACGCAGGGAACGCCAGCCTTTTTCATAGTAGCTATCGCAGAGACTTTATCGCCCATCAAACGAATTGTATCGCCTCTGGGACCAATAAAACTAAAACCACTTTGCTCTACAATGTCAGCAAAATCAGCGTTTTCAGATAGGAAACCATAACCAGGATGAATAGCGACAGCATCAGTTATCTCTGCTGCAGAAATAATTGCTGGTATATTCAGATAGCTTTTTTGGGAGTTAGCAGGGCCGATACAAACAGTTTCATCTGCCAGTCGTACATGTAAGAGATCTTTATCAACGTCAGAATGTACAGCAACAGTTAGAATGCCTAACTCTTTACATGCACGTAAAATACGAAGCGCAATTTCACCACGGTTGGCGATAACAATTTTAGAGAACATCAGATTACCCTTTATTCTTCGATAATAAACAAAGGTTGGTCATATTCAATCGGATCGCCATTAGCAACCAGAATATCAATAACTCTACCCGCACGGTCAGCCTCAATTTCGTTAAACATTTTCATTGCTTCAATAATGCAGAGTGTATCGCCAACTTTCACAGTTTGACCGATAGTGACAAAAGGCCCGGCCTCTGGGGAAGGCGAGGTATACATCGTGCCCACCATTGGGGAACGTACTCTATGCCCGGGTTGTGTCACAACTGCAGGTTTGTGCTCAGCAATAGCAGGGCTTGGTGCTGGATGATGGTTAGCAGTCTGAGCTGGGGGCGGGGAATAGCGCATTTGCGGTGGTGCTTCCATTGGATGGTGACCATAGCGGCTTAAGCGCACTGACTCTTCACCTTCTTTGATTTCAATTTCTGAAACCCCTGTTTCTTCCAGCAATTCGATTAATTTTTTTATTTTGCGGATATCCATTGATAAAACTCTCTATTAATTGAATTCGTCTATGATTGCTTGCAAGGCCAAGGAATAACCTTTAACCCCCAAACCACTAATTACCCCGCGTGCTATATCGGAAAAATAAGAATGTTGGCGAAAGATTTCTCGGGTATAGATGTTGCTGATATGTACTTCAATAAATGGTATTGCTGTTGCGGCTAGAGCATCGCGAAGGGCAATAGAGGTATGAGTGAAAGCGGCTGGATTAATAATAAAATAAGCTATCCCATCATCGCTAGCCTGATGAATAATATCAATCAGCTCAGCTTCAGAATTCGATTGCTTGCAGGAAAGATTCAATCCCGCTATTTTGGCCTGTTCTTTAAGGTCTGCGTTTAATGTAGCTAGGGTTGTTGTGCCATAAACAGAAGGCTCGCGATTTCCCAGACGATTTAAGTTAGGTCCATGCAAAACAAGTATTTTTTTCATTATAAATTGATTAACCAAAAGTTCAGGAATTCTGCCTGAACTTTTGAATAATGTCTAGATCTACGATGATATCGGCATGATGTCGGCATGATAGCGTCAGAACATTTCTCTTCAACGATACCCAGCTTTCAAAATACGCTCTCTAATACCCAGCCAAATTTCATGATTAGGAGGAAGTTCAACCGCGATACAGGTCGCTGATGAGAGATCTGCGAGACGTAGTTGATAATAAAGTTCAAAAGCCGCCTGCTCAACGGAATTAGGAAGACGGTAGTAATGGCTAAAATTCGCATCAGTCAGATCAGCAAAAGATAGAACATAGACAGAGTCTTCTTTGGCCTGCTCAATGAAATTTTGTATGGCCTGGATATCAGGAAAACAGTAGAGCGGTTTTTCCGGTTGGTAATGACTTTCAAGTTTGCCAGGTACTCTAATGGCAGTTGCTCCTTTTAATTGCCGAGCAGATAAAACGGAATTAATTTGGCTTTCATCAATTAATCCATGCCGTAAAATTTCATAACCGTCTGGATTAGTAGCCGCAACGATAGTTGATTCAATCCCCACTTGGCAACGCCCGCCATCTAGAATTAATAAATCCTCATCTTTAAAACTATGTTGCACATGTTCTGCCGTAGTTGGGCTGATTTTACCAAAAGGATTTGCTGAAGGTGCAACTAAGGGAAAGCCTAACTGTTCTAAAAGCGTTTGGGCAAGAGGATGTTTAGGACAGCGTAAGGCAACAGTATCTTGGCCGCCGGTTATAAGCGGATTAACTTGTCCTTTTTTACATTTAAACACCAAGGTCAGTGGTCCGGGCCAAAAAGATTCAATCAATTGCTGAGCATAATCAGGGATAAAAGAGACCCATTGCGATAAATCCCAGTTGTCTAAGACATGCATAATCAGCGGGTGATTTAGCGGTCTATTTTTCATTGCATAAATTTTACGAATAGCCTGCTCACTTTCCGCATTAGCTGCAAGGCCATAGACTGTTTCCGTGGGAATGGCCACGATATTATCTTGTCGCAAATGGCTAAGGGCAAGCTCAATGTTTTTTGTAATCGTACTCATTTAAATTGAGGTTCCTGTTGATAGAATTCGGCCAAACAGTCTGCCACAGCAGCAGGCTCTTCCATATGAATATGATGACCGCCTTCTATAGAGTAAAGTTGCAGATTATTAACAGCTTCTACTCGTTTTTGCATAAGCTCTGGATTATATTCAAACCCTTTAGAGGCCCAAATTAAACAAGATTTAGCACGAATTCCTTGCAAACAAGATAAAACTTGTCCTTCTGTCATCGTGAGTGGACTTGAGATGAGCAAACGTCGATCGTGCCGCCAATAATAAGCTTGCTCTTTTTCCTGCAAACCACGTTCTGCCAAAATTTCTACAAATTCTTGGGCTAAATAACCTCGCTCAGCTCGGGCGAGAGCCGCTTGCTCCAAGGATTGATAAGGTTTTGCTTTTTTATTTTGCGCTTTGCAAATCTTATCTGCGTATTTGGCTAGTTGTTCACAAGCACTAGATTCAGGATTAGAAAAAGGGCCCAGACCTTCTATTAGAGCCATAGACAAAATTTGCTCAGGAACTACAGCAGCAATAAGACTAGCAAGGCATGCCCCCATCGAGTGACCTAGTAGGTGAACTTGCTTGAGATCTAAGGCTTTGATCACTTCGAGGATATTAAAAATACCGTCATAAAAATGATAGTGACAGCCTTCAGGTAAATGAGAAGAATGACCATGACCTGGAAAATCAACAGCAATGAGATGAAATTGTTTTTCCAAATAAGGAGCAAGCTTGTCAAACGAATTGGCATTATCAAGCCAGCCGTGTAAGGCTATCATCGGCGGCAGGCTTTGGTTTCCCCAGGTTTTATAGCCGATTGTGAAACCAGGAATGGCAATGGTTGAAGAGGTCATAACAATTCATATAAAAAAAGAGGCTAATAATAACCTATGCCGTCATCCCGAACCAGTGCAGCTAAATAACAAAACAGGGCAAACGCATGAGTGCTCAAAAAATACCACTTAGCACTTTTTGCGCATAATCAGGTTGCAAGGTTGCTTTGAATCGCTTGGCTTTTATCCCTTTTTTACAAGTTTTCTCGTTACGTAATGCAT
>JACCWL010000268.1 GCA_013697645.1 Tatlockia sp. | reverse complement strand
GGCCCGACATTTCTTATCCGTGCACCCATGTCGGGCCAGAGGCGCCGACCTACACCTTATAAATAAAACATGATTCATTACGATCACGTGCTTCGTTCGGAACAAGAAAGAAGTTTTATTCCGTTTTATCCTTAAATTCACACAAATCGCGAATTAAACACTGCGGACATTTTGGTTTGCGAGCAATACAGACATAACGCCCATGTAAGATAAGCCAGTGATGAGCGTCGTGCAGAAATTCCTTGTCGATATTTTTAAGCAAGCCAAGCTCTACCGCTAGTGGCGTGGCCCCTTTGGCGATGCCAGTCCGGTTGGCAACACGGAAAATATGAGTATCAACAGCCATAGTTGGCTCACCAAAAGCAGTATTTAAAACAACATTTGCTGTTTTACGACCCACGCCTGGCAGAGCTTGCAAAGCCTCGCGATTGTCAGGCACCTCGCCTTTGTATTGCTCAATTAGTATTTGACAGGTTTTTATTAAATTTTTTGCCTTACCATTAAATAATCCGATTGTTTTTATATAAGCCTTTAAATTCTCTTCACCTAAAGCGAGTATCGTTTCTGGACTATTGGCAATTGGGAACAGTTTAGCAGTCGCCTTATTGACCGACACATCAGTAGCTTGAGCGGATAATAGGACTGCAACTAATAATTCAAAGGCAGTTTTGTAATTTAATTCCGTTGCAGGTTTTGGATTCTGAGCTCGAAAGCGCTCGAAAATAGCACGTCGGTTTTCTTTACGCATGAGTCTGTCTATCCGATCTTTTTCGCTTTCGCTCTTTCTAGAGCTTGCTGAATGTAACCCTGCTTTGCTTGTAAATCCCCCAGTGCATCGTTTGATTTTGCAGCTAGCTTTCGCTTTTCCCGATAAAGCTGTTGCTTATCCTGTTCATCACGAAGTAAACGAGCCTTGCGAGCATTGAAGCGTTTTCTGGCAAGGTCTGAATTGTATACCTGTTCAGGGATAGCTAGGATTTCAATGCAATCAACAGGACAGGGTTCTACACAAAGACCGCAGCCAGTGCATTCTGTGGTAAGAACAGAATGCATCCGTTTAGCAGAGCCAACAATGGCATCGACCGGACAGGCTTGAATGCATTTGGTACAGCCAATACATTCTGCCTCCCGAATAAAAGCTAAAGCAGGAGGCCTTGTATTAGCACTAGCAGCGGGCAAATAGGCTTTTGCATCAACTGCTAATAATTGAGCTAGCGCTTTGACCGTGGCAACTCCACCAGGTGGACAACGGTCAATAGGTGCTTGACCTTGGGCCAAAGCTTCAGCATAGGGCAGACATCCAGCAAAACCGCATTCACCGCATTGAGTTTGCGGCAAAAGAGCATCAATTGCTTTTACAGAAATCATTTGACCTTCATTCCCCTAACATCGCATCAATTTTTTCTCGTTCTACCCTGACCATAAGCGGTTTAAAATCATTAATCTTGTGGTTGAGTAAGGGCCTGTCAATAGATTCCCAGGTGAGTGGGGGGCAATTTAAAAATTGCTCAGCCTCTTTTGCCATCATCGGTAATACCGGCTTTAAGTAAGTGATGAGTATGCTAAATAAATTTAACCCCATCGTACAGACTGCTTGGACTTCCCCAAGCCTTGCCTCATCTTTTGCAAGCACCCAAGGCTTATTGGCATCGATGTATTGATTGACTTTGTCGGCACAGTCCATAATTTGTCGAATAGCACGAGCATAGTCACGCCCTACAAAGCCATCAATAATGTCCTGGCGCTTGCTCAATAGTTCCTGGTAGAGCGCGGGTTCTGCTAATTCTCCAGCTAATTGATTGCCAAATCGTTTAGAAATAAACCCAGCACAGCGGCTGGCTATATTGACTACTTTCCCCACCAGGTCAGAATTGACTCGATTGATAAAATCGTCAAAATTTAAGTCCAAGTCATCAACCCGCCCGTTTAATTTAGCAGCATAATAATAGCGTAAATACTCTGGGTTTAAATGCTGCAAATACTTACGTGACTCAATAAAAGTGCCGCGTGATTTTGACATTTTCTGCCCGTCTACCGTTAAAAACCCGTGAGTAAACACCGCAGTAGGTAAACGATAACCGCAACCTGCCAAGATTGCCGGCCAAAATAAGGCATGGAAATAAACAATATCTTTCCCAACAAAATGATAAAGTTCTGTCGTTGAATCTTTATCCCAATATTCAGCGAAAGAAAGCCCTTGCTCATCACAATATTTTTTAAAGCTTGCCATATAGCCAATCGGCGCATCGAGCCAGACATAAAAATACTTGTCTTTGGTACCTGGAATTTGAAATCCAAAATAGGGTGCGTCACGCGAAATATCCCAGAGTTTAAGACCAGCGGCAAACCATTCATCTAATTTATTTGCCACCTCTGTTTGCAAATGGCCCTTGCGAGTCCATTCTTTTAAAAGCGATTCGTAGCGGGGTAGGTTAAAAAAATAATGTTCCGATTCCTTTTCAATGGGTGCGGCCCCTGAAATGACAGAAACGGCATCGAGCAAATCAGTTGGGGTATAAGTCGCTCCACAAGATTCGCAGTTATCACCGTATTGATCAGGCGTGCCGCATTTGGGACAAGTTCCCTTGACATAGCGATCAGGCAAAAACATTTTTTTAAGTGGATCATAGGACTGAGAAATAGTCTTCTTAATGATATCGCCGCCAGCTTGCAGACGCTCATAACAATTTTCGGCAAAAAATTTGTTTTCTGGTGAATGAGTGCTGTGGTAACAGTCATAATCAATGGCAAAGGCTTTAAAATCTTGTTGATGGCTTTGTTGCATCTCTGCTGTCAGGGCTTCAGGGGTTATGCCTAACTGCTCGGCTTTAAGCATAATCGGCGTTCCATGGGCATCATCGCCACAAACAGAAATACATTCAAGACCCTGCATTTTATGAGTACGTACCCAGATATCGGTTTGCACATGCTCAACTAAATGACCTAGGTGCAGATGGCCGTTTGCATAGGGCAGTGCGGAAGTAACCAACATTTTACGAACTTTAGACATGAGTCAGACCTGTCTGATAAAAGGACGGATTATAACTGATAGATACAGGGAATGCTTCATTTATACGGAGAAAAGAACAGCTTGGATACTTCTTAGATTTTAAACAAAAATAAAAAAACGCGACCGGAGCCGCGTTTTTTAAGATTAGATGTGATTCGCGTTCATGTAATCGTCTGAATCTTCTTCTACATCATCATTAACAGAGCAGATGGCATTAACTTGTCTAAGAGAAAGTGGCTTATTAGTACCTTTTTCGTAATAGGTTGCAACTGGTTCAAACAACTTTCTGTTAGCCCTATCTACTTCCTGTCTTCCAGTTAAAGGATTAATTACCGGTTTTTTCGTCAGGTTAACTTCTAACAATTTATAAAGTTTATTATCACCGTCAGTGACCTGTACAAACTGGTCTACCCTTTTGTTTTTAGACAAATCTTTAGTCATCCAGTGATCAACACCTTCGTAAATCCAATTTGCAAATTTACCTACAGCAACGAGTGCAGTATAACCAATCACGTATGCACCAAAACCTACAGCAGCACTTACAGCAGCAGCAGCAGGCAAATTAGCAGCAGCAAGACCAGTTAACCATGCAGATGCAGCAGTACCAACCCATGGCAAATGACCAAGTAATCCAGCTACAATTGTAGGGATTGCGGGACCCGTGAACACTATCGCAGTGATCAAACCAGCAACCGCTAAAAGACCAAGTATTACAATAGCTGTAGTGACCCAATGATCTAATAAAAATTCTTTGATGGCAAAAAAAGCATTAGTTACAGGCTTAAATGCTCTTCCTACCGCTCTACTAAAATCACTCATAATTTACTCCTAAGGTTAAAATCGAAGCGGATCATAACAAGTGTTTTCAACCTTGTGAACCAAAAATGAGCAATATGTTGTAACATAATTGTAAAGCGTTTGTTTTTACACAAAAAAATAGCAAAAATAAAAGATAAATTTATAAACAACCTATTCATAAATTGTAGGATCTGTCACTCCAGAGTCAGAAAAACCACGTCTGCGAAAGGTGCAAGAATCACAGCAACCACAGGCTTTTCCGCTCTCATTGGCTAAGTAACAAGACAGCGTCAAGCTATAATCAACGCCTAGCTCCGTACCTTTTAAAATTGTTTCTGCTTTAGAGAGATTCTGCAAAGGAGAATGGATAGTAAAGGAACCACCTTCGACCCCAACCTTGGTTGCCAAATTAGCCAAATTCTGAAAAGCTGCAATAAACTCAGCGCGACAATCAGGATAATGTGAATAATCGATTGCACTCACCCCAATAAAAATATCTTTAGCGCCTAGCGTTTCAGCGTACCCGAGAGCAATTGCCAAAAAAATGGTATTTCGTGCGGGAACATAAGTAATCGGTATGTCATCTGAGCCATTATATTGAGGCACTTTAATCGCTTTATCGGTTAAAGCAGAACCACCAAATTGAGCGAGATCCAAATTAACAATACGATGTTCGGCAACTGAGAATTGCTTGGCAATTCGTTGGGCTGCTTCTAATTCAGCCAAATGACGCTGGCCATATTGAAAGCTAAGCGCATGACAATTAAAGCCAGAAGCCTTTGCCATAGCCAAGCAGGTCGCGGAATCTAAACCACCAGACAAGAGAATAACTGCATTTTTCATATACGACTCGCTTAAAATTGTAAACGGATTATGACAGATCTAATTGGCGCTGCCGAGACCTATTAATTGAAAGTAACAATGGGGGCCGTTGATATCGAAAAATACTGGGCATTTTCTGTAAAAAAACTTGCTCCTCTACTATATTCTGTGGTATAAAAAAGAACAGGTTGCTCTATTTGAGCATATCCAATCCAATCAACGGTAAGCCTTAGTGCAGGAACTAAGATGGTAAAAGCCTTAGAGATACCAAAAACATTCAGATCTACTTATGCGTCCTATAAAAACAGCGACCTAGAGATCATGACTAAAAGCATGCATACACTTTATGATAACACCCATAAAATATTAAATAAAAAGCAACTAATATTGAATGAATTACATAAAATCAGCCTCACAAAGCGTTTGCTTTTACTAGACACCAAAAAAATAGCGAAAAGTCGAAAGGGCTTACCGGTTTTACTTGGCTCTTATCAAGACGATTTAGCAAAAACCAATCCCGTGCTCTTCTACTATTTAACAGATGAACAAAGGGTTCATTTAAAAAATAAGTTGTTATATTCTTACTTTTTGCTCTTTGCCCAATTTCAACTGGACGCCTCGGAAGGTAGAGAATACACCCTAGAGAAGCATCAGGATGACTTGGATCTCTGCTCAAAACGTATTCAAGAATTGGATCTCTCTCAGAAAATTGGCAAAAAAGTTGACTATCAGAAAGCCCTGCAAAGCGAAATTAATCTTTTTACAAAGTGCTTATATTATTTGGGTTTGACTATCCTAGCGCAATGGTTTGTAGAACGAATCCAAGAGTTTATGGAGTGCAAAACGGGTGCTGTGATTAATTGGCTAACCGAAATTAACACCAAACGACTTTACTGGGTCTGGGGCGGCGGTATGCTCGCTTCGGCACTTGATCTAATGCCCAGCACTTTCTTAAATACCAAAGATGCAAGCCAAACGCTCGCCTTGCCATCTCCAGTTTGTGGATACATTAGTTTTGTTCTTTACTTTTTCCGTTTTGGAATTAATCTGTTTTTACTCCTAGGACATACTATTGAAGGCCCATGGATGAGCGAAGAGGAATCCAAAACGCCTGCCTGGGAACGATTTAAAACGCAATGGGATCAACGAAAATTTACCCTATTAAATGATTTAATTTGGGGAACAATTAATATGGTCTGCTTCTTCTGGCTTTATGGCCGAGGAATGCTTGGCTATGCTGGAAATTTAGTGACAGTAGTGCTTTTATCCATGGATCTAATACTATCTATCTGGCGTCATTGGGAAGAAACAACTAAGCACGAAGCACAGATGCTAGCGCTTGAAAAAGACAAGGCGACGCTAACTAAAAAACTCGAGGAACATCGGTTGGTACAGACCCAAAATTGGCTGACTTCCGAAAAAAAATGGCAGACTGAGCAAGCAGAGTTAGATGAGCAAATAAAGGACATCGATAAAAGGGTAGCTAAAGCTAAGTTTGAATGGAAATATAAAGACCTATCCCTGTTAAATGATTGTTGCTATGCCTTTGCTTTGGTTATTTCATTCTGTGTGGTCGCTTGTTTCCTATTCCCCCCAACAAGCCTTGCACCACTAACGGTGCTGATTATTGGTCTTTGCGGCGCTGCTGCTTGTTTTCTCGTTACTACTATTTCTACGGGAGTTGGTGCTTATTTAGACGTGGCTAAATCCCAAGAACAGAGAAAGATGTCACGAGATGAATGCGCCAAGTTATTGAGTTTGTTTAAGAATGCCGATGATCCTAAGATCAAAAAGCAATTGTATATACAAATGAAAGCCCTAATGGCTGAATCTGACTCTCTACAGGAATTTGCTAAGTTTCAAATGATTAAAGGAGCACGCTCTGTTATCATAGACGCTCTCTTTCCTCTTGTTGTTTTTCTATCGCTGGTCTTTCTACCAACAGGAGTTGGTTTGGGTATAATTGGAGCCGTATTGGCCATCGCTATCATTTCCTATGCCATCATGAATCAATATGAACCAGAAGCCGCGAAATTGCCTGAATATAATAAAAGTGACTATAAGAAATTCTTAGAAAAACCAACCCTTTCTCATTTTGAGCTGTCAGATGAAAAAGAAGGCATAAAAACAATACCCCGTTTTTTTAATTCTGAGTATCTCAAGATAGCCCAGGAGGACAATCTTGCCTTCGGTGAAGTACTTGTCATCAACTAACATTCTCACTTCTTGCTTGGGTATGTTGCTAAAAAAGTGTATAATTGCCTGTTTTCTTGCACAAGAATCTCTCGACCATGAACCTTGAAAAACACTATGATGTCATTGTTGTTGGCGGCGGGCACGCTGGAACTGAGGCAGCGCTTGCCGCAGCCCGTCTGGGCGCTGAAACCCTTCTGTTGACCCACAATATGGATATGCTTGGACAAATGTCTTGCAACCCTGCTATCGGCGGTATTGGCAAAGGTCATTTGGTAAAGGAAATCGATGCACTTGACGGGGCAATGGCAATCGCTGCGGATAAAGCCGGCATTCAATTTCGAATTCTCAATGCATCTAAAGGCCCGGCCGTTCGAGCTACGCGCGCGCAGGCCGATCGCGTTCTCTATCGTCAAGCTATTCGGCAAATTTTGCAGGCTCAACCCAATTTGACAATTTTTCAACAAGCTGTTGATGACTTAGTTGTCGAAGGAGAGCGCGTGACCGCAGTTGTAACCCAAATGGGTTTGACTCTGCGTGCTCATGCTGTGGTCTTAACAGTCGGCACTTTTTTAGGCGGTAAAATTCACATCGGCATGAATAATTATGCCGGAGGACGAGCAGGCGATCCGCCTGCTATTGCTTTAGCGAAACGATTACGCGAATTGAATCTACCCGTTGGCCGTTTGAAAACAGGCACGCCGCCGCGTATTGACGGACGTTCATTAGATTACAGTCAAATGCTCGTGCAACCAGGCGATAGTCCCGTTCCTGTTTTTTCCTATATGGGAAAGACTTCAGACCATCCGCAACAATTGCCCTGCTATATTACCCAAACCACAGAACTAACCCATGAGATTATCCGCGCTAACCTGCATCAATCTCCTATGTATGCAGGCGTGATTGAAGGGATAGGTCCACGCTATTGTCCATCCATTGAAGATAAGATTGTTCGTTTTGCCGATAAATTATCGCATCAGATTTTTGTTGAACCCGAAGGATTAACAACGGATGAAATTTACCCCAATGGTATTTCAACCTCTTTGCCTTTTGAGGTACAGGTACAATTTGTGCGCTCAATTAAAGGCTTTGCCAATGCGCACATCACCCGACCTGGTTACGCCATTGAATATGATTACTTTGATCCACGTGGACTGACTGCCTTTTTGCAAACTAAACCGCTAGTTAATCTTTTCTTTGCCGGCCAAATTAATGGCACCACTGGTTATGAAGAAGCTGCAGCCCAGGGTTTAATAGCCGGTATGAATGCGGCTCTTCAAATTAAAGAGCAAGAACTCTGGTGTCCAGAACGTCATGAAGCTTACATGGGAGTGCTTGTGGATGATCTTATTACCTGCGGAACTCAAGAACCTTATCGCATGTTTACCTCAAGAGCCGAATACCGCCTCTTATTACGTGAAGATAATGCTGATCTGCGTTTAACTGAAAAGGGCCGAGAACTAGGGCTCGTTGGCGATGAACGCTGGCAAGCGTTTTGCGAGAAAAAGGAAGAAATCGAGCGCGGGCAATCTGCTTTAAAACAAACTCTAGTACGCGTTAGTCATAATGAAATCTTGAGCACCCTTCTTGAAAAGCCGCTGCAACAAGATTGCCGCGCTGCAGATTTATTAAAGCGTCCTGAGATCAATTATCAGGATTTACAAGCTATACCCGAATTAAGTTTACCTGAATTAGCGCCAGAGGTAGCCGAGCAAATCCAAATCCAAATTAAATATGCAGGCTATATAGAACGCCAATTAGATGATATAGAACGCTTAAAAAAACACGCGAACACGCAATTACCTGCTGACTTGGATTACTCGCTGGTACCTGGCTTATCCTCAGAAGTCATTCAAAAATTGAACCTGATAAAACCGCACACTCTAGGGCAGGCAGGGCGAATCTCAGGCCTAACACCGGCGGCTCTCTCTTTACTCCTAGTGTACTTAAAAAAACATCGGGAACTGGCATGACTAGTCTCTTTTCGACAACAGAATTGCTGCAAAATGGTCTGGATCAACTTGGATTAGAGCTTTCGCCTAAGCCTTTTATGACCTATTTAGAGCTATTACAGAAATGGTCTAAAGCCTATAATCTGACCGCAATTCGAGATTTAGACACAATGGTAACCCGCCATATTTTAGATAGTTTAGCCATTCTTCCCTGGGTTAGAGGGAAGCGAGTTCTTGATATCGGATCTGGTGCGGGTTTTCCTGGAATCCCATTGGCATTGGCAAATCCTGATTTGGAACTATTTCTTTTAGATTCTAACGGTAAAAAGATTCGTTTTTTAGAAGAACTAAAGCGAACTTTGCAATTGCCAAACGTTGAACTTATTCAAAGTCGGGTTGAGAACTATCACCCTTCTTTTGATTTTGATACTCTAACCAGTCGGGCATTTAGTGATCTTGCTCAAATGATAAAGTGGACAGAACACCTGATTAGTAAAAAGGGCATCTGGCTAGCCATGAAAGGCCGCAACCCTGAAACTGAACTGAGAAGTATCCACCACCCCTATCAAGTGAATCACTACGCAGTACCTGGTTTGGAAGGTGAACGTTGTTGTGTCATTATCGAGAACGCAACACAGGATTAGTTATATTTAGGTTGAAATGTCGGGCCAGGGGCCCGACCTACGCTTTTTTATATTCTGCCTATTTACCGAGAATTGCGCCAATGACACAAATCGTAGGTCGGGCCCCTGGCCCGACATAAGCCATAACCATTCCCCTTGTGGGGCAAAGCACTTACAACCAAGGAATAATCATGACGAAAGTCATAGCAATCGCCAATCAAAAAGGCGGCGTAGGCAAAACAACAACTGCTATTAATTTAGCAGCCTCAGTTGCAGCGAATCGCTTAGCCGTTTTGCTCGTTGACCTTGATCCCCAAGGTAACGCAACTATGGGTTCAGGCGTTGACAAAAATACCTTAGTGCATACCACAAATGATGTTTTATTACGCGACTGCTTAGCCGAACAAGCCTGTCTCACAACAAACTGTGGTTTTGATTTACTTCCAGCCAATGGTGATTTAACAGTGGCTGAAGTGAGTTTAATGGAAAGAAATCATCGTGAAACTTTCCTTTTTAAGGCTTTGCAACCCATACAAGCTAAATATGATTTTATCTTTATCGATTGCCCTCCCGCCTTGAATACGCTTACTATCAACGCCCTGGTTGCAGCAGATTCCGTTTTAATTCCTATGCAGTGCGAATACTATGCCCTTGAAGGCTTGGCTGCTTTGATTTCAACCATCGAACAAGTCAAAAAATCTGTTAATCCTCGCCTGCAAATTGAAGGAGTCTTGCGTACTATGTATGACTCACGTAACCGCTTATGTTCTGAGGTTTCCAAACAGTTGCTGGAACATTTCAGTTCAAAGGTTTATAGAACCGTGGTGCCGCGTAATGTTCGCTTGGCAGAAGCGCCAAGCCATGGTTTGCCAGCTTTACAATATGACAAAACATCAGCAGGCGCTGCTGCTTATATGGTTCTTGCTGCTGAATTACTCAGCAAGCAAACAGTGGTTGCTTAAGCTAAATTGAGGTATTTATGACAGTAAAACGCGGAAGTTTAGGACGCAATTTATCTGCTTTATTAGGCGATTCTTTAGCTACTCTGATTGTTGAGAAACCGTCTATAGATAATCTTAAATTAGCTATTAATTGTTTGCAGCCTGGTAAATACCAGCCTCGTGCTGAAATTGAAGAAACTCCACTTGCCGAATTAGCTGCATCAATTAAGCAACAAGGTTTGTTACAGCCTCTTATAGTTCGTGAAATTGCCGAAGGTCGTTATGAAATTATTGCTGGAGAGCGCCGCTGGCGTGCGTGTCAGTTAGCTGGACTTGATGAAATTCCTGTAATACTGCGACAGGTAGACGATGAAACAGCGATGGCTATGGCTTTAGTTGAAAATTTACAAAGGGAAGATTTAAATGCGATGGATCAAGCCAGAGCAATGCATCGTCTAACAACTGAATTTGCTATGACGCATCAACAAGTTGCTGAACTGTTATCTAAATCACGAACAGCAGTTTCTAATTATTTGAGATTGCTAAGTTTAAACGCAGAAGTTAGACGCTTACTTGAGCACGGCGATTTGGATATGGGGCACGCAAGAGCTCTGCTCATGCTTGATGAAAACCTGCAAAGCCAAGTGGCGCAATTGGTAGTGGCTAAAAATCTCTCCGTCCGAGAAACTGAAAAACTAGTAGCTCGTGTTAAAGAGGGAAAACCTGAGCCGCAACCAGAAGCTGAAATGAGCCCCTTGGTGAAGGAACAAATGCAACTATTAGCGAATCATTTGAATTCAAAAGTCAAAATCAAACCAGAAAAAGCAGGAAAAGGTACAATTATTATTCATTACGATACCCCACAAAATTTACAATCTCTTATCCAACAGCTGATTAAACAAGGTTAACCTTGTGAAAAAAAGGAAAAGGCCAAGGCTCCTAATCGCGCGATTAGCTGCCCCCTCCCGTAATCATAGCCGGCAGATGCTCCTACGCATGACGCAAAAATATGTATTTTTGGCAAAGTAAATTTGATAAGTCTCAAAAACCTATGGCAATCATAATTTTGAACAAATATAAACCACCTAGTTTTATCAAAAGGCTCAAGACCTCGTCCTTCAGGGCGGGGTAACCTTAGCGTAAAAATAAGTGTTGGGAGGGGTTCATTCCCCTTCCAACACAGAATTCCTGAGGCGTGCCGAAGTCATTCTTGACGAAGTTAGGAATGAAATTGGATACGCATTATATTATGCTCAAAAGGGCAACACCCATCCCTCAGTAAAGATATTTAAAGGGCATGGCTCAGGTGTATATGAAATTGTTAGTGATTTTAATACAGATGCTTATAGGGCTGTCTATGTAGTTAATATTGATGATTGGTTATATGTTTTACATACGTTTCAAAAAATAATTTAAGTCTGGAATTAAGACACCGCAAAAAGATATAAATATGATTACAAATAGACTTAAAAAGCTAAAATTAATTTTAAAAGGGGGTCGGGTATGAATAACTCTGATGAGTTAAAAATAACTAAATCATACGGAAATGTATTCCAAGATTTAGATATTCCCAATGCTGAAGAACATTTATTAAAAGCAGATTTTGCTATTTTAATTAATAGAATTATTAAAGATAAAAAACTTCCACAAGAGAGCGCAGCAAAAATTCTAGGCATTGATCAGCCAAAGGTTTCCAAACTTAGCCAAGGACATCTTGCTGGATTTTCAATAGATAGATTAATCCGTTTTTTAATTTTGTTAAATCAAGACATTGAAATTAATGTAAGGCCACATTCTACAACTATTAATAGAGATAATAATTGTAAACATTATTAATTAAATTATTCTGCTCTTTAAGTAGCGCGGGTCGAGCCCTGCGAACTACGACTTGGCAGTAACCGTAGACTGGTTAGCGCGGCAGCGATAACTCAGGCTACCCGCTTTTAAGGATGAACTTAGTATCGTAGGTCGGCGCCCCTGGTCCGACATTTGATGAACGGGTAAGAAATGTCGGGCCAGGGGCGCCGACCT
>JACCWL010000234.1 GCA_013697645.1 Tatlockia sp. | reverse complement strand
CTTAATATTATTCGTCGTAATATCTCTATCGACGCGAGCGTTAAACGTAAGAGGCATATGGCTGCACTTAATGATGATGTACGGACAACCCTTATTAAAGGATTAATTTAAGATGCGGTTGCCCTGTTTCAAATCGCTATCGCTTAGGGTCTATGATAAATTAGCTAAGAATTTGGAGATTATCAGTATGAAGAATCAATTAATTGAGTTAATCGTAAAACGTTTGAATGAATCCAAAGAACAACTTAAAAAGGATTTTTTAACTGAGCATCCTATACAAATTTCTCGTTATTTTGTACTTGATAATCTCCTGCCAAAAGAGCTTGCCGAGCAAATATATGCAAGTTTTCCAAATCCTAAAAAAATGCATTTACTAACCAGTTTTGGCAAAATAAAATTAAAATATAATCATTTAAAAGATTCGGCAAAGCTATTGCAAGATCTCAATGCAGCCATTCAAGATCCTCAGGTAGTTGCAGTGATTGAGGAAATAACGGGGGTTAAAAATCAAATCCCTGATCCAACTCGCTTTGCCGGCGGAATTTCTACCCTTCTCAAAGGTTATTATATTAATCCTCATTTAGATAATTCTCACGATGTCGAAATGAAACGCTATTATCGAACAATGAATGTACTTTACTATGTCTCGCCAAATTGGCGGATTGAAAATGGCGGCAATTATGAATTATGGGATGAAGCGGTTAACCAACATATTTTAGTCCCTTCCCTGTTTAATCGGATGTTAGTAATGGAAACAAATAGTCGCTCTTGGCATGCGGTGAATCCAGTTTTATGCGATTCCCCTCGCTGTTGTATCTTCAATTATTATTTTTCCGAGCAATCTCCAGAAGGCGTAGATTATTTTTTTGATGCCCCCTCATTTAGACCTCGTCCTGAGCAAAAATTTCTTCGGGCAATTGGCCGTTTGAAAGCCACGTTTATAAGATAAATTGCTTTAGCAACTACCAAACTGATGCCGGCTGGCCGGAGCTTATCCTCAAGGCCGACTTACTACGGGTTTATCCGCGTTAAGTCGGCATCGAGAAAAAAATGATCTGGATTACAGAAGAATTATGTTGGAGGCACAGAGCGCTTTTCTTCAAAAAACTGGACTTGTCCTGTTTTAATATCATGTATACCAGCAACGATACCAATCTGATTACTATCGATTAATGCCTTAATTATTGGACTTCCTTTTTGGATTTCTTTGACAACTTGTAGCGCATTCGCTTTAGCGATTTCATCAATTAGCTTTGGGTCTGTGCAATTTTTAGTCTTTTGATTTTGCATCGTAGGTTCAACGACTGGCTTAATTTTTTCAATAACATCGGTCAAATGCCCAAGTTTGACCCCCTCACATGCGCCGGATACAGCTCCGCAGGAGGTATGGGCTAAGACCACAATCAGTCGGCTACCAACAACTTTTGTCGCAAATTCCATGCTTCCTAAAATGTCATTATTAAGTACATTTCCTGCCACACGTAAAGTAAATAAATCAGCTAAACCTTGATCAAAAAACAATTCTGGAATTGAGCGGGAATCCATGCAGTTTAAGATTAGAGCATAGGGGAATTGGCCAAAAAAAGATTGGTGTGCTTGTTTTAGATAATCTCTGGGTAATGATTGATTAGATAAAAAGCGTTGATTACCTTCTTTCAATCGTTGTAAGGCTTGCTGTGGTGTCATTTCTTGCTGTTGCGCTTGGGTCACCAACTTGCCTTGGGTTGAAGCAAAACCAGTAGTAATAGCGATGAAGGATAAGAGTATAATTTTTACAGACAAAGAACGCATGTTATTTCCTTATAAAGCAATCAATCCATTAAAAAACCGCTTGGCGATTTCTAGATTCTGACATAAATTGGTTTGATGAGGAATAGACAATGACAGCTTAAGTAATTTAAAGCTGTCATTTGTCGTTTCTGATTAGATTAATTGAAAGCTAGCTATTTATTGCGGTTTCACATATTTAGCAATAAAGGAATTAGCCATATCTTCAGCTTCTTTCTTTTTATCAGCGCTAATTAAGGTATAAACATAATTTTTTGCACTAACAAAGGTTTTATTAGTTGGGGCAGATTGTGCAGCAGCTGAATACCATGCGTAGGCTTGAACGTAGTCTTTGGGTATTCCTAAACCATTTTGATATAAACGACCAATATTATATAAGGCATAGCTATTACCACCCTGGGCTGCTTTCATATACCAACTCATGGCTTGGGTGTAGTCTTGCTTAACCCCTTCACCGTGATCATAAGCATAACCTACGAGATCTTGGCCTGTTGCTGATCCGAGATCAGCTGCTTTTTGATACCAATTTAAGGCTTGGACTAGATCCTTTGATGTGCCATTACCATTATAATATAGGTTTCCTAAAGCCAGCATGGAATTAACATCACCCTGGTTGGCCGATTTTGTATACCAAGTAAAAGCCTTTACATAGTCTTGAGCAGTGCCCTCTCCTTTTTCATAGGCGTAGGCCACGTATTCTTGACCTTTTGGTGAATCTTTATCCGCTGCTTTTTGATACCACTCAAATGCCTTAGCTAAGTCTTTTGGTACACCGCTGCCAAAATAATAAAGGTCGCCAATGCCCATCATTGCTGATACATTTCCCTGATTGGCTGATTTTGTATACCATTGTGCAGCTTGTGCAGGATCCTTAAGCACGCCACTTAAACCCTCACCATACATGCTTCCCATGTTATATTGGGCTTCCGCATTTCCCTGATCGGCTAAGGGCTGGCAACTAGTTAGATCTGAGCAAACATCATATGAAAGTGCGAATGCAAAGGGGGGTAGAGTTAAACTGGTGCCTAGAATAAGCGCTTTTACTAATAATGCAGTATTTTTGTCCATAATAAATACTCCAGGGCTAATTGGATTCTTGGATCGAGTATAGACGGTTTTTGCTAATTTAGCTGTGTGAGCTAATTTTGCTAATAAATCCTTAATATTTTTATGATAAACTGTAAAAAATTTAACGTTTAAGGGGATAAAGATGTCTTTAACAGATCAACAATCCATCTATTTTTTTTGCAGGCGCCAGGAAGCATATAATACCTTAAAAATAGTTTCGACACCGGTTAAGTTGTTCGGGCTAATAGGAATGCAACTTCCTAAATATAATAAGATAAATTCCTTCGGGGATGTTTGGAATAATGTTTATAAACATTTTGCAACCGTCTGGAATTCGATATGTGCGGTGGTTATTGATACCATTTTAGAGAATGAAGCCAATCCAAAGTTTATTCCTATTAATTTTTGTATTGATTTGTTAGCAAAAGCAATCTATTACATTGCAAATTTCACAGAACTTTTCTGTAATAGTGAAGAGGATTCTTCGCAAGTTTTAGGTGTCTAATTAAGAATTATAAGAGCTAGCTTGTTTCGCCTTCTTCGACAAAACAAGCTAGGGTTAAAATATTGATTTTCTAAAAAGATTAGCAAAGGTCAAGAAACCGTATTTAGCGATTTGTTTTAACTTCGGCTTGCCCCGAACCATCTTACCGCCCTTCCAACCAATGACCACAGCTGGCAATAACGCAGCAGCTATGGCCGTTTGATTATGTCTGAATAACTTAGCAAAGTATTGCTTATCTAACTCATTTTGAAGTTGATTAATTTTTATCTTTGCTTCTAGTACTATGATTGACTGCAATAGATCTTTCTTCTGTTGGTTCACTTTCATTTCCTTCTTGAGTAGATCCCAAACAATCTCTAGTTCGGGCAAAACTCATTTGTTGTAAGCGAAGTTTTAAATCTCTTAGTACAAAAACTATTGGAATTAGATGGATAAATAAAACACCAATAATTGCAATGAGTGGTTGTTTAGTTAGGATGAAAATTAGATCTCCTAACAATATCATTAGAGTCAACCATATTGTTAGAAGTAGAACGACAAGCAGGCTTATATTTAAAAATAAACCTGGTACATTCATCGCAGCTAGCTTTGCTTCCAATTTAAATAAAGCAAAAATATCTTTTGTTATATTAAATTTAGATGCAAAGTAGCTCTCTAAGTGTCTGAAAAAGTTCATCATTTTCTAAATATTGCCGAAAGAATAAATCCTATTCCACCTGCTATTAATAAAGAAGAAAGAGGCTTCTCTTTTACATGTTCAGCCAGATTATCCGTTTGATGTTTAAGATTTACTTGTGCTTCAGCGACAGAGTGTTTTCCATCTTTATAGAGATCATTAGCCTTTCCCTTCACATGCTTATAAAGCGCCTCAGCATGCTCAAGTGTTTGATCCTTCTCATTCTTAATTCTCTGATCTCGAGTAGCTGCTTTAGTTCTAGTTGTTTTTGTTTTACTCATTTTTACTCTCCCTGAATTTATACCTCATTGAAATATAAAGTATAGTTGATAAATTTTATTTATTAGCATGAAATTGTTGAGTTTCTGTACTCTCTTCTAAGGCTGTAGTTGAGTTCTCCCCCTGGGTGATTGTATTTTGTACAGCATCAAAATACCCTGTTCCCACAAAGGCTTGGTGCTTCGTTGCTCTAAACCCATGTGCTTCTACTGCAATTTCTCTCTGTTGCATGCGTGAATATGCAAACATTCCCTCTTCTTTATAAGCTTTGGCAATTTCAAACATACCAAGATTTAAGCTGTGCCAACCGGCTAAGGTAATGAATTGGAACTTGTAACCCATTTCAAATAACTGCTCTCTAAACGTTTTTAAATCATATTCTTTGAGATTAACTTGCCAGTTAAACGAAGGTGAGCAATTGTAACTTAGTAGTTTGCCAGGATGTTTTTCATGAATTGCTGCAGCAAAAATGCGGGCTTGGTTTAGATCAGGTTTTGATGTTTCAAACCATAACATATCGGCGTAGGGCGCATAAGCTAATCCCCTGCTGATTGCTTGCTCTATACCGAAATTCACATAAAAATATCCTTCTGCAGTG
>JACCWL010000209.1 GCA_013697645.1 Tatlockia sp. | reverse complement strand
TGCAGGGATGATTAAGATGTGATCAAGAGACAGGCGTAGGCGGGGAACCATCAAAAAAGTTAGCACAATGCCACATTTGAGGGTGGTTCCCCGCCTACGCGGGGACGACACACAATAGGTGAAGCCCTGACCGACGAACTTAACAAACTCCATAAATGTTTAAATAAATTACCCAGAATTTGAATGACTGATCTAACTCTTTTTCTCAAGAATTTAACTTCCGCTCCTGGCGTTTACCGCATGGTTGATGCGAGCGGGACAGTCTTGTATGTAGGAAAAGCGGGAAATTTAAAAAAACGAGTGAGTTCCTATTTTAAAAAACAAAATTCTGGCGCCAAAACTCGTTCGCTTGTCAGTCAGATTGTCAGTGTTGAAGTATCGGTTACCCGAAGTGAAACAGAAGCTTTATTATTAGAAAGTAGCCTAATTAAGTCCCTGCGGCCTAAGTATAATGTTTTATTGCGAGATGATAAGTCATATCCCTATATTTATGTCAGTTCTAATCCCTTCCCGCGGATGGAATTGTATCGCTCCAAAAAAAAACCACAGAAGGGTGAATTTTATGGCCCCTATCCCAGTGTAGCTGCAGTGCGTGAAACCTTAGGTACTATTCAAAAAGTATTTAAAATTCGAAATTGTAGCGATGGTTTTTTTAGTAGCCGTTCAAGACCCTGTTTGCAATACCAAATCAAACGTTGTACTGCGCCCTGTACAGGCTATATTTCAGCAGAGGACTATCAACAGTCTGTGAAGGATGCAACCCGCTTTCTCCAAGGAAAATCAATTCAGATTTTGGATGATTTAGCTAAGCGGATGGAAGAGGCGGTGGCAAAGCTTGCTTTTGAAGAAGCGGCTAGCTTAAGGGATCAGATTAAAAATATTAGATTAATACAAGAGCAGCAAGCTGTAGTCCAATTACGAGGTGACGCTGATATTATTGTAATTGATGCGCAACCTGGTTTTGCCTGTATCCAATGTGTAACCGTGCGAGAAGGGCATGTTTTAGCCAGTCAAAGTTTTTTCCCGTCTCTGCCAAAACAAAGTTTTGCCGAGGATGAAGGGAGTTTATGGCAAGAAGTTTTTGCAGCCTTTATTGCCTTTTACTATGTTGATATTCCAGAACGTATACCGGCTCTGATAATAACCCAGGAAACTATTAGCGATCAGAAAAATTTTGAGGCGATGCTAAGCGAGCTTCGAGGCAAAACTTGTAAAATTCAAATTCTACCAAGAGGCACAAAGGCACGGTGGTTAGATTTTGCCTTAAATAATTTAAAACAGTCTGTTGCGGAACATAAGACTTCCACCGCAACCATCGCCAAACGCTACCAGGCCTTAGGGACTTTATTGCAGCGTGAAGAACCAATCAATCGCATGGAATGTTTTGATATTAGCCATACGCAAGGCGAATCCACCGTTGCTTCTTGCGTAGTTTTTGGTGCTGATGGTCCCCATCGCAATGAATATCGACGTTTTAATATCAACGACATAACTCCCGGCGACGATTATGCGGCTATGGAACAGGCAATTTCACGTCGTTTTAAGCGTTTACTTAAAGAGCAGAATACCCTACCAGATATCCTTATTGTTGATGGTGGAAAAGGTCAGGTTGGGGTGGCAAAACGTGTTTTAGTTGAGTTAGGTATTGAAGAGGACTTGACTCTTTTAGGGATTGCAAAAGGACCTGATCGTAAGGCCGGATGGGAGCGTTTAATTTTGGTTGCGGAAAATAAGGAAATCACCCTGCCTGCCGATTCGCTTGCCCTACATTTATTACAACATATTCGCGATGAGGCGCATCGTTTCGCAATAACCTCTCATCGTAAAAAGAGACAGCATGCAGGTCTTGATTCTACACTTGAAAATATTGAGGGAATTGGCCCTAGAAAGCGACAAGCCTTGTTACGACGTTTTGGCGGTTTGCGTGAGCTTGGGAAAGCATCCATTGTAGAACTTGAAAAAGTAAATGGCATTAGCTCTGAATTAGCTGAGCGAATTTATCAATTTCTTCACCAGAATTCCTAACACAAATAGGGTCAGGTCCTGAGGGCCCGACACTTTTCGTGTGTCGTCCCCGCGCAGGCGGGGAT
>JACCWL010000180.1 GCA_013697645.1 Tatlockia sp. | reverse complement strand
GGGCCAGGGGCGCCGACCTACACGTTATAAATAAAACAAGTCTTGATAAAGCGAGGTGCTTAAGTTGTAACCATGTGATGTCTCTAAACACGCAACGTAATTAATGTATTCCTTCAAGCCATTTATAGTCAATTATTTGACAGGGTATTAGTTCTCACCAATACTCAAAAGACGAGGGTCTAGCATGACTTTCATCTGAGTTGAGATCATTATGCGCAGTAAAGAAGAATTTATTTTTATCATTGATGATAATGTAGAACGTTCTCGCAAGCTCATCACAATCTTAGATTTTATTGGTGAGACCAGCCATTTACTAAACTATGAGAATTGGCAAACTCTTCCCTTTGACAAAGCAAGAATGCTTGTAGTGGGTTCGTCCACTTCTTTTGAAGAATCAATTGCTTTTCTCAATAATTTTGTTTCTCACGCACCTAATTTACCGCTCCTCCTTGTGGATTCTCCTTTACCCGAAAAATATTTTTCAACAAAAAATGTCTTAGCCAATTTGCACTTTCCCTTTAGCTACTCCCAGATGCTAGAAGCGCTTCATAGATGCCAAATTGCTCACGAAGATGCTGTCAATGAAGCAGATTCGACTCGACGAACTCCCTTATTTCGCTCACTTGTAGGTAACAGCGATTCCATACGGCAGGTACGGAAATTAATTGCACAAGTAGCGAATACTGAAGCCAGCGTGCTGATACTTGGCGAATCTGGTACAGGTAAAGAAGTAGTGGCTCGAAATATCCATGCCTTATCCCATCGCGCCGGAAAATTGTTCATCCCAATAAACTGCGGGGCAGTTCCTGGGGAGCTCTTGGAAAGTGAACTATTTGGTCATGAAAAGGGGGCTTTTACAGGAGCTATATCTACCAGGCAGGGTCGTTTTGAACTAGCTGATGGAGGGACCTTATTTCTCGATGAAATTGGTGATATGCCATTAGCTATGCAGGTCAAATTGCTGAGGGTCTTGCAGGAACGCTGTTTTGAACGGGTTGGTTCCAATAAAAGTATTGAAGTGGACGTTCGAATAATCGCTGCAACCCACCGAAATCTTGAATTAGCAATAAAGGAAGGTAAATTCCGAGAAGATCTTTTTTATCGTTTAAATGTTTTTCCTATCGATATGCCTCCTTTGCGAGATAGGCAGGAAGATTTATTTCTATTGGTTAATGAATTAATTTCAAGAATTGAAGGAGAGCACCGACCAAGCGTGCGGTTAATGCCGGGAGCACTCGAGGTATTAGCCCATTATGCCTGGCCTGGCAACGTTCGGGAGCTGGCAAATCTGGTGGAGCGTATGTCAATTTTATATCCCAATGGTATTATCGATGTTGATGAATTACCGAGGAGATTTAAGCTGGATACTTCTGCCGGAGCGTATGCTGTATTAACAACGGAAAGAGAAACCTTGCTGCAATTAGCCAGCCGAGTACACCCGACTCCCAGTGGAGACGGTATTAATTTGAAAGAACACCTGATAAAAACCGAGCTGGCTTTGATAAGCCAAGCCTTGAATGAATCAGATTGGGTAGTTGCCCATGCAGCCAATTATTTAAACCTACGCCGCACTACCTTAGTTGAAAAAATGCGCAAATACGGCTTGGCGCGTCCGGAGCGCGCTTAAGTTTTTGATGCGGGAAGTTTCTTTATCCTGCAAACACGTGATCTCGAATGCAGTGACGGGATCTACAAAAACGCCACGGTGGCATTCAATGGAGATCCCTTAAGCATTCAAGAAGAGTTGACTTTAGCCCTTAGGCTTATTGTCGTCTTTGGCTAGAATCACTTTGGGTTTCTTGGGCCTTGGCGTACTAGCAGGCTTCGCAACTGTTTTTTCAGCTGCAGTCTTTGTTCTCGCTGTTTTTGGTTTAGCTCTTTCACTTGCTGGTTTTTCTGCATGCTTATTTTTATAATCTGAAAATATTTCGCTAATACTCTTTTTAACATCGCAAAAAAATTTACCTGCCATAGACGATATTTCTTTCAAGTCAGGAAATTTTGATTTGGGTTCACTCATTATCTGCTCCATGATTAACTAGTGTTAGATCCTAAGTATATACAAAGAATCAGGTATTTTTGTATAAATAGCAAAAGATGTGATTTTTGCTTAATTCATGACCAAGGCGACATTAAGTTCGAAACGGGTTTGAATAGTTTTTCTAGCAAAGACTTTTTGCCATGCATCGCAATTTTAAAGGAATTAAAATCAGCCATTTTTTCTGCAAGATAGTCATCGCTTGTTTTTAAAGCATCAACCAGTCTTAAATCATAAGCATCTTTGGCAAGCCAATGTTCGCCAGTAGCCACCTTGTCAATATCTAATTGTTGTCGATTTTCAAGTACATAAGAGCGGAATGCTTTGTGAATTTTTTCCAAATCTTCCTGAAATTTTTCGCGACCTTTTGCTGTATTTTCGCCAAAAATGGTTAAAGTCCGTTTGTGTTCACCTGCGGTTAATAATTCAAAATCAATATTATTTTTTTTGAGCCATCGATGAAAATTAGGCAGTTGTGCTACAACACCAATTGAACCGATAATTGCGAAAGGTGCTGCGACTATCTTATTAGCAACGCAGGCCATCAAATAACCACCGCTTGCAGCGATTTTATCAATACAGACTGTCAGAGGAATTTGCTTATCACGTAAGCGTTGCAATTGAGATGCAGCTAAGCCGTAGGTATTAACCAAGCCGCCGTGACTTTCCAGGCACACGACAACCTCATCTTTTTCTTGGGCAACTGATATGACAGCCGAGATGACTTCCCGAAGCTGTTCAACCTGGGAAGCTTTGATATCCCCATGAAAATCAACAACATATAAAGTTGGCTTATTCGATTTTTCTTTCTTTTTTTTAGCTGGCTTTTCGTTTCTAATCTCATGAGCTAGATGTTGCCTGGTTTTTTCATACTGCTTGTTAAGCGAAGTTATCTCTAACTGTGGTTTAGGTTTTTTACGACTAATCGCTAAAATACCTGCAAGGGCTAATAATAAGGCTATAACTACTGTCAGAGATTTTAAAAGAAATAAACCATATTCAGCGAGAAAATCCATTGTTTACCTTAATAATTCAAAAAATCCAATTATCCTCGTGACTGTTGATAGATGCAAGTGACCGAGTTAAGTTGTAAATAAAATTCCCCACTTGCCTCCAAGACTAAATCTCGTTAGTCTGCCTTTTTTGAATTTAGAAAATAGCTCCATGCTTGAAATCATTGATCTCTCTTTTGATTACCATGATAAACCCTTGCTAACTAAGGTTCATTTTTCTTTAGCCGAAGGGCAATTGCTGCATTTACGCGGTGCAAATGGTGCTGGAAAAACAACCTTGCTGAAACTTTTATCAGGTCTATTACAACCCGGGAAGGGTGAAATTCGTTACAATGACAATGATATCTCTAAAAGTCCAAGTGCCTATCAACGCAACCTTTGCTATGTTGGCCATAAAGCTGGGATTAACCCCTTGCTCACTGTGCGAGAAAATTGCAAGTTCGATATGCATTGGAATCGGCGTTTTTTAAGCTTTGACAAGTTAATTAAAGCTTTTGGCTTGCAAGACTTAGCTGATGAACCTTGTTATCTGCTCTCAGCCGGTCAGCGGCGGCGGGTCAGTTTACTAAGAATTGCTATGACTGATGCCAAATTGTGGTTATTGGACGAACCTTTAATTGCCTTGGATACAGAAGCGGTAAAAACCTTAATGGGATTTCTGGAAAATCATATAGAGCAAGGCGGTCAGATTATTTTAACCTCGCATCAAAGTTTACCATTACAGCAAAGCTACCTGGAATATTCACTATGATGTCTTTGCCAACTCTCTTTAGTAAACAGTGCCAACGAGAATTCCTACTGCATCTTCGTCAACCAAGATTGTTACTGCATGCTTCGTTGTTTTTTTTGATGGTTACAGTGTTTTTTCCTTTAACCATGCCCCCTGAAAAAAATCTCTTACGCGCCGTAGCCCCTGGCTTGGTTTGGATAGCTATGCTTTTATCCATGCTTTTGAGCTCTCTAAGTCTTTTTCAACAGGATTATGAAGATGGGGTTATCGAGCAGCTCTTGTTATCCGCTTATCCTTTAAGCCTTATCATCGCTGCTAAATTGCTTATTCATTGGTTGATTAACTTATTGCCAATGTTAATTTTTTGTCCGTTTCTTGCCTTGCTCTTTGAATTAAGTGTGCAAGAAACAGGGATCTTGATGATGAGTTTAATCCTCGGAACGCCAGCTATTATTTTTTTATGTGGCTTTGCCGCAGCATTTAGCACCGGAATGCAGCAGAAGGGCGTATTAATGGCTTTGATCTTGTTGCCTTTAACAATACCCGTTATGGTTTTCGGCAGCGGCAGTTTAAGCGCCGCAATGCATGGTTTAGCGGTTGAAGGCTATTTTGCAATCTTACTTGCGATATCAATACTTGCTGCTGGTTTTCTACCCTTCGCAATTGCATCGGTGATTCGAATAAGTTTGAGCGAATAGTAGGTCAAGTCCCTGGCCCGACCTACACTAGAACGGCGTCCTACCTAACTATTTCGGATTACGGTCTGGAAAGATATCCGCAAAGCGTAAATACTTATTAAGTTCTTTAGCAGCCGCTCTGCTCTTAGAAAATCCACCACATTTGTAAACAATCATCGGCACTGTAAGACTAATAAAACCCATAATAAAAGCAATTTTATAAGCGGGGTCTTTATTAAAGGAAAGAAATATCAAACAAATAACCATTAAACAAATTGCGATGATGCCAGTATAGGGAGAACCTGGAGTTTTATAGCTAAGGTCATCAGTGGTGTATCCAGCCTTATATAAACGTTTACGAAAGTTAATTTGCGCCCAGCACAGTGAAATCCAAGCAATTGCCCCAGTAAAACCAGAAACAAGTAATAAGGCAATATATAAGGTCGATTGTCCAAATAAATGGGATACGCCAAGCAAAGCCCATATTGAGACCAATGTGACAATCCCTGCATTTTGTGGAACTGCATTACGATTTAAGGTACCTAGTTTCTGTGGTGCCATACCATTGCGAGCCAAGGCAGCTAAGGATCGAACAATACCGTAAACTCCTGAGTTTGAGCAAGATAAGGTGGCCGTCAGAGTTACAAAACTAGTAACAGCACCCGCCCAACGCAATCCGTGATAATTAAGTGCATCAGAAAAAACTGAATTGGCTAGACCTGCTTTTTGCCATGGAAAAATCAATACTAAGCAAAATACAGGGATGATATAAATAAAGAGAATTCTAAGAGTCACTGTTTTTATAGCACGGGGAATCATGCGCGCAGGATTAACAGATTCGCCAGCAGCAAGACCAATAATTTCAGAGCCTTGGTAATTAACAAGAAGCAAAACCATTGCCGTAAGTAAGGCCATAGTGCCATTTGGAAACAATCCTCCGTCCCCATAAATATAGCGCGCGCCGATAATACCAGTAGAATGCGGCCCGTGAATCATGCCAAAGAAAATCAAAACAGAAAGGACCACAAAACCCATGAGCGCTGCGATTTTAATGATTGCTAACCAAAATTCAATCTCACCAAAGGTACCGACTTTGGCAATATTGATGTATGTAATTAATAAACCAAAACAAACTGCCCAAATATAGCCATGAACACCGGTAAAATGCTGCATAATTATGCCACCTGCAATACATTCCGCAGGTATGTATGCCACCCAACTTATCCAATAAGACCAGCCTACTCCGCAAGCGACAGTAGGTGAAATAAAATCGGCAGTGTAAGTAATGAAGGAGCCAGAGATAGGAATAGCAACTGCTAACTCACCCATGCATAACATGGTTAAGTATATTATGAGCCCCCCAAACATATAGGCAATAAAAACGGAGGGGCCGACGTCGTTAACAACAGCGCCAGTTCCTAAAAAATAGCCTGAACCAATGATTCCACCTAAAGCGATCATTTGCACATGGCGATCTTTTAATCCACGTCTGTAGCCACCATCGCTGACTGGCGTATCACTGTTTTCTGTATGATTAGTCACTAATTGTTTATTCTCTCAATGATGAAACTTAAATTTGGACTGCAAATTGTACAAGAATTTTGTATTTTGTCCATATTTTTTTATAAAAAAATGAACCAAAAAAGAGATTTTTATAAGAAAAAGATTGAGAAGGCAAGATATATTTTTTTAGTTTTCTACTTTTGGTTAGGATCGATCAATATGGTAAAATAGTGCGCTAAGAATAGGAAGAGAGTGCTTAATACCAGAAGGATTAGATGAAATAAATTTTTTTTGATGGAGAGCCATTAGTACGAATCGGGGTTCTGCTCAAGCTATCCTTGTCAATCTTAGTTGTTGAGTGATAAAATTCCGCCTTTTGTGATCAGAATAACTCCCCATGTGGAAATTTTTATACCAAATGGCATCGCCAAAGGCATTTTATCAACTTACTAAGCCTTGGCTTGGCGGTCTAGGTTTTGCTGCCTTGATTTTTATTGTTACGGGTCTAGTGTGGGGTCTAGTATTTGCGCCACCTGATTATCAACAAGGCGATGCTTTCCGTATTATTTATGTCCATGTTCCTAGCGCATTTTTATCCATGTCAATTTATTTTTGGATGGGTTTCTTAGCCATTCTTCTATTGGTCTGGCGTATCAAATTGGCAGGCTTAATGTTGGGAATAGCTGCCCAAATAGGGGCCTCGATGGCTTTTCTGGCGTTGGCCACAGGCTCTATATGGGGCAAACCCATGTGGGGAACTTGGTGGGTCTGGGATGCTCGTTTAACTTCAGAATTAATTTTGCTGCTTTTATATTTAGCAATATTAGCGACTAAAAGCGCGTTTCAAAATAAAGAACAGGGCGATAAAATCATCGCAGTCTTAACTTTGGTTGGCTTAATTGACTTACCCATCATCCATTATTCAGTGTATTGGTGGAATTCTTTGCATCAAGGGGCAACTTTAACTGTGTTTGCCAAACCCAAAATCGCAGCGCCAATGCTTTATCCTTTGGTATTATCCTTAATTGGCTTTGCCCTTTATTGCCTTTGGATTAGCTTACATAAGGCGCGAACAGAGATTTTGGCGCGTGAATATAGGCAAAATTGGATTAAAGAATTAGTCGAGCGAGGCAAGTTATGACACAGTTGCTACACTGGTTTGCTATGGGTGGCTATTCTTTCTATGTATGGCCTGCCTACGGCCTAGTTTGCATGGTAATGCTAATTAATATCTTCGGTTTCAAGCTGCAAAATGCGCGTGTTCGCAAGAAATTACAGCAATGGTTTAAGAGACAACAGGTATGAATCCTGTTCGTAAACGGAAAATATTGCTGCTTCTTTTTATTTCTTCGATACTTTCCTTAGTCTCGGCGCTTGTTCTTTATGCCCTAAGGCAGAACATCAATTTATTTTACTCACCGACCCAAGTGGCAGAAGGAAAGGTTGCAGCAAATCAAACTATTCGTTTAGGTGGGATGGTGGTCAAAGGGTCTATTGTGCGTGCTAAAGACGATCTTGGCGTTCAATTTCAATTAACCGATTACAATCGCACCGTAACCGTGAGTTACCGCGGCATTTTGCCTGATTTATTTCGTGAAGGGCAGGGAATAGTAACCCTTGGGGAACTTAGCGAAAGCCAAGAATTTAAGGCAATTGAAGTTCTTGCCAAGCACGATGCCAATTACATGCCCCCTGAAGTCAAAGACGCCTTGGCAAAACAAGCTCAAAATGGAGAAATGAAAAGTACATGATCGCTGAAATTGGCTTATTTTCCTTAATATTGGCTTTAATATTTGCAGCTTTGCTTGCTGTTATTCCAATAATAGGTTTAGGGCGTCAGAAAGCTGACTTAATTAATGCAGCACCTCTTTATGCTTGTGGCCAATTTCTCTTTGTAGTCTTAGCTTATTGCTGTCTTACCCTATGTTTTTTACAAGATGATTTCTCACTCACTTATGTCTTAGCCAATTCCAGCGTTTCGCTCCCCTGGTTTTATAAATTATGTGCAGTCTGGGGAGGGCATGAAGGCTCAATGCTTTTGTGGGTGCTAATCTTAAGTTTATGGATGCTCGCTATCAGTTTATTTAGTTCTGCCTTAGATAAAGAAATGCGAGCCCGCGTGTTGGTCGTTCTCGGTTGGCTTAGCATTGGCTTCATTCTCTTTCTTCTTACAACCTCCAGTCCGTTTACCCGGCAATTCCAACTATTAAATACACAAGGTCGCGATCTAAACCCTTTATTGCAAGACCCTGGTTTCCTTTTCCATCCGCCAATGCTTTACATGGGTTATGTCGGATTTTCTGTAGCCTTTGCCTTTGCCATTGCTGCACTTTGGGTGGGCCGAGTTGAACCGGCTTGGGCAAAATGGACAAGACCCTGGACCTTGGCAGCCTGGTGTTGTTTAACAGCAGGCATTACTTTAGGTAGCTGGTGGGCCTATCGTGAACTTGGTTGGGGTGGTTGGTGGTTTTGGGATCCTGTTGAAAATGCTTCCTTTATGCCTTGGTTAGTGGGTACGGCCCTATTGCACTCATTAGCAGTGGCAGAACAAAGGCAGCAATTTAAAGCCTGGACCATGTTATTAGCGATAGCTGCTTTTTCCCTAAGTTTGGTGGGAACCTTTTTAGTTCGTTCCGGTGTGCTGACCTCCGTTCACGCTTTCGCTGTTGATCCACAAAGAGGTCTTTATATTTTGTTTTTCCTTCTGATTGTCATTGGTGGTTCCTTAATATTATTCGCAACAAGAGCCCAAACTTTGCAACAACGGAATAATCCCTCTCTTGTTTCCCGCGAATCTGCCTTGCTTTTAAATAATGTTTTTCTTGCTGTTATAATGTTGACCGTGTTGATGGGAACTATTTACCCCTTACTTATAGATGGTCTTGGACTTGGCAAGTTATCAGTCGGTTCACCTTATTTTAATTCAGTTTTTGTGCCTTTGATGATTCCTTTGTTAATCTTGATGGGCCTTGGTGTTCATTTAAATTGGCAACGCGATTCTTTGAAAAATCGATTTGCAAAACTGTCCAAGGTAATAGTTCTTAGTTTATTGCTGCCATCTATTTTACTAATTACCTTTGCCAAGTCTATCAATGGTTATTCTCTACTCGGGCTTATCCTTGCTTTTTGGATAATTTTAAGCACTATCAAATTGCTCATGATGCGAGTCAAACAACGTGGTATTAGCAATCTTGGCCAGTCTCTTTGGGGAATGGTCTTTGCTCATTGTGGCGTAGCAGCGACAGTTATTGGTATATCAATTTCAACCGGCTATGGCATCCAAGATGATGTAAAATTAGCACCTGGTGATAGCGTAAATCTTGCTGGTTACTCCATTTCTTTTATTAGCGAATCTCCCTTAGTTGGCGCCAATTATCACGGCACGCAAACCCAGTTTGTGATTAGTCGAGGTGATAAAAAAACGTTAATTTACCCAGAAAAACGAATTTATAATATCGGTCAGATGGCAATGACTGAATCAGCAATCGATGTCAGTCCTTTCCGTGATATTTATGTAGCACTGGGTGAGCCAATTGGTGAGCAGGCTTGGTCGGTTCGCGTTTATTTTAAACCTTTTATACGCTGGATTTGGGGCGGGGGCTTCATGATTTTAGTAGGTGGCTTGCTGGCTTTAACTGATAGGCGTTATTATCGTACAGGTCAAAGAATAACATCCAACAATTTACAAGAGGTGAATCCATGAAAACCTTTTACTGGCGTTTAATCCCTTTAGCGATTTTTGCCTTGTTGGTCATGTTCTTTTGGAGAGGTTTATCTTTGGAGCCGCAAAAACTACCCTCAGTGCAATTAGGTAAATCCTTACCTGACTTTTCTTTGCCGATGTTAAACGACGAGAAACCACTTACACCTGCTGCAATGCAAGGCCGGGTTGTTTTGTTAAATGTCTTTGCAAGTTGGTGTTCAGCCTGTGCACAAGAGCAGGTGTTTCTAATGAAACTTTCACGAGAAACTTTTCCTATTTACGGCATAAATTATAAAGACAAAAGAGAAAATGCAACCCGCTGGCTGAGCGAATGGGGCAATCCATTCCTCGGTATTGGTGAGGACAAAGAAGGCAAGCTGGCAATTGATCTCGGGGTCTATGGTACGCCCGAAACCTTCCTAATTGATAAAAAAGGGATCATTCGCTACAGGCATGTTGGCATTTTGGATGAAAAAGTTTGGCAGAAAGATTTTTTACCGCGTATTCAGCTCTTGCAAGGTGACGCATGAGAGGTCTTCTTGCGATAATTCTATTTTTATTGATACCTTTTGGCTTTGCCAATAGTCTTTATCCCTTAGAAACACCTAAGCAAGATGCGCAATTCTTGCATTTATTAAAAGAATTACGTTGTTTAGTTTGTCAAAATCAAGATTTGGCAGATTCTAATGCCGGCCTTGCCAAGGATCTTCGTTTTCAAGTCTATATGCTGGTAAAAGAAGGCAGGAGCGATGGCGAAATTGTAAATTACCTGACTGCACGTTACGGTGATTTCATTTTATTCAAGCCACCAATTAAACCTGTGACAGCACTGCTATGGTTTGGACCTGCTTTATTTTTATTTTTAGGCCTAGTAATTTTTTGGCGAACCTGTTTAAAGGGAAGCACGAATGAATGAATATTGGCTACTAGTTTCTTTTATTATACTAGGCTTGCTGGCCTTGCCCATCATGCTCTATCCCCTAGGCAAATCAAAAGCTCTATTTTTAACTGCCATTCCTGTATTTATAATTGCTCTCTCGCTAGCTTATTGGCATTGGGGTGCTTGGCCCCAGTGGCAGAACCATGTGCGTCAAGAAACCTCTAAGCAACGAATAGAGGCAGTTCTACAAACAATAAAAAGCCCTATAGAACTGATTGACAAGTTAAAACAACGATTGGCTCAAGAACCAAAAAGCACACGAGGTTGGTATCTCTTGGGGAGATTGTACGCCAGTGAAGGCAAATGGTCAGAAGCAGAAGCGGCTTTCTCAAGAGCTCATCAACAAAGCCCTGATGATGAACTAGCGACCGTTAATTATGCCCAAAGTCTCTTGCAGTTAAATCAGCAAGAATTTAATCAGCAAATAAGGAACATATTGCTAAGCTTGTTGCAGCAAAAACCAAATCAACCCGACGCACTAGCTATGCTTGCAATGGATGCTTTTAAGAATCAAGATTTTCTGCAAGCAATTAATTACTGGCAGCAACTTCTTAATCTGGCTCCAGAACACTCTGAAGAGGCGCAAATGATAAGAAAAGCCATTGCTAAAGCAGAAGCTAGCCAATTAAAAAAATAGAGAAGAGCTGTAGGCAATAGAAATTGCGGTATAAAGGATAAAAGGAATAAATTTTCCATAACCAGTGTTTAGTTTCATTTTAATATAACCTCCGTAGTCTCAAGTTATAAAAATGCAAGAACTGTGCCTCAACGTAGCCTGGTTAGCCCGCAGCGATAACTGGGTTTTCAACGCTTTGAAGTTAGAAAAGGAGCCTGGTTATCGCTAACGCGCTAACCAGGCTACGCAGGAATTGAGATTTTTGCTTAAAATTTGAATTCATTTTAATTTCCTACTTTTTCATCTACACTGAAAACTAATACGGAAAAAATATCTCAGGGAGAGACAATGAACGATCGTGTGTATCAAATTGTTGAGTTAGTAGGGACTTCTGTAGATGGAATCGAAGAAGCAATCAATAATGCCATAACGCAAGCAGCCACACTGCATGGCAAACTAGATTGGTATGAGGTGTTGTCAACTCGCGGCTTCATCGAAAAAAATAAACATAAATATTATCAAGTTCACATAAAAATTGGCTGTCATGCTCATTAAATTTTACACCTGATGTGGAGCAGGTCATGGTAGGTCTTCAAATCATCAAGGTCTTATTCAGTATCGTAGGTCGGCGCCCCTGGCCCGACATTGGGTGAACCGGTAAGA
>JACCWL010000179.1 GCA_013697645.1 Tatlockia sp. | reverse complement strand
TGAATTTGATAAAAAAAGAAGAGACAACGAAGTTCTCGGTCCCGAGAAAAAGAAGAAAAGCAGCCCTATATGACCAATATAGAGAAAAAGTGTTGGGAATTTAAACTTTGATGCTCTTGCCCTGGCTGAGATAAGCGATGTATCGCTAGGTAAAATCATTTCTGCTATACCCGATTCTGTGACCTCTCTTTCATTGGATCATAATGACCTGAACTTCAAATCAGGCAAAGAGTTAGCTGAAATATTCACCATGCTGCCAAAGGGAATAATTCAACTTTGTTTGTCTGGTAATGATCTTAATAAAAAAACAGTTGAAGAATTAGTACAAGCATTTTCAGCTATTCCTAACCATCTGCATTCCTTTAATTTGAACTGGAACAACATGGGTAGCAAAACGAGCGCAGAATTCATTGAAATATTTAACGCCATTCCAGAAAGTGTAAGTTTTTTAAATATGGGACATAACTGGATTTTTTATTATAAAAATGGATCTGAAAGTGCTGAAATTGTAGCAGCCATTCCTAGAGGCGTTAGATCTCTAGGATTAAGGGATAATCATCTCTGTAACAGAACAGGCCTCGAACTAATGGAGATTTTTTCCAGAATACCGAAGCGAATTAATTATCTTGATCTTTCTAATAACAACTTAAATGAAAAATCCGCTACAGAATTAGCCGGCTCCTTTGCTGCTTTACCGCCAAGTATTGCCTTTCTTAATTTACAAGGGAACAACTTTGGAAATAAAACCAACCAGGAGTTAGTGCAAATATTTGCGCATCTTCCTAAAGAGATACAATATGTTTGGTAGATTGATTATTGGATATGTAATAAAAAAGGCGGCAACTTTTCAAAGTTATCGCCTTTTTACTTTAAGCTAAGTTTTGCCTGTCACAAACTAACCTTGCCCAATAATATAAGAATGATAAAGATTACTAAGAGAAGTCCAATAATACTAACAGGACGATATCCCCAATCTCTACTATAGCCCCAAGTAGGCAAGCCGCCGATTACAGCGAGAATTAATATAATAAGTAGGATAGTGCCAAGCATAGTTTCTTCCTTGTTAAAGTAGGTTGCCTATTAATTATAGTACATAGAAGAAGTTAGGTAAGGATTATAGTTTAGCTGGTCTAAATAAGCCTTCGGCTCACTAAAAAGTCATGTGCAGCCTTTTGGGGACTGACTTTTTTTACATCAACTAAGTAGTTTAATTCCTGCATGGCTTTATTATCGATGATTCCAAGTAAGGGCTCTAAGGCAGAGCCAATCTGCGGGTATTTATTGAGAATAAAGTGACGAATTATCGGCGCCGCATAATAAGGCGGATAAAAATGTTTATCGTCGTTTAGGATAGTTAAATTGAACTCAGGTATTCTTCCATCGGTGGTAAACGCCTCTATAATTTGCACTTTTTCATTGGCAATGGCCTGATACACGAGATAAGGTTGCATCTGTATGATTTTATTGAAATTTAATCCGTACTTTTGCCTAAGACCTGGCAAACCATCGGGACGCTTAAGGAATTCCGCAGGCGCTGCCAGAATGAGTTTATCGGCAATTGGAGTTAAATCACTCAAATTCACGAGATTGTAGCGCTCTGCCAATTGTTTTTTGACGGCCAAAGACTCGTTATTCTCAAAGCCGAAAGGGCGCAACCAAATCAGATCGTAATTTTTTTGGTAAGCTTCTCGAACAAAATCATAGGTTTGCTGTGGATTTTTGATTTGATTTTCTTTAAGAACAATAAGATAGGCCGTGCCGGTATATTCTGGGTACAGGTCAATTTGGCCTGAGAGTAGAGCATTTTGCAAAATAGCGGTTGTGCCAAGATTAAATTTTCTAACCACCTTTAGATCGGTTTTTGCTTCAATTAACTCCGCCATCAAATGGCCTAAAACATATTGTTCAGTAAAATTTTTTGCGCCTATCACTATTGAATTTTCAGGATTTTTTGTAAAGATTGAGTCATATGAAACTATAAAAATTAAGCTTCCCACTAAAAGACCTACTATACCCATTTTGGTTTTTTTAAAGCGAAGTTTCAAACGCTGGCGGGGTGAAAGTAAAAGAGTCAATGTGGCGAGGACATAGTCGATGGTCAAAGCGAGTAAGGCAACTGGAATTGCTCCTAGCAAAATAAGATTAGGATCGTTTAAGGATAGGCCTTCGGTAATAAAATCGCCCAGTCCTCCAGCACCTATAAAAGCGGCAATGGTAGTAATGCCAATGGTCATCGCCGTGGATATTCTAATGCCTGACATGATGACAGGCAGGGCAAGGGGAAATTCAATCATGTATAAGCGCTGCCAGCGGGTAAAACCTAAGCTATTGGCCACTTGAAGATAACTCGGAGAAACGCCTTTCAATCCCGTATAAGTATTTGAAATAATAGGTAAAAGGGCATAGACGATGAGGGCAATTAAAGTAGGAATTAATCCAATCCCTACAAACGGAATTAAAAATCCAAGTAAGGCAATGCTCGGTATCGTTTGAAATATATTAGTCAAGCCAAGTACAGAGCCTCTTAACTTGGGTAATCGAGTAATAAGAAGCCCTAAACCAACGCCAATTAAAATCGCAACGAGCATGGCTGAAAGAGAGATAGAGATATGCTCAATTAATTTGCTTTGTAATTCAGGAAGATGCGCTTTTATGAAAGCCCAATAATTATTCATTTAGTTATTCGTTTGGTTAATAAGTAATTGTTTAACGAACTCGGTGGCAGGCGCTGCCAATACGGCTTCTTTCGTTCCAATTTGCTCAAGAAAGCCATCATGCATAATGGCTATTCTATCTGCTATGCGAAAGGCTTCGTTAATATCATGGGTGACAAAAATAATGGTTTTATTGATTTTTTCTTTAAGGCTGATGATTTCATTTTGCAAAGCTTCACGAGTAATGGCATCTAAGGCGCCAAAGGGCTCGTCCATTAAAATATAATTGGGATTGGTCGCAAGAGCCCTGGCTACCCCAACACGTTGCTGCTCGCCGCCTGATAATTCGTCTGGATAGCGGTTAAAGTATTTGTCCGGCTCCAGATTAACTAACTCTAACATTTCATTGACGCATTTATTCCTTTGTTCTTTTGGAATTTTCATTAAGCGCATGATAATTGCTATATTTTTCGCGACAGTCATGTGTGGGAATAAGCCTGTGTGTTGAAACACAAAGCCCATTGAGCGGCGTAAGCTAATTTTTGAGTATTCTTGAATCCGTTTACCGTCAATTTCTATCTTGCCGGAGCTAGGTTTTAGGGTGTGGTTTATTAATTTAAGCAAGGTTGATTTTCCACCGCCGGAGGAGCCTAGTAAGACCAAGGTTTCGCCATCAACAATCGTTAAGTTAATGTTTCTAACGGAATAAGTTTTTTTTCCATCAAAAGATTTGGAAACATTATGCATAGTGATCATCGCAGAGAGGTTCCTTATTGAGCTGTTTTCATCATAGCATCTATTTTTTTAACGCGCGCGTATACTGGTAAATCATAAGATTATTCTTAATTAATTTGATAAAATAAAGAGATTAATTGGGGATTCAACGAATGACGAGAGAAGTTAAGGCTACTGGAGACGGGGCGTGTTTGTTTAATGCCATAGCGATTGCCCTTTCTGTGAAGATATTAAACGACGAGGTGGATAAATATAAAAATTCTCTTGGTTATCAACAACTAATTGAACAGTTCGCGCGTCATCACCCTAATTTTAAACCTAAAGATTGGAATACTTTAAAGACATGGCTTAGGTATTATAATAATTACAGAGATTTAGAGCTTATTTTATCTCCAGTATTGCTTAAATTATGCCAATCCGATCCACAATATCAAGCAAAATTTGAGGTGAAAATTCTTGATGAATTAACCAATTTAATAAGAAATGAAGGCAATAAAGATCTCATTCTGAGAGATGAATTTTATCGATTAAATACTACCAATTGCTCCAATATAGATGCTTTATCTTATAAAGATAAGTCCTCTGTATTAAACGAATTAAAACCTATCATCACAAAACTGAATCTCACCCAAGATTTTAAAGACCTAAAAAAACAGGTTAAAGCAAAGGCTTATACTGAATTAAATAAAATATTGGGATTAATTAAAACAAATCCTAAAGCTTTCCAGGCTGGTTTTAGTACTGGCGATATCAAAGGTATGGCAGCATCATTATCACTCAATATAAGTGAAAATGTGGCAGAATACTCTGAAAAAGAACATGCTTCCCAAGATAAGATTTTAATCCGTTTAAAAAATGAACAAGAACACTGGGATGTGCTCTGTGATGACCAAGAAATAGGCGTAATTGATACGAAGTACAGGTATGGGAAATTGAGTATGACATCTGATAATGCCCATAGCTGCAAGGTTGGTGTTCTTTCTCCACTCGACGCAGTTAAGGCTAAAGAAAGGGAGAAGAGTCACAATAAGACAAATTTAAGTGAAATTGTAGAGGATTCTGTAAAGCCAGATGATCTTGAAAATGAAGCAATTTTATTAAAGGAATTACAATTGAAGGTGCAGAAAGCCACTGCAGGCTATCTGAAATATAATAAAGAGGAATGCTATTATTCTATTTTCCATGTACACGGCGAAACGGGTAGATTGAGAGCGGAGGGTTTTCAAATCTGCTTTGCTAAAATAGATAATTATGCTGATGCAAAAAGAGTGCTGTTTAATTATTTGAAAGATCCTAAAAATGGTAATACCTATCCGCATTCTTACAGAACAATGTTATTAGATAAATTGCTGCGAGAGTCAGCAACAAAATTGAAAGACACCTCGGATAGGTATGATTTATTGCTCGAGATGTATGAAAAGCCAGCACATACCGCCACGAACCAATGTAATTAATTTTTGTATTCTATCGCATAGTCAAGCATTTTGAACTCCTTTATTGTTCCTTTTCTTAAAGCAGAAATAATAGACCACTTTGAGGAGAGGAGTCCATTTCATTACACTAGACCTTCGTTGCCAGTTTAGCCTGAAGAGGCGGGAAAACTTACTATCATCAAAACTGGATATTTGTTGATCTAAAAAAATTCTTTATGTATAATTTATGATTCTTATTATTTAAAATATGAGCCTATGAAATTCAAAAATTGTGAAGAGCTGAACAGTTTCTATAATAATGTTCACGCAAAAGGATGTACTGTTCTATTGCGCCCTCGAGATCCCAATTTTTTCATCCCTTTAGCAGGGCAAATCACATTATTAGGTTATCAAATTTATGATTGACAAATCGGAATGGCAAATTGCAAAGCGCTTTATTGATGGAGAAAACGAAAGGCTACCAGGTGATCGTATCAAAAAAGGGACTGAAAATAATTTAGACCACTCGTTTATACTTACCCAAGGCAAAATTTTACTTGGAATAGCCAATAAAAAAAATGGAATTTTAAATAAAAAACCCTCTAGAAAAGTTGTTCTTGCAGAAGATGAGCTGGAGAAGTGGTATGTTCTAAAATCTTTCAATAACCCCAGAAAGTTGCCCACTTCAGAATATCAGATTGCTTTTGACCTAGGTCTAACCAATGAACCTGGTCTGACAATAAGCCAATCAAATTCTACAAGAAAAATATACTTGCCACTTATTTATCTAGGGAAGACTTTACCTGTCTATTTAAAAGAAAATAATTTGTCAGATGATGAGGCTTTACGCATTGCTATTCTTCTCGCACTGCATATTGAAGATCTTCATACGGGAAAATTATCCAAAACTGGGCGAAAGTGGTTTCATTGTGATATAAAACCTTTGAACATAACCGTAGATAAACAAGGTTATCCTCACCTTATTGATTTTGGTTATTTCGATGATTTTGCAACCACCCGCGGCTATAGCAAAGTATATGAAGGATTAGAAGAAAAAAGCGACTTGTTTTCTTATATAAGAACGGTTTTTGTTCCTGTTGCTATAAGGTATGAATATGATTGGTCTCAAGGTCTTTTAAGTGAATACTTCGTTCGCCAATATCCACAATTAATGGAGCTTTTGGATACGACAGATAACAATCTGCATCCTAAAGCCTCTTTGCTTGAAATTGCAAAAATCTTAACCGGAATTCGCTGTCAAATTGATGAGAGTGTTTCACTAGATACGACAGAAGCTATACGCGAGGTTAATCAAAAATATGAAGCTTTAATAGCTCCTACGCAAGGTGACCTCAAATTAGAAGAAACCATTCAATCCTTTCATAAGGAAATCAAAGTCTTAGCTAATCTCAGAGAATTAAGCTATAAAAAAATAAGTTTTGAGGAAGAATTAGAACAAGCAACAAAAGAATTTACCCAACAATTAGAGGAATTAGCTCAACCTCTTTTGTCTATATTTACCAAACTCGACAATCAATCTAGAAAAAGCAGATGCTTGGGAAATTTTTATCTTCATCAGCATAAACTAACAGTTGCCTCAGCAGATAAAGTCGCTGAAATAAAACACAAAAAATGGCTTGCAGATTTGATAGCAAAGAGAATTAATAAAATTAATTTACAAACAATCCAAACATGTTCTCATTTCAATGAGCTACAAAAATTAGTTAAGAAGCAATTCCAATATTTCCAGACTGCCACGGAACATGAAATATATATGAACAATCTACCTGAAGTCGCTGAAAAGCGTAATTTCTGGAGGAAGGCTGTTTTAGCAAAAATAGTAGAGCTGGGTCTTTTAGAAGAAACAACGCGCTCAAACTATGCAACACTGGATTATACTGATGAACTCAACCAAACCTTCTTGATAGAAGGGCTATACACCTTTCCGACACCCTCTTTATTTCATGCCTGTATTCCCATTCTCCATGAATTGGAGCCCGTTTTTTCATACGGATTTGATCGCTTGGATCTAACCTTTATTAGGAATTATATTGAAAATTCCGATTTCAGAAAAATCATAAATATGTTTTGTCATCAGGAATTTCCTTTATCCAAACATATCAATTTACTCAATGCTTTTAGTAACAAGCCAGAGAATTCCAAGGAATCTTTACCTGTATTTGAATGGTTATTTGAGAATAACCTATTTCAGCTTGAGGATATAAAAGGATTAGTAGTAAAATATTTGACCCACTTTTACTCATTGACGCCCATTTTGCTGCAAAAAATGACTCAATCGGAGGTATTAACCCGAGAAGATCTAACAAACATTTTTGAATCCAATCAAGCAACATGGTTAGAGAAGCATAATCCCCAAAGACATTTATTTGATTCGCTTATGAAAAAGCTTGATGTTGATAATGAGCTTAAATTTAATGTCGCAGCTGATTTTGATGTTGAAACCTTAGAATATCTGCATCGAATTTTACCGATCTTCAAACACAAAGGGCATCTTACTACTATTATTTTAAACTATCATGAAACCATTTGGCCTGTCTTAAAAAAATTACAAACCGCTAAGGTGGAAGATGCAAGACTTGTGATCTTATGTACTTATTGGCATTTATACAATGAATACAAATTGCTTTTTAATATTATTCTTCAACTTGATAATGCTGAATTCCAGAATCTAAATTTTGATTTCATTGAAAAACAATTTGTTGGTTATGATAAAGATAAATTAAAGGCTTTCAATCAACAGGTTTTACTACAACAGCAAACCTTGATTAATGCTCAAACATTAAATGATATCTTAGCAAAGCTACAGCCAGCTAAAGAGCTGACTACATCCACATTTGTTAGGCCATCGCATAACGATTTAAATTTTATTGTACCTGTTGAAATATCACCGTTAAAAAGCAAAACTGCAACTGATGAAATACCAATCGATGACGTATTGGAAAATGATTTTAAGGAGTTCAATCAGGAAAATAAACAACCCCTAACGAATCAACCATTAACTAAAGTGGTTGCGACACGGGCTGTTGCCAATGAGTTCATTGAAAGGTCACAATCTATTGAATCTTCAAAAGACCTACGAGAAGTTAAGTCTAAACCAGAAACGGATAAAATATTAATCAAAAAAGCTTTGCAAAATTATATTGATGATCTCAATAAACACAAAGATACCCAGGGTAAGATTAACTTTAATCATGGATTTTTCTTTGGAACAGGTTGGTGGCAAGAAAAAAATAGAAGTAGAAATTACAATTTAGCGAATAAATTGCAGCAAGAGTTAAATACAGAATCGGTTGACACGGTTTTTGGCAATAAGGGCAAATATATCCAAAAACTAAAACAAAAATATCCTACGTTTTACGCCCCACATCATTGTTGGGGCGCGCAAAGTCGTATAGATAAAATCATTGAAGATGCCCAAATTGCTTTAAACACCCCGAATATAATACCTATTTAATAGCAATTAGTCCTGTTTACACAATCGTAGATGGAGATGAAAGCCATGGTCAATGACATTGAAATATCAGTAGACGTGCGCAACTATAATTGTTGGGGTGCGCAACGGAGGGAAAAGATACTGTAAGCACTTGCTCATCCAATTAAACCAGGATAATCTCAAATCAGCCCCATATTTCTAAACGATAACCGGTTGTTACAAGATAAGTTATTTTGAAAACAAAAAGAAGCAATGCGGACCATATCCATCCAAGTGTTTCCTCTTTCTGCGCTTTATAATGGAGAAGGTGCATGTCGCAACATTTTAACTTTAGCGTCTCTGACCTAATACCCTTCGTATTTGAATAGTTCCTCAACTTATAAACTGGCTGACTCCAGCAAAACCCCTTTGACAACTATGGCTATTGTTCAAGAGCAATTTATAGCGAATGTAATGATACAGTCATGGGAAGATTGTTTATCCAATATAAAATATGATTTAACACCCTTTGAAATTTGGTTAAGATCGTACCTGACTTGGGCATAAAGTCCTTATCTCAAGCAATATTATCAGTTAATTAAATATTCATATGAGGATAGTACCATTCAGTTTGCAGACCTTTTATTTGAGTACGGCGCAAAGCTTCCAGTACCAGTAGATAATCCTAATCTTTATATACTTGTTGTTGATAAATTGATGGTCGATTCTAGGTATATTTCTTTGATGAAGACTTTAACGTAAAGGACTATTTAAATTACTAAGGTTATAACTTTCATCGTTGGTTCCAGGCGAATATATATGGAGAATTTGAATGTGGCATGGCATAGAACTATTACCTGTAGTAATTAGCGTAGTTGTTATTTCTATCATGGTTTTTAGTCTGTATGTGCCTATCAAGTATAATAATCCTGAGCAATATAAAAAAACACGCCTTAACGTTTTTTTCTCAACCCTTGCCTCAGTTGCGATTATTTTTGTTGGTATCAATATCATGTTATCTTCACTTTCTTTTGAATATAATCAGCGCTTCACGCCATACTAAAACTAAGGAAGCAATTGATAAATTGTGGTTATACCCAAATCAGCTGGTCCAATCTGCGATTCACGCCAGACCTGAATTTATAGCCAGTTTTTTTATGAATAATCCAGAATTGTATCAACTTGCAATCGCGCCAAATAAGCCAAGCCGTTTAACTTTAGACGGTACTATTGAAGAACAGTTTATCGCTGATGTCATGATAGAAGCCTGGGAAGATTGTTTGGCTATACGAAAATATGATCAAACACCTCTTAAACTTTGGCTAAAATCTTTTTTAACCTGGGCACAGAGCCCTTTCCTTAAAGCTTATTATGATGAAAATATTTATGGATACGTAAATACCACTAAACAGCTAGGCGACCTATTGTTTGAATATGCTCAAACCCTGCCTAAACCTGTAGTAAATATTAAACTTTATGACGTAACTGTTGATAAAATGATGAAAGATCCCAGGTTTATTTCTTTACTAAAGGATATTAAATAGAACATATATTGATTAAAAGTAGCCAGGATTAATAGATTAATCACTTAAAATTTGCCTAAGCTTAGAACACACTAACTCAGGTTTGATAAGTTGAATAAAGTGATCGGATTGCACCTTGGTAATCTCACTCCGAGGATTTTGGTTCAGCCAAAGTTTTTGGCCTTTATACCAGTCTTTTTCGCAGGGTTTTTTTAATTCCATTACCTTTGATGAGAGAATAAGTACAGGTATGGATTTATTGATACTTCCTAATTGACTGATTATTTGTTTGGTTACATTTAACCCTGCAATTTGGTAAAACGATTCAACCATTGAAGCATCGTACTTTTTGTAAATATATTTTGCTGATTTCGTATGTATTTCTTTAAGCCCATTGTCTAAATTATCTAATATAGAGTTGGAAAAACTACAATTATACGGCATAGGATCGACAAGAAGCATGCCTTTAACAAGGTGAGGATTTTTTAAAGCAAAATAACCTGCATACATAGCTCCATGAGAATGAGCTACTAATAGATAAGGCGGTTTTATTTGCAGTTTTTTTAATAATAAAGATAAGCGATCACTTATCAATTTGGCAGTAATTGGGTTTTTCCCAGATACTTTAAAGTCAGGTGGGCTTTTGCCGATACCATTTCTATCGTAGAAAAATACAGAACCTATATTCTTAACGCAATCAAAAAGTTTTTTGTTTTTCCAAACACTTATATCTGATCCACTTCCGTTAAAGAAAATGAAAGTCCCTGGGACTTTAGCTTTAGGATTTGAGTAATATTCTGAATATATAGTCACCCCGGGCTCAAGGTTAGTCATGCTGCTAATGGCAAAAGAGTTAAACGATAATAAAATAATTAAACCACTTAAAAATTTTTTCACTTTGAACCCTCAAATAAATTTGTTTAGAAGTGCCTCTTGGGCCTAGGGCTGCGGAACTTGTGCCCTCACGCAAAAATTATTATTTAAATATTTCCTGTTTAATTTACATTTTATCTAATCTGATTGCACTTTGTTTATTAAATGCATTTCTACGCCCTTGAATTTAGAAACCAAATAAAAATCTGCGTAAATAAAGCCTTAGGTGTGCATATTAATTTCAAAAAATAGTTGGATTTTACATGAGGTTTTCACAAGTCCCGGAGCCCTCGGCCTACAAGATAAAAGGTCTACATCCTAATGAATAAAGTGATTCCAAGTTTCCACAACCATTCCTATTAAACTAATTCAATCTTCCAAAAATATTACCATGATAGGGTTTTTCCGCATATCCATACTATTAGTTTAGGCTGAATATGCGGGAAAACCCTATTTAGTAAGTGCCATTGACATTTGCTTTGCACTTGTATTATAATTGCTGCCATTGAATAATTTATAGTCATAACGAGGTTTAAATCTATCATGAAAATTAGCTCTTAAGAAAGCCCAATCATTGGGCAAAGGTAAAAGTCCTTAAGACTTTTCAGATTTATCTAGTCCGTATCGATTAACTTAAGAGTAATTTATGATGTTTAAACCTTTTCAAACTAAAGACTCTAGTCTTTTACTTCTGCCGCAAACAATAGGCTCCATCATTTGGCATTTTTTAAAGCCTTACAAAGCTGCAGTTGTTGCCTTTATTCTGCTTGCAACACTTGCTGGATGTTGGGGGCCTTTCAATAGCTTGCTGATAAAAATTCTGATTAATACTTTAGTGTCTAATCCAATCAATTCGGGTTTTAGCTTAGCCTGGACAGCAGGGTTATTAGTACTTAATTTTATCGTCTTTGATAATATAACTTGGCGCTCTATTGCTTATTTAAACTGTAAATTTGAGCCGCTAATTAAAAATCAAATCATCAGTCAAAGTTTTGATTATGTCTTAGGCTCTTCTCATCAATATTTTCAGAATAATTTATCGGGTCGTGTTGCTAATCAGATAACTATGCTTGCGGATAATATCGAGCGAATTCTGCATCGTATTTCAGCGGATTTTATTCGCGGTACTTCAGTCTTAATCGTGGCATTAGTTACTATGTATTTTGTTAATCCCCGGTTTTCCTATACTTTGATAATCTGGTTTGTTGTTTTTTCTGCGATTAGCCTTTTTCTTTCAAAATACCTGATCGCTTTTTCCGATAAACTTGCTGAATCCGAGTCGATGAATTCTGGCGAATTAGTCGATAGTATTTCTAACGCGACCAATGTGCGGATTTTTGCTAGACGTCTTTATGAGGTAGCCCGTCTTGATGAGGCTTTGCTTATTACCAAAGAAAAATTTCAGAAAAATGAACTTTTTTTACTCATGGTTCATTCCATTCAAGGATTTTTAATTGCCATCATGATGGGCTTTATGGTTTATTTCCTGATTCAACTTTATGGACGTCATTTAATCAGCATTGGCGATTTTGCATTGATTCTAGGATTGAGTATGGAAGTGGGGCATATCTCTTGGTACACCATGTCGCAGGTTGATGAGTTTAATCAAGCTCTTGGTAAAGCGAAGCAAAGCTTAAGTTGTCTTCTGGTTCCACATGAAATTCAGGATGAAAATGAGGCTAATAGTTTGGTCATTAATCAAGGTAAAATTGTTTTTTCTCAGGTAAAATTTCAATATCAGGGCACCGAAACACTTTTTCAAAATAAGTCAGTGACTATTGAAGCGGGCCAAAAAGTTGGTTTGGTCGGTTATTCCGGTAGTGGAAAATCCACCTTTGTCAATCTCATTTTAAGACTTTATGACGTGGTTGATGGACAAATTCTTATTGATGATCAGGATCTTCGCGATGTAAGTCAGGAGAGTTTGCGTGCGAACATCACTCTAATCCCCCAAGAACCCACTCTATTTCATCGCAGTTTAATGGAGAATATCCGCTATAGCCGAATTGAAGCAAGCGATGCCGAGGTTGTGTTGGCTGCTCAAAAAGCACACTCTCATGAGTTTATCTCTAAAATGTCAGAAGGTTATGACTCCTTAGTCGGCGAGCGTGGGGTAAAATTATCAGGAGGCCAACGCCAGCGAATCGCTATCGCTAGAGCCATTTTAAAAAATGCGCCCATTTTAATTTTGGATGAAGCAACCTCACAACTGGACTCTGTCACTGAAGCAAACATTCAAGAGAGTTTATGGGAATTGATGCAGGGTAAGACAACTTTGGTCATTGCTCATCGTCTATCAACCCTTCTCCACATGGACAGAATTTTAGTCTTTGATGAAGGGCATATTGTTGAAGATGGCAGCCATTATGAACTGCTTAAGCAGAAAGGTTTGTATAAAGCCTTATGGGATGCTCAGGTGGGTGGATTTTTGCCGGATAAAAAATCGACGCCTGAGACTTAAAAAGCATAGCCTTGATGTAGCGGCAGTGTTTAGGGACGTGACATGGTTTACAATTAAGCACCTGGCTTTATCAAGGCTTGTTTTATGTATAACGTGTAGGTCGGCGCCCCTGGCCC
>JACCWL010000168.1 GCA_013697645.1 Tatlockia sp. | reverse complement strand
CTTTGTTTGATGGGAAATTGCCTGCTGTATTTTTTACTGAAAAGTAATAACAATCTAATACTGGAGCGGCTGCATCACCACAGTCGGCCACAAAGTGGCTGATCGTGGTGAATGGTTACTTATTTTCTGTTAATTGTCCCTTTGTTATATCGATTGTATAATAAAGTGTTTTTGTGGTAATTATATTTCCTTCCAAAATCCAGTCCTGATCCTCATCGATAATATGAAGATCTTTCATAAGCCTATTGATAAGACGATTTAATTCACTTTTCTCAATACGTGAAAACATTGCAAATACAGTGTTTTTATGTTTTTCCCAAACCTCAGCAAAAAGACATCTAGCGTCAGTAACCCCATTATTTTCATAAGAGGAGGGAAAGTAGTTGAGATGATAAACGAGGTTAGCCATGAGCAGGGTGACCGTATCATCCGTGCTCAGTTTGCTTAGATCTCGAAAACAGAGTGCGAGTTGGCAAGCTAATGAGGAGCGAAAATGCGGCTTCATGGTTTTGATTTTTTCAATTAGAATGGGTTTATTATCGATAAAGCTGAATTGACTTAAGGTTTGTTGATAGAGTGTTGCTGATGTTTGGATATAGTTAATGACCAGTTGCCGAATATGAGATAACCAGATAATCACATCGATAGGGTTATCTTTTGTAAATTCCCATTGCGAGTCTTTGCGATGCCGATAAAATTGAAAGCCTTTATCTAGAAATTTATTGATCAGTTTGATGGTCTCTTCCGGGGCATTAGCGAGCGCCAAATCCATCCGGGCAAACTGAAACAAAAGCTGGTCGAAACGCATTCTGATATAGTCATTTTTCAATTTTTCTATATTATATTGTCCCCATTCCAGAATACGTTGCACTTGTAGAGAGGGTGACGTTTCAATGCTGCGTAATTCTTCATCTTCTTCTTCATCAATTTGCGGGCAGGGGTAAGGAAGTCTTTGACTATCCAAGGTTCCTGATTTGTTAATTACATAAGGCATTTCTGTATGGGAGCGATCTTCCATGTAGCGTTTACGTATTTTTACTAAATCTTCATAAGGATGAAAAATAGTATTCTCAGCAAAATCCTTAAAGGAAGAGTTGCTGCGAATTTGTGGAAATCTTTTCATCAGCTCAGTAGAAACTTGTGAATCATGAATTTTTATAGACAGTTGACTGAATTTTTCTTCGAGCTGCCTTTTGTTATAAAAGTTATTTTTGTTGAAATACAATTGCTTATCGGAATTGTCATATTTCTCATAAATGGTGACATTTTTTCCTCTGGCATGCGCTCTGCCTGAGAGGCTCATGATATTCATCAGCGTTTTGCCAAGCAATTCTTCCGTGTCAAAAGTGGTTTCCTTCCCATCTCTTTTTTTACATTTTTTAGTCATCAGGATTGTAAATAAAAGATCATCTTCAATGGTTGTTTTCTTTGTTTCTATTACTTCCTTGTCTTTTAATGTATTAATAGCTTGTTGACGCAATTCTGGTGTTAACAATACTTGGATAATATAGTCTTGGGTGCGATCAGATTCCTCTGTGTTAACCGCATTAGAAAATATTCGATGTTTATTTTGCTCTCTCTGCATAAAATTTAATACGATCTCTTTGATCGTATGGTAAGTTATTGAATCAAAGAAAAACGTTTGATCTGAAAATACATCATCAAGACCTAATGTAATTTTATGGCCTAATTTGAGGGAGCTTATTCTTGGTGCTAGTTGTGCTGCAATATCATAGGCTATCAATGCAATTTCAAATAGATACACCTCTGCATTGGCATCAAGTCTAATGTTGTAAGCGATTAATTGGCTTAATTTTGCAATGACCTCTTCTGAGCAGGGTTCAGAAAGCTCATCCCAGTATTTGTCTTTGGGCCCGCCGCTAGTTTTTTCCAAGGTATGCATAAACTGTCTAAGCTGCATCAAACCGGCAACATCGTTGCGATCCTTAAAATAAATGAGAGCTTGATTAAGATAGCTAATTATGGATTCGGGCTGACAGGATGAAGTATTCAGCTGTTTTGCCTCAGTAATTGCCTGGGCTGTTATTTTTTTTTCCATGATTTTCGCAGGGTTTTCAATTAAAGGCAGAAGGCTAAATTTAGACCAGGAGCCCTTCAGTGGAGGGAAGGGTTTAGTTTGACATTTTTCATTGATTTTCTGCTCATTATCCTTTTTTAACTCATTTAGCATCAGCTCCGCTATTTTATTGCATAAGGTTAGCTCTTCAAAACTCAGTATTTCCGGATAATTTTTAGTAATGCGCACATAAAATTCCCTTAATGCCCACAAAATTAATTCCTGATTGGATTTGTTGGCACAATAAGCTTGATACGCTCCCGGCAATGAGTTTGCTTTAATTGCAAAATTAACTCGTCGAATCGTTTCTTGAGAAACAGAAAATTCAGATACAAGAACATCTCGTAGGAGTATTTTTGTGGTGGTAATGGGACATGTGCCTGTGCGTTGCATCGTTACAGCATGACTCTCTAGGGCAGGGGAGGATTTTAATTTTTCTCCACAAAATACTAAAAGACCATAGAGATCTTTTTCAGAAAAATGATGAATAGTTTTATTGTTACTAGGTAATTTAATAGAACGAATAGTTCCGTCATAG
>JACCWL010000143.1 GCA_013697645.1 Tatlockia sp. | reverse complement strand
GTTCCTAACTGCTCTGCTTGCCTTATCCAATTGACAGCTAAATGAGGCATGGCTTTTTTTATCTTCTCCCCGCCATGCCCATAGATAACATGTATAGCATCGGGATTTAAGCGCTGTGCCGTGTCCACTACCCGCTCAAGCATTGCTTTTCCTGCAAGCTGGTGTAAAACTTTTGGGGTATCTGAACACATCCGTTTGCCCTGTCCGGCGGCTAAAATAACAATTTGCAAAGACATAGATTTTGGTTTCCTAGATTAGTGCATCATTTATTCGCTTTAACTCAAAACCATTAGGACTGAGTTCTCCACACAAATTCTGTTCCATTAAATTTTTAACTTGTTGATTGTCTAGATTTTTGCTGAATAAATAAAGTAGTTTGCAATGCGCGGCTTCAGGTGTCATATCTTTGCCGCTAATTAAGCCGGCTAATTTTAAGGTATGACCTGTGGCATATTGGTTCATTTCCACACGGGCTTGTTGGCATTGACTGCAATTCACAATGACGACACCTCTTTTGCAAGCGTCTTCCAATATTTTTAAAAAATGAGGATCATTATTTTGAGCATTGCCAGAACCGTAGGTTTCAAGAATTAATCCACGAAGTGGTTGCTGCAAAATATAGTCTAAAACTTTAGAGGCAAATCCAGGAAAAATGCGAAAGTTAGCAATAAATTGTGGGCTAATTGTTTGTAGCCGAAAGGGCTCCTTTCGCGGAGTTAACAGAAGTTCTTTATGAACTTTTATATCGATTCCAATCTCAGCAAGTCTTGGAAAGTTAGGTGAAGCAAAGGCATTAAAAAGTTGGGCCGAAATTTTTTGGGCGCGATTGCCGCGAAATAATTGCTTATTAAAGTATATGCAGACCTCGTTAATTGGTTGATGTGCAGAGAGCCATAAGGAGGTGATTACATTATCTTCAGCATCATTTCGCACCTCAGATAAGGGAATTTGTGAGCCGGTTACGATGACAGGTTTTGCCAGGTTTTCTAACATAAAAGATAGGGCAGAAGCTGTATAAGCCATAGTGTCTGTGCCATGAAAAACAATAAAACCATCATAATTTTGATATTCACTAGCGATATCATGGGCAATTCGATTCCAATCACTGACCGTCATATTCGACGAATCCAGCAAGGGTTCGTATTCCTTAATGTGATAACTAGGCATTTCTTTATGGGTTAAGGCGGGTATTTGCGCTAAAACGGTCTGCACATACCCTAAGGCTGGCTCATAACCCCGGCTAGTTTTAATCGAACTGATGGTGCCACCGGTGTTGAGAATTAAAATGCGTTTTTTCATGGTCATTTTTTCTTGGCTTTGGTTGTTGAAGTATACCTTAAAAATCGATGTCATCTCGAGCACACATTCGCGATGTCGGGAGCTTTTTCCTCTTAATTATGCTTCAATCATCTCCCCAATGAAAATAGTTGTGGAATAATGCCCTGATTACGCAGATTTATTTGCCAAGCTCTTGTAGTTTGTGGAAAAATCAACGGATTAACGGTTTAGAATAAGCAGTGACAAAATGGTTATTGATCGAGCCGGATACCGGTTGAATGTTGGCATTATTTTAGCCAATTCATCCGGTCGAGTTTTTTGGGGGAGGCGACAAGGCCATGATGCCTGGCAATTTCCACAAGGTGGACTGGTAACAGGTGAGAGTTCCTTGGAGGCAATGTTCCGGGAACTGCGGGAAGAAGTAGGTTTAGATAGAGATGATGTTGAGGTGCTAGGCTCCACCAAACGTTGGTTAAAATATCGTTTACCCAAGCAATACCTCCGACATGGCAGCACTCCTTTAGTTATTGGCCAAAAGCAAAAATGGTATTTGCTAAGACTAACTGCATCCGAGCAAAAACTCCGTCTAGACTTAAGTGATTCGCCAGAGTTTGATAGCTGGCGTTGGATTGACTTTTACGAGCCGCAAGAGCAGGTCATCTTTTTTAAAAGACAGGTTTACTCACAGGCTTTAAAGGAATTGGAGTATCTGTTAAAAAAGCGCCGTACTCCCTTTGGTGCACGACGTAAACGAGGTAATCATAGTCGATAAATGTTAAAAATATTAAAACGAATTGTACAGGACGTAACCACAGCAAGTCATTTAACCGAAGCCTTAACTATTTTGGTGCAGCGGGTGCGCAAAGCCATTGATGCCGAGGCTGTCTCTGTATTTCTCATTGATAATAAGCACGCGGAATATGTATTAATAGCCACTGATGGACTAAATAAACTGGCAGAATCCAGAGTGCGAGTGAGTTTAGACAGTGGATTAATTGGACTAGTGGGCCGCCGGGAAGAGCCCATTAATATTGATGATGCCCCCTCACATCAGGATTTCCATCAAAACTCCTTACTCGGGGAAGAAACTCTCCACGCTTTCTTAGGCGTGCCCATTATTCAGCATCGTAAACTCTATGGCGTTTTAGCAGTACAACGAGCGGAAAAACGCTGTTTTGACGATGCGGATGAAGCGTTCTTAATCACCTTAGCAGCTCAGCTTGGTGGTATTATCGCCCATGCTGAGGCAACAGGGGAATTGGCGCAGCTAACCCAGCCAAAACCTGTGGGAACAGAAAAAAACGAGCTCGTGGCGCCGATGACTTTTACAGGCGTTGGTTCTGTACCGGGCATCGGAATTGGTACAGCAGTTGTCGTGTATCCTCTAGCGGATATCGATGCCGTGCCGCGTCATAGCATCGATGGCATCGAAGAGGAAATTGAAGTTTTTTTTGAAGCTTTACAAACAACTCGTGAAGACATGCAACGTTTGAGCAGACGGATGAAAACCACCGTTGCCGAAGAGGAACATGCTTTGTTTGATGTCTATGTGCGAATTCTTGACAAAGACAGTCTCGGTGCTGAGGTTGAGCATGTTATACGCCAAGAACAAATCTCTGCCCAGGCCGCTCTCGCTACAGTAATAAAAAAACATATTCAGCAATTTGAAAGCATGGAAGATGATTATTTGCGGGAAAGAGCCAGTGATTTTCGTGATTTGGGAAGACGAGTTCTGGCTGAATTGCAGCGTTCACAACGAGAGGAAATTGCCTATCCTAAGCGTACAATTTTGATTGGCGAAGAGATAACTGCCTCAGCACTTGCAGAAGTGCCGATAGGCCAATTGGCCGCTGTAGTCTCGGCCAAAGGCGCCAATAATTCGCATGTTGCAATTCTAGCTCGTGCCTTAGGCGTGCCCACGGTGATGGGTGTTCGCGGCTTGAAAGTGGAGCATTTATCGCGCCGAGCCATCGTGGTTGATGGCTTTTATGGTCATGTTTACGTCTCACCAAGCCGGGCAGTTTTATCTGAGTTTAAAAAACTGGCGAAAGAAGAACTAGAGCTCAATCAGAGTTTAGTAAGCCTGCGGGAAAAGCCTGCCGAAACGCTAGATAATTATCGTGTGTCTTTGCAAGTCAATACGGGTCTTGCAATGGATGCTGGTTTATCGATGAGCGTTGGCGCAGAAGGTGTTGGTTTATATCGCTCGGAAGTTCCTTTTATGAGCCGCGATCGGTTTCCTTCTGAAGATGAGCAACATATTATTTACCGCCAGATCCTCAAAGCGTTCTCGCCAAGATTGGTCACGATGCGTACTCTGGATATCGGTGGTGATAAAATTTTACCCTATTTTCCCGTTATTGAAGATAATCCTTACTTAGGTTGGCGCGGTATTCGGGTTACCCTTGATCATCCTGATGTTTTTTTAATGCAGGTACGTGCCATGATGCGCGCCTCTGAGGAATTAGATAACCTTCGTATCATGTTGCCGATGGTTACTAATTTAAGTGAGGTTGAGGAAGCAACCTATCTAGTTGAGCAAGCTTTTGAAGAATTGCTTGAAGAAGGTTGCCTAATTGAAAAACCCAAATTAGGGGTGATGATTGAAGTGCCAGCGGCGGTTTATCTTGCTCGCGAATTTGCTAAGCGGGTTGATTTTCTTTCGGTTGGCTCAAATGATTTAACCCAATATTTGCTCGCTGTTGATCGTAACAATGCCCGTGTGGCTGGTCTTTATGATTCCTTGCATCCAGCAATGTTGCGCTCACTTATGAAAGTAGTAGAGGGCGGGCATGCAGCAGGTGTTGAGGTTTCTATCTGTGGTGAGATGGCAGCTGATCCTCTGGCTGTTATTCTCTTGGTAGCGATGGGTTTTGATACCCTGAGTATGAATTCATCAAGCTTACCGCGAATTAAGTGGGTGATACGTAATATTTCCATAGCTCATGCTCGTAAAGTGCTGGCAGAGGTTTTAGAGTTTGAACATCCTGCTGAAATCCGCATGCATTTACAAAAAACATTGGAAGAAGAAGGGCTGGGCGACCTAATTAGAGCTAGAAAGTCGTGAGTCTAATATCAATATTTTATAATAGTCTTTTCTACGCTGGCGCTGGCGTTTTTGCGGGGCTTTTATCGGGACTGATGGGAATTGGCGGTGGTATTATCGTTGTGCCGACCCTGGTTTTTCTTTTTCAACGACATAAGGATATTCCCCCAAATTTAATTATGCCGATAGCAATAGGAACCTCTCTGGCTGTAATGGTTTGTACAGCACAGGCGGCGCTTCGTATTCATTATAAAAAGAATAATATTTTATGGGGAGTCTATAAAAGCTTAGCGCCTGGTATTGCCTTGGGTACAGTCTTCGGTGCTTTACTGGCTGATAAGTTGCCAACGGAATGGCTAAAGATTTTATTTTGTGTATTTTTATTGTCTGTTTCACTAAAAATGTTAATTGATATCTATCATAACCCTAAACCTGCCAATCGTTTTCCCAAATTCTGGACCAATCAAATAATGAGCTTTTTTATAGGCTGGCAGTCCGGTTTGCTAGGAATTGGCGGCGGCGCTTTAATTATTCCCTACCTCACCTACTGTGGGATGGACATAAAAAAAATTACCCCAATTTCAGCCCTATGCACCGCTACGGTGGCAGTGATTGGAACAATTGCCTTTATAATTATTGGTAGCTTCCAAACTAAGTTGCCGAATTTTAGTAGCGGATTTGTCTATTGGCCAGCTGTAATCGGCATTGCAATTACTTCTATTGTTTTTGCGCCTTTGGGGGCAAAATTAACTTATATTTTATCCGCTAAACATTTAAGATACTGTTTTATTGTTTTGTCGATAGCTATGGCTATCGAACTTTTATCTGTGCATAGCCCCTAGATTGCTATGTTGGAGAAATG
>JACCWL010000119.1 GCA_013697645.1 Tatlockia sp. | reverse complement strand
TTTTTAACTTCACGAACAGGGCCAAACCGTTGAAGGGTGTTAGCTCGTACCCAGTTATCAAGTAGGATCAGTTCCTCATCGGTAAAGCCAAAATACGCTTTGCCAATAGGAAGCAACTGCTCTTCTTGCCATAAGCCAAAGGTATAATCAGAGTAATAAGATGACCGTTTGCCGTGTCCTCGTTGTGCATACATAAGAACTGCATCCACTAAAAGGGGGGAGCGTTTCCATTTATACCAATAGCCTTTGGGTCGCCCAGCAATATAAGGACTTTGTTGGTGTTTGATCATTAAGCCTTCTACTGCAGGGTGATTCTCCTTAAGAATTTTTTCTTTTAATTCCACTAAACCACTGTCAGTTTCTAGGACAAGTAAATCAGAAAGTAGAATATTTTCTGCAGGATGCATGGCAAACCATTGCTCTAGTTTTTGCCGACGAACAATGAAGGGTAAGGCACGCAGGTCTTCTGCATCGCACTTTAAAATATCATAAAGAATTATTCCGGCAGGTGAGTCTAATAATAATTTTTTGGATAAGGTTTTACGATTTAATCGTTGCTGTAAATCATTAAAACTACCAATCCCCTTCGCCGTTTTAATGATTAATTCACCATCTAGAACAACCTGTCCCGCAAACGATTCGAGCAAGTCTGGAAAGGTAGCGCTAATATTTTCACCTGTTCTGGTAAAAAGAGCGCTACCTTCTGGCGTTGCTACAACTTGAACACGAATGCCATCATATTTTCTTTCAAAAGCAAAAAGTTGTACCTCAAGTTCTTGCAAATCTTTTTCCATTAAAGGATGAGATAACATAACAGGATGATAGAAAAGAGAATTTTTAATTACGGGTATTGCCGTTTTTTTCTCAAGCCAACTAAACAATTCTAAATAAGGAGGTTGTAAACCATGCCAGATGTGTTCAATCTCTTGCACATGGACCTGACCATATTTTGCTAAGGCATTTTTCAAAAATCGTGCGGAAATTCCAATCCTTAAACTGCCTGTGCCTAACTTTAATAAGGCCCAACGTTCAATGACGTTTGAATTATTTAGTAATTGCATTAAATGATTTTTTAGCTCATTTTTAGCGAGTTTATTAAAGCTAAAAATTAATTGGGAAAGTGGTGGTAAGGGTTCATTCACTGTCGAGTCAGGCCAGATCAAAGCAATAGTTTCAGAGATATCGCCTACATAGTCATAGGATAATTCAAACAGCACAGGGTCGATTTTCTCCTGGATTAGTTCCCTTATCAGGCGACGAGTGAAGGTAGGAAAAACTAAGGTATTAGCCATGATAGCAAGTGCATAACCCCGCTCAGGATCCGGGGTATTAGCAAAATAATGGTTTAGTACCGTCATCTTATCTAAGTGACTGTATGTGAAATAAAGCGTGTTGAGTAGTTTCGCAAATTTATTCATGGCTTAGTCCTCATGATCCTCATAGCCCAGTAAATGCAGGGCCTGTGCTTTATAACCTTGTTTATTTAGATAATAAACGAGCGCTTCTTCCTGGCCATGGGTAACCCAAACTTCTTTGGGATTGATCTCTTTAATGGTTTGAATGAGTTCAAACCAGTCAGCATGATCAGAGATAATTAAGGGCAGCTCAATGCCTTTTTGCTTAGCACGCGCACGAATTTGCATCCAGCCTGAGGCCATTGAGATTACCGTATGGGAAAAACGTCTAGACCATCTATCGTGTAAGGCAGAAGGGGGACATAACACAATTTTACCCTTTGAAAGTTCCAAATCTAACTTTGAAGCAGGTTGCAAGTCACCCAAATCAATCCCAATCGATTGGTAATAGTCACATAATTTATTAAAAGAACCATGAAGGTAGATGGGTTCTAAATATCCCATTAACCTTAAAGTTTTAATAAAACGTTGGCATTTCCCTAAACCATACACCCCAATCAAATGGCAACGTTCGGGAAAAGTACTTAAAGAGGCTAATAGCTTACTAATTTCGCGTTCAATAGGCGGATGTTTAAATACGGGAAGGGCAAAGGTAGCCTCAGTAATGAATAAATCACAAGCCTTTACAACGAAAGGTTCACAAGTCGGATCAGGCGCTCGTTTGTAATCACCGGAAATAATTAAGCGGAAATCCTGGTATTCAACTACGATTTGGGCACTGCCTAATATGTGACCGGCTGGTAGAAGGTAACAATCCACTTGGTTGATTGTTAGACGTTCAAAATAGGCTAAAGGATGAAGAAAATTGGCACAGAGGTCACCATAGCGATTTTTCATAATCTCAACAGTCGGGCTAGTTGCGTAAACGTTTTGATGGCCAGAAGAGGCGTGATCACTGTGGCCATGAGTTATAAAGGCGTTTTTTACCGCAGAAATGGGATCAATATAAAAATCGCCAGGAATACAATACAAACCTTCTTTTTTTATAGCCAACAACTGTCTAGGATGCGTCATCACGAGCTTTTTACCTCGGGTTCTTTAGGGTACGAAGGGTTATTGAGTATCGAGGGCTTTTGACTGGTGAGATGCTATGTTCCCATAGTTCTCGAAGAGTACCCGATAACAAGTAGGCAGAACGAGGCTCCAAATTAGCACTAAAACTCTCGTTAACCTGGTCATTTTTAAGGCGAAATTTAATCTGGCAAGAATTTAACAAAGAAAGACCTATTATTTGATCAAACACGGGCGAATCCCTATGCCAACCTATCTGTGCCCCTATAGGATATTCAGTTATTAAAATTTCTGCGAGTTCCTCAGGGTTTACCTTTATCAGACTAGCGGCGCGCTGGATAAAGGGTTGAAGAAAAGGGGGCGCAGATCTTGTAGGCTGTATTTTACGATTTGAGTAAGAGTAATCCATGCCAAAATGGACAACGCGTCGTTTGGCTGTTTGTTTATACATAATTATTTTTTGCCAATTAAGCCTTTTAACCTTTTTTAAAAGCAGGTTTTCTTCTTCTAAGCTAATAAAATCAGGGTAGTAGGCAAAACCTTCTGCGGGATAGTTATTCATTAGCGATTGATTCTCAAGTATTTGATTAAATTATAGTCACAAAGGGCATTATGATAAAATTAATGGTCTATTCTTATTATTAGGTCATGTATCTAGGCCCACACAACATTCTGTTAGATATACAGCTCATAGGAAGGCTATGAATATTCTATTTATCAATACAGGGCCTTGGGGCACAGGCAGTTTTACGCTGATTAAATGCCTAACTATTGAATTGTTAAAATTAGGGCATAGAGTAAAAATTTTTTTCCCAGATGGGAATTTTGAATCACTTGATAAAGAGGAATATTATAAGAATCCCGAACTCTATTGTATATGGCAATTTCCGCTAAAAAACCATACGGCAATCCTTGAAAACTTTCCTTTAATAATTTCTGATCCCCATCCACGAAATCCTCAGGCTATAACCTTTAGGGATCTAACCGAAACTCAAATTAGCTTGTATGAAAGCGAGTTGGAAAAGGAGCTTTCGAAGCTTATTCGTGAATTTAAACCCGATGTTATTGAATGCCATCATATTTGGTATTCTTCTTGGGTGCTTCGACAAATGGGTCAAAGGTATCTATTAACTGCTCACCATAGCGATCAAATTGGTTTTCATTACGATGAAAAAGTACGCAAAAAAGCAATAGCGGGTGCGCAGAATGCCTTAAAAATTATTGCTATTTCTGACTCAGTGAAAAATGAAGTTTTTGAACTTTATGGCGTTGCAGAAGCTAAAATAGAACTTATTGCAAATGGTTATGATAAAGATATTTTCAAAGTGAAGAAGGTTAACAAGCAAGACGTTCTAGATGAGTTGGGAATTACCCTAGAACCTGGTGCTCAACTCATAAGTTTTGTAGGTAAATTATCTTCCACCAAAGGCATTGATATTTTATTAAAAGCGAATCGATTATTAGACCCTGAACTCAAAGTTCATTTTCTTATTTTAGGTGCAGGGGATATTGAAAACATATGCAGCAAAATGGATCCAGCAACTTACAGTTTAAATAATTTGCATTTTCTAGGTCAGCAAACCCCTGAAAACGTTGCTAAAATTAATAATATTTCTAAATTTTCTGTCATGCCTTCGCGTAGTGAAGGTTTTGGAATTTCTTGTCTGGAAGCAATGGCATGTGGGCTGCCTGTTATTGTAACTCGTTGCGGAGGCCCGGAGACTTTTGCAGTGGGGAAAATTGTTGATAAAGAATCACCTTTTCAATTGGCAGAAGGCATCTTGGAAATGCTAAATCTATCAGATCTTAAATACAAAAATTTACGTGAAGAAGCCTTAAAGGTCGCAGAAAAATTTTCAATTACGGCAATAACTCAGCAGCATCTTGACCTTTATAATCAAGTGGGTTTTCGTTGCGAAAACTGATTATTGTAAAAGCGAATAAAATTCAAGAAATTGCTGTAAATTTTTTTGACTCATTTTTTTAATGCCCATCCTTGCTTTCCAAATTTGTTTTATCACCTTGTAAACTCTAGCTCTTGTTGCTTTTAAGGCAATTGCCCATAAATGAGTTATAAAAGCACAGCCGCGTGTCTTACAATCAATATCTAATAAATAAAGTGCATTTTTAAATAATTTTAGATTTTCTTTTTTTAATAGAAAAGCAGTTCTGCAAGAGGGTTTTAATAATTGATTGTTTAATAAAATACGCTGCATTTTATAATGAAATAGGGCTGAATCTTTTCTATGTTTTCCAAAACTGATTATCACTGATTTATAGCGGATTTCTAAGGAAGTTAATTTCGGTTTAAATTGAAACATTTTCGCAACAATTTCTTTTATTGATTTATCTAAATCATAGACTTCAATCTCCTTAGGAGAAATAACATATTCTAAATGAGAGTCAATCATCATGTATTGAATTAAGGGAGGCTTTTTACCCCGAGTTATCCAGCGAATTGCGCCAATATTTCCCATGATTTAAAGGCAAATTAATAATAAGATTATTGTTAAGGATAGTATAATTTGAGGTTAATATTAGGGCTCTGCCCGTCAACTTGACTCATATCCTCGTTGTACACTTTTTTTGTAATCCAGGCTTTACTTTATTTAATACATGTAGGTCGGCGCCCCTAGCC